>DJBY01000120.1:9413-11723 GCA_002430605.1 Opitutia bacterium UBA5964 | reverse complement strand
TTCCGTATTTTGCAGGATCTCGAAGTTTATGTCCGCGAAGCACTGCTCGATGCGATTCAGAACCGTGGTTCCAGCGATAAGCTCGGCGTCGCACTGACGACCGAGTCGATTATGCGTATGCTCGATGCCTTGAATCGTGGCGAAGCATCGGTGCAACGCGGGCTGTCGGAAAAAGTAAATTTCGAGGTGGTGCTATTGAAGGCTGCCGAGGAGTCCCGCTCGCGTGCGATCGATAGCTTGATCAAACAATTGGCAGGTGCCGGGGCGACCTTAACCGAAAAAAAAAAGCCTTAGTCCCGTCAACGCCTGAGGCGATCGAGGTCGAAGCGACACTGGTTGTTGATGCACCTGTGAAAGTGGCACTGGATGCGCCAGATAGTGTGGTCGATGTATTGCTCGATGTGGAACTGCCAGAGGTCGATCCAGAGCACGCAGCAATCGATGCTGCCGCAGATCTGCAGGCTCAAGAGTCGGCTGGGAGTTTTTCCACAGCAAAGGCAGTGCCGGTAGTCATTCACTCTGGTGAGTCACTCATAACCGAAGAAGTAGCAACGGCGCGAATCGGTGCTAAAATTATGGCAGCACTGGCAGATAAATTCAACGGTAGTCTCACGGAGATTCGTTATCCGGACGAGGACGATCTGCTGTTTTAGAAGAGCAACTTGCACTTCGCTGGAATAAGTACAGCATCAGTGATATCTTATTTTTCTAATGAACCACGTATCCCGCCCCTCTCTATCCATTGCAGCCCTGCTTACTTTGATTGTGGGGTGTTTTTTAATTCAATTTACTATGGCCGACGAACCGAATTCCTCTCCCAAATCAATGGATGAAACTGTGAGCGAATGCGCGAGCGCCTGTGGTTTGCCTTCGCATGTGGATCTTGGCGGTGATCAATACCCGGTCGTACGTACTGATGCCGAGTGGCAGGATCGGCTGACGGAGATTCAGTATCATGTCGCGCGCCTGCAAGGTACCGAGCGTCCTTTCGCTAATCCATATCACGACAATAAGAAGACTGGGCTGTATCGATGTGTCGGTTGTGATACTCCGCTATTCAGTAGCACCACAAAATTTGATTCCGGCACAGGCTGGCCGAGCTTCTTTACGCCGATTGATAAACGTACACTGGGCGAAACACGAGACGTGAGCTATGGTATGACACGCGTCGAAGTACATTGCGCAGTCTGCGGTTCGCACCAAGGCCACGTCTTCTCAGATGGTCCAGAGCCTACGGGACTGCGTTACTGCATCAATTCAGCGTCATTGACTTTCGAAACTGCTGAGTCTGCCGAAGCGATTAAAAAGTTGGTCGAGGGGTGGTATCAGCAAGCGAAATAGTATTTCATTTTTTGAGTTACATCTGCGTTCATCTGTCTATAGAAATTGATGCATGTTGAACTCTCCCCCGTCCTCCAGTCGTCGTCAGTTCATTAAAGGCATTGGCCTGAGTAGCGTCGCAGCGACGCTAGGTGCGAGTACTGCCGCCGCGGATCCAGTGCGCCAGCCGAAGAGACCGAAGGCAAAGAACCTCATCTTTCTAGTCGTGGACGGTATGTGTACTGGCACCTATGGCTTCGCGCATCACTGGAGTTTGCGCCATCGCAAGGCACCATTGAATTGGATGCAGGTCTATGAGCAACCCGGGCTAACACGTGCGTTGCAGGATACCGCTTCGGCGAGTTCGCCGGTGACCGATTCGGCTGCCGCTGCCAGCGCTTGGGGCTGTGGGCAGCGCCTGCAGAACGGCGCAATCAATACGGATGCCAATGGCGCCTCGCTGAAACCTCTATTCTCTTATGCAAAGGAGGCAGGCAAAGCCACTGGGCTCGTAACGACATGCCAAGTCACTCATGCGACGCCTGCGGGCTTTGCGGCCAACGTTGAGAAGCGCGGGATGGAGAACGAGATCGCACAGCAATATTATGAGCGTGAGATTGATGTGTTGCTCGGTGGTGGCTTGCGGTATTTTCAACGGACAGCCGACAGGCAGGAGGGTGCATCGATTCCAGATTTTAAGGGTAAGGGTTATCGTTTCGTGCAAACGAAAACGGAGTTGCTTGCGCAAGCCAGCAGCCCACGACTGCTCGGGCTTTTCTCAAATTCACATCTGCCTTATGCAATCGATCGAACGCATGATGCAGCGCTTGCCGAGGTGCCAAGCTTGCCGGAGATGTTTCGCGCGGCCTTGCAGAGCCTCAGTCAGTCGAAGCAGGGCTTCGTTTTACAGGTTGAAGGAGGGCGCGTGGACCATGCGGGGCATGCCAATGATTCTGCAGCGATTTTGCATGAGCTGTTGGAGTTCGATGA
>DJBY01000120.1:4593-9174 GCA_002430605.1 Opitutia bacterium UBA5964 | reverse complement strand
GATCACGGCACCGGTGGTTGTCAGCTGAATGGGGCAGGGCCTGCGTATGTCGATAGCGGGCCAGCGCTCGATCGTATCAATGACATGACTGGCAGCTTTGAGGCATTGGAGCAGAAATTTAAAGCCACAGGGAAGTTCGATGCGGAGGTCTTTACCAAAGCCACTGGTATCGTCGCGACAACGACTCAGGCCGATGCGATTCAGGCAACCATTGACGATCCAGCTTCGACTTACCTCTCCAGTGCGATGACAAAGATCGTAGCCAAGGAATTATTCAAAAAGACAGCAATCGGCTGGACCTCAAACAATCACACCTCCGAGTGCGTGGATCTATTTGCATTTGGGCCTGGTTCGGAGCGGATTGCGCCGTTTATTAAGAACTACGAATTGTTCGGCGTAATGACGAAGGCGCTGAAGTTGAGTTAGAGCGTCTTTATTTTTTATTATAAACAACTTCTGGTTCACTCGTGGTTCCAATCGTGAGATTGGTGAGCGGCATTTTCGATGTCGCATCGAAAGCTTGATTCATTTGGCAAAGGCCGCGCTCGATCGGTAGCGAGGATGCGCCTGACTAAATGGCAATATATGTCGCTCAGTAGTTCGCCCTTGGATTGCGGTGAGAGCTGTTCATGCTCTGTCTCCGAATGAATACGCATTTGAAATCGATGATTCTGAGCTCCACTGGAGCCAATGAGCTGATTGAGCTGGGCGTGATCCAGAGTCTTTGGAGCGGCTATGGTTCGATTGTGCGTTATGGGTTGAAGGGCGGGTCTGCGGAGAGTGTGGTCGTCAAACACGTGTCGCTGCCGGCGGCAGTGGCGCATCCACGGGGATGGAATACGGACCTATCGCATCAACGTAAGCTCAAGTCCTACGAAGTGGAGGCGGCCTGGTATCGTGACTGGAGTGCGCGTTGTGGGCCGGGTTGCCGCGTGCCGAAGTGCTTGGCGCTGGAGTCGGTGCGGCACGAGTCGATCATGGTATTAGAGGATCTGGATGCGTCGGGGTTTGCGTTGCGGCGCACGACCGTGGGTGAGACTGAGTTGCACGCCTGTTTGTCGTGGTTGGCGCATTTCCACGCGACTTTTATGGGGGCCGAGCCGAGGGGCTTGTGGGAGCAGGGCACGTATTGGCATTTGGATACACGGCCGGATGAGCTGGCGATCTTAGCGAAGGAAGACCCGGCATTGAAAGACGCGGCAGTTGCGATTGATCGTAAGCTCAAGGCGAGTCCGTATCAGACGCTGGTGCATGGCGATGCCAAGCTAGCCAACTTTTGTTTTTCAGAAGATGGCGCGTCAGTAGCGGCGGTCGATTTTCAATACATCGGCGCAGGGTGTGGGATGAAGGACGTCGCCTACCTTGTCGGCAGTTGTCTCGACGAATTGGCGTGCGAGCGGGAGGAGTCTGCGCTGTTGGAGCTGTATTTCGGAGCCTTGCGTGGCGCATTAACCGTACAAGGAACTGACCTCGATCTGGATGCGTTGGAGCGTGATTGGCGGGCGCTTTATCCGGTGGCATGGACGGACTTTCATCGCTTTCTAAAAGGCTGGAGCCCGGGGCATTGGAAGATCAATGGCTACAGTGAGCGCTTGGCGCGTGAAGTGCTTGCCAGTTTACAGGAAGATGCACGATGCGATTAAGTGCGGAAGATTTGATTCAGCTCGTTGGGTGCGCGGCGACCGCAGTGAAGGAGGCAGGCGTCTTGATTGCTCAGCACGATGGTCGTGAGGTTCTGGTGCAGCACAAGGCTGGCGGCGAGAGTCTCGCCTCGCAGGTGGTGACTGAGGTCGACATTTAACAACTTACGCCCACGGGGCCTGTATCGCCGAGTTTCAGTTCGGTGGGAGCATGCTTCTGTCCTTCTGTTTGATAGGTCTTTAACCGGCAAGTGACTATATATTGTAAATAAATGACAATAAATGATCTATATCCTTGACTCTGACCTCTCAGTTGCTAGAGTGTTTTCTACCTTAGCTAATTCTAGCAGCCCTTTAACCCTTATTAGATCTACATCAATACCTCATGAAAAAAACATTCCTACTGACTTCATTCGTTGCCCTTGTGGCGGCTCAAAGCGCTTTTGCTGCTAATTTGACTATTCAGAACAATACGGCATCCTTCTGGAATACCGAACACGATTTTAACGATGGTGACATTTGGTTTAACCAAAGTGGGACTTTTCCCACCATAACTACTGCTGATCAAGTCCTCTTTACGTCAAAGATAGCCAATTCCACGGTTAATGTAATAAATGCGGCGGTGTCATCAAGTACGCTTAAAGTTGGGAGTGTTGGTGATACGGGTAATTATACCGCGACATTGAATGTGTTTCAGAACTTTACTACTGCTAGTATTCTTCAAGTCGGCTTCTCGGCTAATGGTATCTTAAATGTTGATGGTGCAGTGGTAACATCCGGTGGGAATGCGACCTTTGGGAACACCGCCACCACCGGAGTAATGAATATCACTAGTGGCGGTACATTTCAAACCACGTCCGCTTTTGTCATGAATGCCAACAGCACAGTTACGGTTACTGATGGAACCCTTAAGATGTTACAAACTGATATTATTAATAATTTCTCGCTGGTAATGTCAGAAGGGGCAATCTTGGATTTGCAAGGCGATTCACAGCTCTGGTTGACCGGTGATCAGACAGTAGTCGGCTCGAATTTAAACAACTATATTACTAGTGGCTGGATTCTTGCTGATGGTAATACCGGAGCGGCTAATTTTAGCCAGGTTTTTGATGGAGCAAATACGATTGTGTCGGTTGTTGCTCTTGTTCCTGAACCCGCTACTTACGCCCTCTTGGGTGGACTGTTGGCTCTCGGTTCCGTGATGATACGTCGCCGCAAATAAACCATTGCTCGTCGTCGAGCATCCTAATTTTCAAAGCTGTCGAATTTATTTTCGACAGCTTTTTTTGTGCAATAATTTCCGAGGTAAGCTATTTCCTTTGAGCTGAAATGGATGTGTGGGCAGTGCTCTTTTGTCTTTTCTTGAGCGCTTCGGCATCGCCGGCTTTATCTGACTTCGGGAGTGCTTTGTATGCGTCGGTATTCGGTGGGAGTTTGTCCTGTCAGATCACGGAAGACCTGAGTCAAGTAGCGCACATTCTCAAACCCAGCTCGTAGCGAGATGGCGCTGACGTTGAGATTGGTAGTCGTTAGCAATTCTTTGACCCGGCTCATTTGTGTGCGCTGGATTTCGTTATGAATGGATCGGCCGATGGCTTTCATGAACTTGCGATAGGCGGTGGAGTTGGACATGTCGGTGACTTTGAGCACGTCAGCCGTGGTGATCGGGTCGCAGGCATGCTCTTTGATGTAGCGTAAGGCAAAGGCGACTTCCGGGTCGTCGAAGGCCATGTAGTTACTGGAGTCTCGCTCGACCACGTTGGATGGCGAAATAAATGTGAGTGCTGGTGGGGGAGTGCCGGCTGTCATGATCTGATTCATGAGCTCGGCAGCTTTGTAGCCCGCATTTCGGGCATTTGTGTCAATACTGCATAAGCTGGGCTGAGATAGTTCGCACAACCAGCGGTCGTTGTCGACTCCTAGCACGGAGATCTGCTGTGGCACTTGAATTTTCTGGAGTACACAGGCATCCAGAACCCAGCGCGCCCAGCCATCGAAGAAGGCAAATACACCCGTTGGCTTAGGTAGGGTGTTTAGCCAGTTGCTGAGCGAATGGATCGCGTCTGACATATTTGTCGGTGAATTAAAGCTTGGCTCAAATATGTCACAAGAGTGGTTGTGTTTTTTCAGCTCTTCGATGAAACCTTCACGCCGTTGACGACACCAAGGAGCGGTTTCGTCGCCGCCACAAAATGCGAAATGTCGTATGCCGTTGTTGATGAAATGCTGCGCGGCCATCTGGCCAATCTCATGTTGATTAGAGGTGACGATGGGGAATTTTAAATGGCCGTCCAACTCTTCTGAGAAGCTGCCGAAGCCGACCATTGGAATGTTTTTTAGGCTGGCAATTTCGTCGATCGCTGGAAGGTGAATACTGGTTATGATTCCGTCTGGATTCCAGTGTTGGAGGCTCTTCATTGTTGGCTTCGTCATCGGATCCATCAGGATGACCCATCCCGCCTGACTGCGAATGTAATCACCAACGCCTCTGGCAATCGCCCGATCGAATGCCATGTCTGACTCCAGCAGTAGTGCGACGCGCTTCAACTGGTTTGATTGATTATTTTTGTTGGCTATTTTCTTGTTGAGCATGATCAAATAAATGAACGACAGTTCATTTTTTTCGCATCTGACCTTGTTCTGTCAAAACTTTTCTCTTCGGTGGCATTATTGTGTATGTATAGTTCAATATTTAATCATTTAGCTTGATCTATGGCGCGAGATTGTATCTATATCACATCTCTTATGGTCTGTTTCCGATAGTGGTAATGATGAAAAAAACTGTTTTCTTATTTTCGATGACTGCGTTGTTGTTGGTTTCGCTGAGTGCGGAGCGTAAAGCTCCCTTTAGTCTTTCTGTCGGCACTCAGAGTATTGGAGTGCGCTATCAGTTTACTGAGGACACTGCCTTGGTGGAGAGTGCGAAGGAAATTGCGGCACT
>DJBY01000120.1:3235-4390 GCA_002430605.1 Opitutia bacterium UBA5964 | reverse complement strand
GGTCATGGACATGCCGTTCCGGAATGTCATGCTATGGGTTTATCCTTTCTGCGACTCGAAAGCGGCCTTATCTGGGGGCGAAATGAGTGATGCGGAGGTGGCTGCAATTTATCAAGAGGTGTATGAGTTCACCGCTTATTTACTCAAACGCTATTCTGGCAGCGGTAAGTCCTTTTTTCTAGGAAATTGGGAGGGAGACTGGCACCTACAGCGCGAACAGTATGATTATGATCTCGATCCTGAACCTGAGGCAATTGCTGGTGCGATCCAGTGGTTTCGTTTGCGTGAAAAGGCGATCGCAGATGCGCGACGTGATACGGCCCACGAGGATGTGGAGGTTTATTATTACATTGAACTTAACCACGTCGCGAAATCGATGGATCATAACAAGCCTTCGATCGTAAACCAGGTACTGCCGCACATCCGCACTGACTATGTGTCTTGGTCCAGTTATGACGTGACCAAACCGGCGGTTCTGCTGGGCGGCGAGAAGGGGCGGGAGCGGGTCTTTCAGGCATTGGATTATATTGAAGCACACTTGCCGGAAAGTGATGTGCCGGGTAAACGGGTGTTGATCGGGGAATACGGCTTTGAGTTGGCCTCATTTAAGGATGCAGAGACGCAGAGGAAGTATACGGCTGCCATCATGAAGTGGTGCTTGGAATGGGGATGTCCTTTTGTTCTGTATTGGGAGCTCTACTGCAATGAGATCGAACCGGCGACGGGGGAGCATCGTGGTTACTGGCTGATCGATGACAAAGGTGATAAGCAACCAGTATGGTTCTTGCACAAAGAGTTTCTGACTAAAGCCAATGCGTTTATTGAGCAGTATCAAAAGGAGCATGGTGTCTTGCCGGATCAGGCAACCTACAATCGCACCGCAGCTACATGGATCGAGGAGTTCTCGACCTACGATATCCGAATCGAAGACTAAGCAATTTCACCCAAGCAAATTATCATCATGACAGAGCAAGCAAAACAGTCCAACTTGGATCCTGCCGCAAAGCTTGGATGGGGCGAAAAATTCGGCTATGCCGCCGGAGACATGGCTTCGTGCCTTTACTTTGGTATCTTCATGAATTTCATGGCGATTTTTTATACGGATGTTTATGGTATATCGCCTGCGGTATTGGCTACCATGCTTCTCTTCACGCG
>DJBY01000120.1:0-3071 GCA_002430605.1 Opitutia bacterium UBA5964 | reverse complement strand
CTACCATGCTTCTCTTCACGCGGACCTGGGATTGGATCAATGATCCGATTATGGGAGCCATCGCCGACCGAACGAATACCACGATGGGTAAGTTCAGGCCTTGGATATTGTGGATGATTCTCCCCTATATGGTTCTCGGCGTGTTGACCTTCACGACCTTCGATTTGGGCGGCACGATGAAGATTGTCTACGCCTACGTGACATACACCTTGATGATGATGGTCTATACGGCGATCAATGTGCCGTATGGTGCGTTGATGGGCGTGATGACTGCAAGATCTGATCAGCGGACCGTGCTCGCTTCGTTTCGATTTGTTGGTGCCAACGCAGGTATTTTTGCGGTCACACTTTTACTACCGATTCTTGTTAAAACGATAGGCGGCGGTAATGAGCAGCTTGGTTACTCGGGGGCGATGGTGGTGATTGCCGGTATGGCGGGTGCGCTTTTCTTTGTCACCTTCAAGACGAGCACGGAACGAATCCGCCCCTTGCATCAGATGCACGAGCCAATTAAGGTCGAGATCAAGCAGCTGTTACGCAATCGCCCCTGGTTGATTGTGATTGGTTTGAGCATTCTCACTGTGTTGGCGCAGGCCGTGCGTGGCACACCGATTCTGTACTTCTTTAAATATGTGTGCGGTAATGAGGAGTGGGGCACCAAGTTATTGCTCTATAATTCAATGGCGGCGGTGGTTGCCGTGTTGCTCAGTAAGTGGATCGTCTCGCTTTTTGGTTGTAAAAAGCGTGCGTACATTATCCTGAATCTCCTTTTTGCGGCGATACTCGTGTGGTTCTATTTTATACCGGTCGACAATTTCAATTTGATGATTGTCAATCAGTTGCTGATTGCACTGGTGGCTGCTCCAATGATGCCACTGTTTTGGTCTATGATTGCAGATACGGCGGACTATGGTGCTGTTAAATTCGGTCACCGTTCGACTGGTATTATCTTTTCGGCAGGCACCGCTTCGCAAAAGATTGGTTGGACTGTCGGACCCGCAATGGCGATGCTGATCTTGAGTGGCGTAGGTTATGTTGCGAATCAGGAGCAGACCGCAGAAACACAGCACGCATTGCGTCTGATGATGAGTATCATTCCCGCAGGTTTTGCGGTGCTGACCGCAGTCGTGACCTATTTCTATCCGATTAACCATAAGGTTGAGCAGGAGCTGGAAGAAGCGATGGGCAAGCTGAATCAGACAGACAATGTGGTCGATAAAGGCTGCATAGGGTAAGCATCTCAGGGATAGCAATATTCGATGTCCTATGGTGAAGCGCATTTATAGCGTCCTGTGTAGTGTTGTGCTATTGACGAGCACGAGTCTTGCTACACTTGGTCCCTCGCGGATTAACGGGCAGAGCCCGAGGAACTGAAACTTGTGCCACTGCTGCATAACTACCGTTTTTGGTCGGCGCTCCTGTTGCTCCTTTGCTTTGTGACGTTGTTGTTTTGGTAGCGGCTTTTCGGATGGGAGCTAATGGATCAATTTCAACTGCACGCGAGTCACTTGTATTCTTAAGTATTCTCTTACTTTTATTATGAAATCTACTCTTACTTTTCACGATACCACGTTCAAACCTCTTAAGCACTTAGGCTTCATCTCAGCTCAGAGGCATTGTGGGATGGCGGTGAAATTATTTATAATAATCTGTCTGCTGCTGACTTGCAGTCTACTGAAGGCCGATAAGCCGAATATTGTCATCTTTCTGGCAGATGATCTTGGCTACGGCGATCCCGGGTTCATGGGCTCGACGTTGGCCGAGACCCCTAACTTGGATCGCTTCGCTGAGCAGAACATGCTGTTTACCAGTGCCTATGCCTCCGCGCCGCACTGTTCGCCGTCTCGGGCCGCAATTATGACCGGACAATATCCCGCGCGTCTGCACATTACAGTCTGGATCGGTGAGGAAAACCCGACGGAATATAAAAATCTGCGTCTGCCGGAACAAAAGAGGTTCCTGCCGGAAGAGGCGTTTACTATGGCTGAATATTTTAAAGGGCAGGGCTACACCACTGCTCAAATCGGGAAGTGGCATATGGGTGGAAAAACCGTGCCATTGGAAAAGCACGGTTTCGACCATGTGATCGGCTGGTCCCCCGGAGCCAGCCCCGGAGGGGTTAAGAAATGGTATGGCCCATACCCGAGCATCAAAGATCTCGACGGGCCGCCGGAGGAATACATCACCGACCGGTTGACCGATGAAGCGATTGGTTTCATGAAGAACCATCGTGATGAACCCTTTTTTATGATGCTGCAGCATTACGATGTGCACGGCCCGCTAACGGCTCCGAAAGAGATGGTAAAAAAATATACGGATCGCGGACACCCCCTTACGAAAGGAAACGAAAACGCCACCTTCCTTGCGATGAAAGAATCGTTCGATCAAAGCTTCGGTCGCATCACTGCTACACTCGAAGAACTGGAGCTCGACGACAACACCATCGTCATCTTTTTCTCCGACAATGGCGGTGTCTCCTATGTGGCCAATAACGGCCCGTTGCGCCGAGGGAAGAAATGGCTCTACGAAGGGGGCATCCGAGTGCCGATGGCCATTCGTGTGCCGGGAGTCACGCAATCGGGGAGTCGTTGCGACACCGCCGTAAACGGAATTGATTTTTTCCCGACGCTGGTTGAACTGACCGGAGGGAATCCGAAGCAGCTCGAATCCGTTCTGGATGGAGTGAGTCTAGTCCCATTGCTCAAAGGAGGCGAGACCCTGGAACGCGACGCGCTCTATTGGCACCTGCCGCAACTTGGAAGGGGAGACGGAGCCATCATTCCTCCTCAGGGAATGGTGCGCATGGGGCCATGGAAGCTGATCCACTACTACGGCAACACAGCCGCGCCGGAACTGTACAACATCAACGACGACATTTCGGAAAAAAACAACCTGGCCGCCGAGTATCCCGAGCGGGTCGAGCAGATGCAGTGGATGCTCGAAAAACATTTGAACGAAGTCGATGCCCAGCGCGTCGAGATCATTAAATAGATCGATGAGAAAACACAACGCGTTGAGTCACCTTGTTTGCAATATGGACCGTTATTAATTCCTGCACCGATAGGCCTTAA
>DJBY01000121.1:38184-38395 GCA_002430605.1 Opitutia bacterium UBA5964 | reverse complement strand
TGGCGATGACTGCTTGTTTCGCCTTGGCCGCCGCAGCCATTTGTGGCTGTGCTGCTTGAGTTTATTGTTATGCCAGAGCCCGTACGCCGGCGCCCTGCGAGAGTTATGATCTTTTCTCGGCAATTCTTCTCGGTGTCGGTTCGTTTATCATCCCGTCGCCCAAGAGAATGATCAGTGAGGGCTGAGGGTTGCTGGTCGATCCGCTAGCTAA
>DJBY01000121.1:34989-37976 GCA_002430605.1 Opitutia bacterium UBA5964 | reverse complement strand
CCAACAACAAGGGCGAGTCGCCCTCGCTCCTTTTCAAATGTCCCATCTCACGCGAGACGCGCTAGCGGCTTGGCTCTTCTCCAAACTTTGATGCGGACAGAGCAAGCAACACTGCCATGGCGTTCGGGACGAGCGCCTCAGCCCAACCAAACCTTTCATGCCCGATGGCCATAAAAAATCCCTAAGCCTTTATGCATTAGGGATTTATAAATGGTACACCCGGAGGGACTTGAACCCCCAACCTCCTGATTCGTAGTCAGGCGCTCTATCCAATTGAGCTACGGGTGCTTATTGGGAAGCCGGGATAAAGACAAAGTGGGTGGATGAGATCAAGCAGAACTTTGCAAAACATTAACTTTTTTTGAACTAGCCTCGTGCTATCCTTGGAAGCGCACGTAATACACCATGGCTGTGGCCAGAATGCCGAGTCCTAGGATGCTCCACCAGAGAGGCTTAGCGAGTGCGGGCTTGCGGTTGATAAGGACGATGACGCCCCCTAATGCGAGCCAGATCAGCATCTTTACGATGAGCCAAGGTGCTGTAAAGCTGTGGCCGAGTTTGGAAATCATACCAAATCCAGCGATCAAGATGAGCAGCAGGCCGATGCCACTGGTAATTGAGCCGAGTTTACGAACGGCTGCGTTGTCGCTGTTAGCGAGGCTGCGGGCGAGCAGGGCTCCGTAGCCCATAAAGAGCATGATGATTCCGGTTACGTGAAGGATTTGGTAGATATATGCAGGCATAGACAGCACCTTCGTGAAGTTGGTAAAAAAAGCAAGCCCGACTCTCGTTGGAGAGTCGGGCTGGTGTCAATCTGCTAGGCTGTCGCGCTAGACTGCCTTGGGGATTTCACAAGGAATATCGATGACGTGTGTGTCCTTGCGTTTGACCTTCTGGAGGCGAGAGCGTCGTCGGAGCATTCGGTCGAGCTTGTTGACCATCTCGTCGATCGACTTATAGAGGTCGTCCGTCTCGGCATGGGCATTATGGTCGTTGCCCCGCACTTCGAGGTGCCCTTTGGCAATAAATTCGTTCTGGTGTGTGCGTTTATGGGCGTCGTATTCAAGTTCCACACGCATGCGGACAATATGATCTTCGTGTTCGAAGAGTTTTTCTATTTTTGCTTCTACCACATTTCGAATCGCATCGGTGAGATCCATATTTAGCCCGGAGATAATGACATCATGTTGCTTCATATATTATTTATTCCTTTTCTATTGTGGGTTCATGGTTAACGAAGACGATTGTCCCCGCCACTTTGACAAGTCTGAGCAAAAAAAGAGCCAACATTATTTTGATCGCTACGATCAAGCGTGTTGGCATCTATTAATCTGAATATGCCAACACCTACTGAATATCTGAAACACACGTCCGTAATCATTGTTACTGGTGGTTCGTCGGGTATTGGCTGCTCAATCATCAAAGCAATTAAAAACCTAGCTCCGACTTCCACGGTATGCAACCTTTCTCGTTCGAAACCGGCCGATTTTTTTGATCAGCACAGCATTCATATCGCAACGGACTTAAGCGACTCAAAGGCAGTCGCTGCTGCTGCGGCGCGATTAAATATAATTATCGCAGAGGCGGAGGCGGGCGAGGTCTTACTGATTAATAATAGTGGCTTTGGGGATTACGGTCGCCAGCAGGATTTGGATCGAGCCAAGCAGTTGCAGATGATTGATCTGAATGTTCGAGCGGTGGTGGATCTGACTGCTCATTTACTGCCGCAGATGCTGGAGCGCGGTGGTTGCGTGGTGAATGTGGCCTCGACCGCGGCCTTTCAGCCGACCCCATATTTGGCGACCTATGGCGCGACCAAGGCGTTTGTGTTGAATTGGACACTGGCATTGGGCGAGGATTTGCGAGGCACCAAGGTGCGGACGTTGGCGGTGTGTCCGGGCCCGACGCGGTCGAATTTCTTTAAATCAGCAGGTTTTGAGACCCCGCCGCTGCAAGAGGGCGCGAGTTTGACTCCTAATATGACATCTGAGCAAGTGGCGAATTTGACATTGCAGGCGCTGGCGGCAGGGAAGTCGCTGCTGGTGACTGGCTGGAAGAATAAATTAATCGCATTTTTTGGCAGTAAATTTCCGATCATGGTTGTGACTCGAATCGGCGCTGCCATATTGCGCAAGATGCGTTTAGAAGCACACAAAGGAGATTCGAAATGAATCCATACGGCGAAGAAGCCCCACTGGTCGATCTGGCTGTTTTTCCAGAATGGATCGTGCAGGAAGATGAGAATCTGCTGATTATTAATAAGCCGGGTTGGTTGGTCTGCCATCCGTCTAAAAATGGACCGTTGTCTAGCTTAGTGGGGGTGGTTCGAGAGCATACAGGTGCGGATAAATTGCACCTGGTCGCGCGCTTGGATCGTGAGACGAGTGGATTGATTGTCTTTGCAAAACGTCCGTCGGTGGCACGTAAATTCCAGATGGCGATTCAGAACCGGATCGTGAAGAAGGAGTATCTGGCGATTCTGCAAGGGGAGTTTGACCAGCCGATCCATGTGGATGAGCCCATCGCTCGGCGCAGAGGCGGTCCGGTTTTTGTAAAGTCGGAAGTGAGCTATGATCGCACTTCGCAGACAGCAGTGACGGATTTTATCCCGCTCATTTCAAAAAATGGCTACACGCTTTGTCGGGTCGAGCCAGAGACGGGGCGTAAGCATCAGATACGGGTGCATGCTGAATTTCTAGATAAGCGTGTGGTGGGTGACAAAATCTATGGCCCAGATGAGACCTTGTATATTGATTTCATTGAGCATGGCTGGACGGATCGACTGGAGGCGGCTTTGCCGATCAAGCGACAAGCGCTGCATTGTTATCGCTATGTATTTAACTTTCCTGAGGGACCTCTCTCATTTGCTGCACCGCTACAGGAAGACATGCTTGAGTTCTGCGAAAATAAGATGGGGCTCAGCGCTAACGAAGTGGCCGCGACTGTGGGGTGATTCGTCGGGTTATAGGAGTGTGGGCGACTCGCCC
>DJBY01000121.1:23353-34852 GCA_002430605.1 Opitutia bacterium UBA5964 | reverse complement strand
TGTTGATGCAAACGAGGGCGAGTCGCCCTCACTCCTATCTTGCAGCACGCATGCGAAATATTTACTGCGTCTTGTCGAGGGAGTGCGTCGTTGTTATCAATGCCATTGTCTGAAAGTAACATTGAAGCACAAAAAAAGCCCCCACTGGAGACGATTTGCATCGTGCTCGTGTGAGGGCTGCTTTTATAGCCGGCGCGGCAGGGTCTGTTGCTGCTGATTACTCCTTCGGATCGCGCCTGATGAGTGGTGCCATCTTTGAAGGACGTGCGTCGATCAAGCCGAGTGGTGCGTTATAGCTTGGCATGAGGATGAAGTCGTTGGGTTCACTCTCAGCATCTGCTTTGGTCTTCATGCTGCGGATGGTATCATCGTTAAGTGTGCTTTTTGAGTATGCACGGTTATCGATGGGCAGCACTTGGCCGTTGATTTCCAACGCGACGAAGTAGTAGGGCGGTTCTTTAGGTAGGCGGTCGCGTTTGACGACGATACCCGGCATGTAGAAATAGACGTTTTCTGTCTTACCTTGCTCGATGGAGATGACTTCGACTTCGGCTTTGTAAAAGTCAAAGGTTCTGGCTTTCTGGTCACGCACGTATGCG
The DNA here is from genome assembly GCA_002430605.1 of Opitutia bacterium UBA5964. Classification (GTDB taxonomy): domain Bacteria; phylum Verrucomicrobiota; class Verrucomicrobiia; order Opitutales; family Coraliomargaritaceae; genus Lentimonas. Next base: position 34,253 of record DJBY01000121.1, on the reverse strand, counting down.
AAATAGCCCAGCACCTTGATGTTGTCGACGAAACGCTCGTTTTTGGCGTCGGGTGACAAGTTGCGGTTGGCCTTGATCTGGACCTCCATCTCGACCCAGTCGTCGCTGAGGTTTTTAAACTTAATACTATCAACTTGTGCCGCAGTATCTTGGGCGAAAGTAAGATTTGCGATGCAGAGGGACAGTGCCAGTAGAATGAATCGTTTCATTTGAGTCTATGAGTTCGGGGTGAGGTGGGTGAAATACAGTTTAGACTATGTAAGCTGTTGAAAGATTGGACAATCTTTTTTCGCGAATGTTCATCTAATTAGATTCTGAACTACTTGCTATTTAGTCATTCTATTTTGTTGGCGCGACTCGAAAAACGTTCGGTGGTTCTTGTCCTTGATGCGTCAGGCCTGTCTGTCGATCACATTGCAATCGCTCCGGTTGCCCAGAACAATGCGACCTGCAGGCAGCCAATCACGAAGCCCAGCACCGCGCCTAAACCCTCAATCGTGCGGAATTCACGCTTGGCGACTGCGTTGACAATGCTCTCTAGGCGTTCGAGGTCGAAGGCTGCGATGTTGTCTTCGATCATTTGTTTGAGATCGACCGACGCTTCGAATTGGGTCGCAACTTTTTCGATTAATGGGCCTGCCTCATTCTTGATCTCAGCACAGGCGATGACTTCGAACTTCGCGAGTATGCCGTCGTTTACAAAACTGCCAATTAGCGGGATCGCACGCAGTTGCGGACCGATGCGTTCCCATACGAGAGTGTGCGCGGTTTTCTCCAAATAAGGCTCAAGATTAATCTTTTTAATCTCATTGAGGATCATGTGCTGCTGCAGAATCTCGCGCTCAATGATTTCAGCGGATTCGCGGGCAAGCTGAAGCTGGCGGCGCGGGATCAATCCTTGCCATTTCCAGAAGAAGATACGCACGGGGACACGCGGGTGAAATAGCATCTTGATCGCGACCCAATTCGTAAACCAGCCGATCGCGGCTGTGATGAATGGAGTGAGAATAAGTAATAAGTAAGGAGGCATGGTCGCGTGCTGGTTGGTAAAGGTGCTGCTGCGTCTATGCTAAGTTTTAGGTGCTGGTGTCAACCAATGAAAAATCCTGCACGGAGGTGCAATATTTTGCAAGAATGAGTCTGTTGCCTCGCTATTTCCAGCTGTAGATCAGCTGGGTGTAATAGCTGGTATCGAGTTTTTCTTCCGCCGAGGTTTGGCTTTCATATTCATTCTTAATGCCCATACGAATCCAGAAGCTTTCGCCATTTCCGACGGGGATCTTTAGGCTGCTGTCGTGAATCGCACGATAGTTGGCGAAGTCATCTAATGCGGGAGAGTAGTAGAGCTTGTTTTCGAGCCAGCAAAAGTCCTTGTATTGATAGCTATGCTCTAGACTTGTTTCGAATGTGGCCGAGGAGTCGTCCTCGCGGTCCTCGGTTTCGAAGTCTGTGAAGCGGTAGCCCAAACCGCCGCGGACGATGAGTGTTTGCGCGTCGTTGTTGATGACGCGGTACGAAGCGCCACCGCCGGTGGTGGAACGCATATTGATGTCGCTGATCTTGTCGGTTTCCAAGGCGTTGTGCAAATACCAGCCGACGTTCTTTGGGTTGAAGCGCTCGTAGCCGATGCGGCCGAATGCACGATCGTCGGTCTTGTTGTCGTTCTCTTCGCCTTGCTCGTATTCAAAGCCGAAACGGAGCTCGTCGTCCGGGCCTTTGAGGCGCACGTCGATCTCGGTGCCAAGATGGAATTTATCGGTATTGCCATTTTTGCCGCTCAGGTTGAGTGCAAGATCGTATTTCCATTTGCGACTATTACGGACGATTTCAGGGTCGACGGCGCCAGGGGCCCAACTTGCCCCGATCTTGCTGGTGTTGGTTTCAAGCACACCATCTTCGCCATGGATTTTTAGTTTACCATTGCTGGAGGCGCTCACGGGGCCAGCCATTTGTGTGCCGTTATCGAGGCGCACGACGACCGAGGCCTCTGTCTCAAAGGTAGCGACCTCATCCTGCCTGAGCGTTAGTTTGCCGGCGTATGTGGTGTCGATGTGAATTTCCCCTTTATCGATCAGCGTAATGGTGCCGTTTAGAGTTGAGCCGTCTTTGGTGGTCACGGTATCGGCGTTAGCGGAGACTGTGGCGAGCGAGGCCACGATGAGTGCGCTGATAAGTTTGTGAGTCATTGGTCGAGTGAATTGTGGAAAGCTCGATTTGATATAGCAGCATTCTTGCTTTTCAAGCTTACAGGGTATTATTTCACCCAGTTATTAGTAGGCATGTCTAATTCTGAAAAGATGTGCACATTGAAATTTAACTAATTTGAAGACGTTTCACACATCTGTAGGCGCAGCGATCGGCACGTATAAGCGTGTCGCCATTTTTGGGGCTGGCGTCAGCGGGCAGGCTGCACGGCGCTTGGTGCTCAGTTTGGGGCTGGAGCCCTGCTTGTTTGATGAAGGCGGGCGCGGCGATACTGCGGATTTCAGTGCGGCCTCGTTGAGTGGCTTTGATGCGTTTGTCTTCAGTCCTGGGTTTGCGATTGCCCATCCATGGCGTGTCTTGGCGCAGCGCTCCGGTCGGCCCTGCTATAGCGAGCTTGGATTTGCGGCAATTCATTGGCGTGGGCGTTTGCTCGGTGTCACGGGCACGAACGGTAAGACCACGATTACGTCGTTGCTGTGCAATGCTTTTAACATCACAGGGCAGACCGCAGTTGAGGCGGGGAATATTGGCACGCCATTAAGTGAGTGCGTGCTCGGCGATGCCAACCATGACCAGGCGACTGCGGTGTGTGAGATCAGCTCGTTTCAGGCAGAATTGCCAGATGGGCTGCAGCTCGATGGGCTGATCTGGAGCAATTTTGCCGAAGATCATTTGGATCGCTACGAGTCGATGGCTGAGTATTTTGCGGCCAAAGCACAGCTCTTGTCCTGTTTGCGTCCAGGTGCGCCATCGGTGCTGGGGGTGGATGTACTTGCGTTTGACCCTGAGATGCCTGGCATTTCAGACTCGATTGTGGTGGATAAGGATTCGGGTTTAATCGATCGACTTGCGCTAGATTCGCCTTTTCGCATCTCGCCGCAGAGCACCAATTTCGCTCTAGCGGTGGCGCTCTGGCGGGCGCTCGGCCGACCCGTCGAGTCGTTGATCGATAGTGCGAATGCCTTTCAGTTGGCAGCGCACCGCTTGAGCCCAGTCGATAGCTGGGGTGGGGTGACTTTTTGGAACGACTCCAAGGCGACCAACTTTCATGCGGCTTTGGCGGCGATCGATGGCTTGGATGGGCTGGTGTATTGGATTGGCGGTGGCAGTGGCAAAGGCGGCGATTTCGATGCATTCGCGCGGTCAATTGCGCCGAAGGTCGAAGCGGTTTTTCTATATGGTGAAGTGGCGGAGTCACTTGCCGCGAGTCTGAGACCGGTCCATTCGTGCGTTGAAATTCGCACTGATTTCGTCGAAGCCGTAGCGGCGGCGACGCGTGCGGCATTGGCCAATTCGCCGTCGGTTGTTTTACTGAGTCCTGGTTTTGCCAGCTTCGATCAGTTCTCGGGCTACGCCGCGCGCGGAAAAACCTTCATTTCCACTGTTTTTAGTTTGAAGGATGCCCATCGCCTCAATTAGTTTGTCTGTTACTTGCAATCGCAGCGTATAGTATTATGAAAATTTCAAAAGTCTTCGGGTTTGTTCTCTGTCTTCATCTCGGTGTTATTGCCGTTCTTATCGTCCAGCCGGGCTGTGGAACCACCCAACCGCCGACACAAACATATCAACAAAACCGAACCACTGGTTTGGCGGTGCAGAAGTCTTCTGAAAGCTTGATTCCTGCAACTCGTGTAGACGCTTCGATCGATTCCGCGTTTAACGCTGGATTTGATGCGAGTGAAGATGGCCGTTATGCGCCAAATCGCCCTGGCCTTGAGTTTTCTGAATTTGAAGAAGTGACGCCGCAACTTGAGCCAATCGTTTCCGAGGCATTTGTATCGAAAGTCGATGTGGCGGGCTCGTCGTTCCAAAGCTATACGGTGAAGAAGGGCGATAGCCTCTGGGCGATTTCCAAGCGCTATAATGTTTCGCTCAATGAGCTGTATGCTGCGAATGACCTGAATAAGAATTCAGTGCTTAAGATCGGTCAGCAAATTCAAATTCCGGTCGAAGGTGGCACTGCAAGCGTCACAACAGTAACGGCGGATGCGTACCAACCGTCTGATTATAACATGGCCACCGAAGCTTACACGGTGAAGGGTGGCGATAATTTATCTAAGATCGCAGTGAGGTATAATATTTCAGTGCGAGCGCTCAAAGCGGCCAACAACAAGACTTCCGATCTGATTCGTGTTGGCGAGAAGTTGATGATTCCAGTCGCTGGTGCTACCAGCGGCAGTTCTACTGAGACGGCTGCAGCTCCTGCCGCCGCAGTCAAGCCAGCTCGTTCGATCAGCGCAGACGGCACACACATTGTGAAGGCGGGCGAATATCCTGCAACGATAGCGCGTCAATATGGGATGACAGCGTCTGAGTTACTTGCGATTAACGGCATCACCGATCCGCGCAAGATGCAGATCGGGCAAAAACTTAAAGTCAGCTCCACTGGTAGTGCGGCGAATGTCGCGGCAAAGACTGCAACAGTTGCTGCTGCGGCACCTACAGTGAGCGCTAGCAGTGACGGACCGATCGAGATCCGTGTGGTCGAAGCGGATCCATTAGTCGAAGAGGATATCGTTGAGATTAATACTGATGCCTTATTCGAAAATGCTGTAGAGATTCCAGTTATCCGTCTGGATGATCAGTAATCTTTCGACTCAACCGTTTAGCTTGATATCAGCATAGAATGTGCGCACGGACTGCTTTGCGAAATTCCTTTTGGAGAATTCCGCCAGCAGGAGTGTTCATCGCACTGATTGTTATTTCGCTCACTTTCCTTGGTCTGGTGGTGCTATTTAGCGCCTCGCAAGCGATGCATTCCGACCCGACGGTGCTGCTGCGCAAGCAGCTCATCTGGTTAGTGATTGCAACTCTGGCCGGCGGGTTTGCGATGATTGTCAATTTGGCGGCCTTGCGAGACTATGCATATATTTTAGCAGGGGGCGCGGTGCTGTTATTGGTTTTGGTACTGATCCCTGGTATCGGTGTGACGGTTAATGGCGCGCAGCGTTGGATCGATTGCGGGCCGATGCGCTTGCAGGTGTCGGAGATCGGAAAGTTGGGCTTGCTGTTTATGATGGCGCATTATCTGGCGGCGAATCGGCGCAATTTGGATCATCCGCTGCGTGGCTTTATCGTGCCTTGTGGCATGCTTGCGGTGATTTGTGGTTTAATCATTATAGAGCCTGATTTCGGCACTGCCTTTCTTTGCGGTGCAGTGGGTGGCATTATGCTGTACCTCGCTGGTCTGCGATTGAAGTTTCTAATTCCCACCGCGATGTTGGCCTTGGCTTTGTTTTCTGTGGCGGTGTATCACGATCCTGTGCGCTTACAGCGCATCACTTCCTTTCTCGATGTTGAAGGTAATCGCAGTGATAGCTCTTATCAGTTGTGGCAGGGGATTCTAGCCTTTGGCGCTGGCGGCGTGCAAGGCGTCGGGCTCGGTGCGGGGCGTCAGCAGATGTCATTTTTACCAGAAGCACATACAGACTTTATTTTTGCTATCGTGGGTGAAGAACTTGGCCTCGTATTTACCCTCGGGGTGGTGGTTCTTTTTATGACTTTGTTTTTTGTCGGCGTGTTGCAGTTGAAGCGTGCGCCAGACCTGTATCAATATTTGTTGATTATGGGGGCGCTACTATTTGTGACGCTTCAGGCATTAATTAATATTGGAGTGGTTACGGGATGTCTTCCGACTAAGGGAATGTCTTTGCCGTTTATTTCGTATGGTGGCTCGAATCTTGTTTTCATGTTTGTGTTGACTGGAATTATTTTAAACGGCTTCCGCTCATGGGAGCTACCTGCGTTGTGGAGACAGCGTCAGCTATGAGCCGTATACTGATTGCATGTGGTGGCACTGGTGGCCATCTGGCTCCAGGGATTGCGATCGCCGAGGTGTTACAATCGCGTGGGCATCACTGCACTTTGTTGATTAGTCAGAAGCAGGTGGATTCGGCCTTGATTGAGAAGTATGCACATCTGAATTTCCATAAGACGCCTGGGCGGGCGTTTTCGGGTGGAGTGACGAAGTGGATCACTTCGTGTTGGAGCCTGCTGTCCGGCTGTCTTTTTTCGCATAAGCTGGTGCGTAAGGAAAAACCCGATCTGGTGTTGCTGTTTGGTGGCTTTCTTTCGGTGGGCTTAGGCTTAGCTGCTCGTCTTGCAGGAGTGCCAGTTGCCGTGCATGAGGCCAACTGTCGTCCGGGTAAGGCGGTGCGTTTATTGAAGCACCTCGCAACGCGTGTGTATTTACCAGATGGTGTGCGCTTGAAAGGAGTGCCCTCCAGACGTGTTCGTTATCTTGGTTATCCCGTTCGCGGCGATGTGAAGCATCGTTTGAAGGCAGAGGCTTGGGAGCTGTTAGGCATTAAGGTGCCCAATAAGTTGCTGGTGCTGATCGGAGGGAGCCAAGGTGCTGCGGCCCTCAATGAATGGGTAATCGATCATTTTGAGGCCTTGGCGAAGCAAGGGATTTCGGTCTATTGTGTGACTGGGCTCGGGAAAACCTCTGCGGGGTCGCTGCAAACGGTCAGTTCTAAAAGCGAGGAGGTATCGGCGACGTTTGTGCCATTTTCAGATCAGATGGGCGACGTAATTTCGGCGGCGGATCTGGTGATCTCGCGTGCGGGAGCGGGCTCGATCGCGGAGATTGTTCGTTGTCGTGCGCCGTCGATTTTGATCCCTTATCCTTTTGCTGCGGATAATCATCAGCAGGCGAATGCGGTGATGCACGAGCGCCATGGCGCGGGTCTGGTTCTAGCACAGGATCAGTTGAGCCAATTGTTAGCTGAAGTTGAAGGGCTGATATTTAACGACTGGGTACTTAGTAAGTTTAAATCCAACCTCGAACGTCTGGATCGTTTTGATTCTGGTGAACGTATTGCGTCTGATATCGAAGCATTGTGTAACGCGCGGGCTTTAGCGGAAGCTTATAAACGGGAGCCTGCGGTATGACTGGATCTAAAGAGTCTTACTTGTTTATCGGAATCGGCGGCATGGGCATGGCACCACTAGCTGGTTGGATGGCGCATGCTGGGTATTCGATTGCTGGATACGATGATAATTTGCAGGAGCGTGTGCGCTGTTTTTTAGAAGAGTCCGGAGTATCACTTCGCGACTTTGTCTTCTCAGAACAATTCGTAGAGTTTACGACAGTCGTCTATTCAAGTGCGATTCAGGCGGACCACCCGTTGTTACTGGCGGCTGGTGAACAGGGGCTGAAGATTTTACGTCGTGGTGAGATGCTCGCCAAAGTCGCGGCTTCGAAGCGCTTGATCGCGGTGGTCGGAAGCCATGGTAAGACGACGACGTCTGGAATGATTGCGCATGGGGTACGGCAGTGCGGAGTAGCTGCTAATTATATCCTCGGTGGTTTATTTAATGATACGACGCTCCCGCCAAGCCACTATGCGGAGAGTGATTGGTTGATTGCGGAGGTCGATGAGAGCGATGGTACGATTGATCATTTTTCGCCGGAAATCACTGTGGTGCTAAATGTGGATTGGGACCATGCGGACCGCTATTCCAGCGGCGAGATGCTCGATGATGCTTTTCGTCAACTGATCGCGCGCACGAAGGAGCAGGTGTTGCTTTCGGTCGAGGGTGATTTGACTGGGCGCTTTATCGAAACTGGTGGTGCGGAACTGCTAACCTTTGGTGCGCACGGAGATTTTAATGTGCAGGTTGGTGTGGACGGGCGTTTGCAGTTAGGCGGTCATTTTGCTGAGACACAGATTGAGGCGCCAGTCGTGGGGCGCTTTAATTTGATCAATGGTGCGGCGGCTTTGTCCGTTCTAAATCTTTTATCTGCAAACTTGCCTGCTGATGTGCTCTCTAATTTCTGCGGTATAACGCGGCGACAGACGGTGCTTCACTGTGACGAGCAGCTCACAGTGGTCGAAGACTATGCGCATCATCCCACTGAGATTGCAGCGTTGTTTGAGTGTTTGCGCGCGATGGCTCCGGATCATCGACTGGTTGTGGTGTTTCAACCTCATCGCTACTCGCGCACCAAGCAATTCAAGCGCGCCTTTGCCGAGATTTTGCAGACAACGGATCAGCTCTTTTTGTTGCCAGTATATGCCGCGCATGAGTCTGTCATTAAGGGCGGCACGCTTGCTGAGTTAGCCCAAGAGTTCCCTGCAGAGCCGCCGGAAGTATTGACGATGAATCCTGCGGGTATACGACGACTGTTAGAATCGATTGGCAGTGAACCTAGTTTGGTGGCCTTTGTCGGGGCGGGGGATATTGATCAGTTTGCTGGTATGTTTGCGTCGATGCGTCGTAGTGGGGCAGATGTTACTGCTGCATGGTGTGATTTTTTGAAAGGTCGTGTATCATCAGAGTGCGTATTAAAATCGGACGAGCCATTGGCGAATAAAACGACGATGCGTATTGGTGGTGCGGCACGTTTTTATGCGGAGCCCGCAAACCTGTGTGATCTGCGTGCATTGTTGCGCGCGGCAAAGTTGTTTAATCTGGAGACGTTTTGCCTTGGTCGTGGCTCGAACTTATTGGTGCCGGATGAAGGCTTCTCGGGCTTGGTCATCCGTTTTTCAGGTGCGAGCTGGCGGCGCACTGAGGTGCTGAGCGATGGTCGTATCTGGTCGGCCGCCGGTGTGCGACTCAAAGAAATTTGCGGGCATGCCGCGAAGGCTGGGCTCGCAGGTTTTGAGTTTCTCGAAGGGATCCCTGGTGCGCTTGGTGGTGCATTGCGTATGAATGCCGGTGCGATGGGCAATTGGATGTTTGATGTAGTTGAGCGTGTGCAGTTTTTGGACCAGGCGGGGCAGTTACAGGATTTGCCTAAAGATGCGTTTCACTTCGGATATCGTAAGGTGGAAGAGATTAGCCGTGGCATCGCGCTTGGGGCAGTATTAAAAAGTGCCGAGATTGAGGGTGAAGCCTCGATCCGGGAGCGCATGGATAGTTATTCGAGTTCGCGCAAAGCTTCGCAGCCCAGAGATCCGAGTGCTGGCTGTATCTTTAAAAATCCAGAAGGTAATTTTGCGGGTAAGTTGATCGATACCTATGGTGTGAAAGGCATGCGTGTCGGTGCGGCGGAAGTTTCGGATGTACATGGTAACTTTATCGTCAACCGAGGCGGTGCCAGCGCCGCGGACGTGATCGAACTTGTGCGGCAAGTGCGTGCGGTGATTCGGGCAAAGTCAGGCTATGTGTTGGAGCCGGAAGTTTTATTACTTGGGCAATCATGGGATGCTGTGCTCGGCGATGTGGAATCTTTTGAAGAAGGGACAAATCGTGGCTAATCCAGAATCGATCATTGTATTGTATGGGGGCGTGGGCTCTGAGCGAGAGGTCTCCCTTGTCAGTGGTGAGTCGATCGGCAAGGCTTTGGCTGTTAACTTTGAGGTTGAGTTGTTGCGTCTCGATGCGGAGGCACTGCCCGATTCGATCAATGCACAGCGCTCGATTGTGTTTCCTGCATTGCACGGTGCGTTTGGTGAAGATGGGCGCTTGCAGGCGCTGCTGGAAGCTGCGGGCATCGAATATTGCGGCAGCGACTCGGTCGCGAGCAAGTTGTGCATGGCCAAGGATTTGACCAAGACGATTGCGAGGAATCTAGGCATCGGTGTGCCGGAGGCGATGGTTTTTGACGGTACGGATGCGCCGCTGGCAGATGCAGTGATTGCGACGCTCGGCACCTCGCTGGTGATTAAGCCGACCGATCAGGGCAGTAGTGTGGGGCTGTATTTCACTGAGCATCGTTCGGCGCTCGGCGTGACGCTATCTCAAATCCACAGTGGCAATTGGTTGATTGAGCAACGCATACACGGCCGCGAGTTGACGGTCGGCGTGCTGAAGGGCGCAGCAATGGGCGTGGTCGAGATCGTGAGTGCGAGTGGGGTGTATGATTATACCGCTAAATATACGGCTGGTTCGACCGAGTATCGCTACCCCGCGGAGTTAGAATCTGAGCTGGAGGCGCGTATCAAGGCACAAGCGGAGGCACTGTTTGATGCCTGTGGCTGCCGCGATTTTGCGCGGATTGACTTTCTGTTGGACGGCTCGCAATTATATTTTTTAGAGGTCAATACTTTACCAGGATTGACCGCGACGAGTTTATTGCCAAAAAGTGCATCCTGTATGGGCTTCAATTTTGAGTCATTGGCACGTGAGCTGGTGACGCCTGCGATCGAGCGATTCGCAGCCCGTGAAATAAAGGAATTTGGGGAATGATTGGGAGCGGCAAACAAAAAGGCGGCACCTCCGCTGGTGGTAAACAAAGCTGGCGAGAGCTGGCTGGGCCGCGCCGTTCCCGAGTCAATTCCGCGCAGGCGCGAAAGCGCCGGCAAACGCGTTGGTTTAAATTCTTAGCTGGTTTCCTGTTGCTGCTTGTGCTGCTTGGCGGGCTAGCTTGGGTGGGGTGGACATTCAAAAATAGCGAAGAGACCATTCCGATGACGCCGAGTTCGAAGCCGATTGAGCGTATTATTTTTGATACCGATGGTGTATTGCCAGATAATTGGTTGAGTCAGACGATTAAACTACGCCCTGGGATGTCGATGATGGAGGCGGATATCCATGCGCTGAAAAAAAGCTTGGAAGCGGATGTTCAAGTGAAATCAGCTTCGGTTGAGCGTGTGTTTCCGAGTGATTTACGGATTCGGGTAAAAGAGCGTGTGCCGGCACTTCGCTTAGCGGTCGCGGGAGCCGACGGGAAGCGACATCTGCGTTTAGTTGCGCGCGACGGACGGGTCTATGATGGGATCGGTTATTCAAAGGCGAGGTTGGA
>DJBY01000121.1:0-23150 GCA_002430605.1 Opitutia bacterium UBA5964 | reverse complement strand
TGGTGCGCAGTACTGAGCCGAAACTCTTTCGCACTTGGCAGGTGGTGTCGCTACAGCACTACTCCGGCGACTTGGATCTCCCCGGGCAAGTGATCGAAGTGCGCTCGACGATCGTGCCTCGAATTATCTTTAGCGCCTCTGCAGGCTACCGACGTCAATTGGATCGTTTGGCTTATATTCTCGAATATGTTAGAAATCAGGGCAATCCATCGATCGAACGGATCGATCTTTCTTTACGTGGTTCCGCTGCGGTGCAGTTTAGCAGTGGTCGCATCGGCACATTTTAATCCAGCGAGTCTATTTTACAAACTATGAGTCAATCCAGAGTGGTCGGTGCAGTCGAAATCGGAACGTCTAAGGTGACGGTTCTTCTCGGCGAAATCGTAGGCGACTCGGGCTTGAACATCATCGGCCATAGCTCTTGTTTTTCGAAGGGTGTAAAGAAAGGGGTCATTACAGATCTGAAAGCCGCTAGCGATTGTGTGCATGCGGCCATCATGACAGCGGAGCAGAATGCCAAGACCCGTGTTGACGAGGTCTATCTTGCGCTGACGGGAAGTCATCTGCGGGGTAATTTTAATGTCGGCACCACCAATGTCGGTTCGTCGGATTCGATTGTTCGCGCGGCCGATATTGAGCAGGCAAAAGAAGACGCGAAACGTCGTAAACTGACGGATGAGCGGACTTACATTCACCATATTCAGAATCCCTTCTCAATCGATGGGCAACCAGTGGAGAATCCACTCTCGAAAGAGGGCGAGCGCTTGCAAGTCGGCTATTGGTCGGTGCACGGTGACAGCCAGATCGTGAGCGATAGTTTACGCGTCATTGGTGGTATTGATCTGGACGTGAGCGATATGATTATTTCAAGCATCGCTTCCGGCGCGGTGCTTCTTGAAGACTCAGAGAAGGATAATGGCGCGCTAGTGGTTGATATTGGTGGAGGCACCACTGATTTCGTGCTCTATCGTAAGGGGTATATTGTTTTGACTGGCGTCGTGCCAGTCGGGGGCGATCACATTACGAATGACCTGAGTATCGGGCTGCGTGTGGGGCGCAAAAGTGCCGAAGAGTCTAAATTGAAAAACGGCCGCGCCTATTATAAGAGTGAAGACCGTGAACAGAAGGTCTGGCTTTATGGAGATATGACAATTGGCGACCGCGAGTATCCGTTGGCGGCGATTACCAAAATTATTGAAGCGCGCGTCTCCGAAATCTTTGACATTATCAAGGATCAACTGGTCGAGGCAGATCTGCTCGTACCTGCTGATATTGCCTCTGGCATTATTTTGACAGGAGGCAGCTCGCGTCTCGAGGGCATTGATGAGGCAGCCCGTCGCAGTTTAGGGCTGGAGGCTCGTCGGTCTGAAGGGCCGCGAGATGTCTCTCCCGAACTGCGCGTTCCGGAGTATAGCACAGCGCTCGGACTGTTGTACTATGCATTGACAGGACAGGAGGATGCGCAGCAAAGCGCGAAACCAGCTGGGATATGGAACCGGCTCGGTAGTATTTTAAATATTTGATCACTCGTAGTTTATTGAGCACAGAACCCGACAGTTTATTTAGTGAAAAGGCGCTCCGCACGGATCTTAAGATTAAGATCATCGGCATTGGTGGCGCAGGCACGAACGCGGTCGGAGCGCTGCAATTGGACGACTTTAACGCGGTGAGTCTTGCGGCCATCAATACCGATGCGCAGGCGCTAGAAAGTTCTCCAATTACTGAAAAATTAATGATCGGGCGCGCGGTAACTCGTGGGCTCGGTGCAGGCGGCGAAGTCGATATTGGCAGAGCGGCTGCCGAATCGGATCGCGATGCGATTGCCGCTTTGATTGGCGATATGGACCTGATCATCCTAGTGGTTGGATTTGGTGGCGGCACTGGCAGTGCAGCAGCATCGATTGTGGCGGAAATCGCTGGCAAGACAGATGCACTGGTGCTGGCGTTTGTAACTATGCCTTTCAGCTTCGAAGGCCCCCGCCGGCAGCGTATTGCTGAAGAGGGCGTTGGTGAGCTACGGAAATTGGTGCATGGTTTAATCCCGTTGCCCAACGATGTGCTGCTGCAAGAAGGCGAAGAAGACACCAGCGTGCTCAATGCGTTTGCGATTACGGATCGTTGGATTGGTCGTGGGGTGAATTCACTTTGTGCGATGCTGTTAAGCACTGGTGTGATTAATCTGGATCTCGGTTCGCTGCGGTCCGTGTTTCAGTCGCGGGGCGGTAAAACGGTTTTTGGCACGGGCGTCGCCAGTGGCGGCGACTATGTGAAAGACGCATTGGATGATCTGATTCTCTGCCCATTGCTTCACCTCGGGGATCGCCCTGCACAGTTGGATCGTATTTTAGTCAACGTGATCGGTGGCGCGGATTTACCGATTACTCGGGTGAACGAGATTGTATCCCAGATATCCAAGCGTTTTGGTTCACGCGAGGATATCGTGTTTGGCGCAGTGCTCGATGGGTCACGCAGGGAGAGTCTTGAGATTTGCGTGTTAGGGAAGGCTGAAATGGAGCGTCAGGCCGCGCCAGTGGAAAAAGCCAATGTTGCGGATGCACCGTCGCCACTAGAAACCATGCAAGGGCTCGGGCTGCAGTCCGAGATTGCTCAAGACGAACTGCCCTTACTGCAGCCAGTACATCAGTCCAAACTTGCGAGCAGAAGAAAGTCGACGAGTGAGGATCAAAATGAATTTACTTTCAATGAAGTCGATGCCCAGCGCGGTTATTTTGAAAAGACCGATCGCAACGATTATAAAGACGAAGACCTCGATGTGCCGACTTATTTGCGCCGCGGTATTAAGATCAAACTCAAGGTTTAAGGAGCATATACCGCTCTTCCGGACTTGATACGCGGTTGATTCGTGGCAAGTTGCTCGGATGCGTGGTATTTTTTATAGCATTTTGTTGCAGCTGCTTGCGTTTGGGTCGCTTTCAGCGGAGTCCTTTTCTGTGACGGGCCGTGTGTTGGAGGTGTTGCTGGAGGAACGCTCGTTGCGAGTGGAGCTCACCGAGTCCGTGAATGCAGATGTGCCAGTAGGGCAGACGATTGAGTTTCGCGTCGGTGCCGGTGACCTTGAGATCGGATATCTGGGTCGTGTGATTCGTGCTGAGGCGGTCAATTATAGTCAGGCGTGGCATTTGGAGCGCATTTTCCCTGTCGATGGCACTGGCGCGAAAGCGATGGTTGATATCAACCTGCAGTTGCACGCTGCGACTGCGACGATGAGCCGTCGTAAATATGTGCGCGAGGGTGACTATATCCCGAATTTTGCGATGATCGATCAGCATGGCGACTTCCTGCAAATCGGAGAAATGCGCGGCAAGGCCTTCGTCTTGAACTTTATTTTTACTCGTTGTAAAGCAGCGACGATGTGCCCGGCATCGACCACCCGTATGTCGGAGCTGCAGGATCTTTCTCGCGAGGCGGGCCTAGAGGACTTGCACTTCGTGACGATTACTTTTGACCCCGAGTTCGATTCGCCCGGCATCCTTCGCCAATATGCCAAGAGCTATGGGCTGAAACATGATAATTTCCATCTACTGACTGGCACGCAGGAATTGGTCGATAATTTGCTGCGTCAATTCGGGATACTCACCATGGAGGAGGACGGCACCATCAACCACACGATGGCGACACTGCTAGTCGATGCCAATGGACGCGTGGCTTTTCGCAAGGAAGGCTCGAAGTGGACGACGGAAGAGTTTCTGCAAGAGGCGCGGGAACTGTAGTTGGTTTTAGGGTTTAATTTTTTACGGTCGTTAAATATGAGTGCTGAGCAACCAGTTAAGGGTAATCAAGTTAATCGAGGGCCACTCCTCAGTGTGTTCGTTCTGACACTTGTCTTTGTCGCCGCGTATTTTGTGTTGCGCGCGCTGCCAGATGCGCAGTGCGGTTTCTTGCATTACGAGGAGGTGGTCAATGCGGACGGTTCGGTTGAGTTCTGCGCCACCAATCATGCCGGTTTTCTTGATCTGACACGGCTCAAATATCCGGTTAAAATGAATATTTCCTTGGACGAGGAGGCTGCCGCGGGCGTGGCCCAAGAGGTGACACTAGAGCTGTTGACTTCAGGGGGCATGTCGATCGCCCCGCATGAGTTGGCGGTGACGCATACGCAGAAGATGCATGTCATGGTGGTTGACCCGTCGTTGCAGGACTATCACCACGTGCATCCGCAGGCGGATGGATTGAACGGGCAGTATACTTTTGAATTTACGCCGAATCGTGCCGGCACGTATCAAGTATTTGTTGAGATCGTGCCACTGCGTACACGTCGGCAAATTATTGCAACGGGTACAATTGAAGTGGGCGGCATTGCTTCGACTATGAAGTTTGAGCGTCAGGTTGAGAGCATCGTCGATGGCTTACGATTTAGTCTTGGCGATATGCTTGCGGAACGCATGCGCACCGGCGTCGACTATCGTTTCGAATTAGACGTAACTGCGGCCGATGGCAGTATGGTTGAGCTGCAAGATGTTATGGGAGCACAGGGGCACATGGTTGCCTTCGACGCTGCGGGCAAAGGCTTTGCCCATATGCATCCAATCGATAGTGTGGTTTCCGCCCGATCGTTAGAGTCACCAGAGCTCGCCTTTTTGTTTAACGTGCCGAACCCCGGCTGGTACCGTGTTTTCGCTCAAGTTCAGGTGTCTGGACGCGAGGTGTTCGGCCATTTTGATTTAGAAGTTGAGTAGGCGTTGGTGGGTTCGATTGTCTACCGTGTCAATAAATCGACTTGAAGCCCGCCGCGAGTCACGCATTTTGATGCTCAATGGCTACCCCTCAATTTCTCCGTTGTCGACCATGGCAGCTCTGTGCGCTGCTGCTGTTGAGCATTGTCTCTGCGCTTGGGCAAGGCTTTGTGGGGAATGTGCCGGATATCAATGAATCGCCATTGGAACGCGCCAAACGAGCGCGGCAGGAGCTTATGCAGCGCATGCAGGCAGAGGTGGATCAATCCAACACCGTAGCAGAATCGCTCGAGGGCCGCATTATTCGTCTGAAGCGCGAGTTGGCTGCTGCAGAAGTGGAATTGGCAAAGCGTAATGAGGCCGCGCCAGCAACTGTCGCAGCCGAGATTTCTTCGGCTGCGCTGGTGGTGATTTCATCTGAGCAATCTGCGGGCTCGGGATTTATCGCGGAGATCCGAGGTCGCACTTTTTTAATTACTAATATTCATGTATTGGGCGCTGCGCGGGGTGCATCCATTCAAACAGTGGACGGGGTCGATATTACATTGCCCTCGTATGGCTATCTCAGTCGGCAACGTGATATTGCGATTGTTCCGATCGAGTGGGAGGGGCCGACTCTGCCGCTGTCACAGTCATTGAGTTTTGATGAGGTGGACATTGGTCAAGCCGTTACGGTGATTGGGAATTCAGACGGCGCGCGTGTGGGTTCACGTTTGAAGGGCGAAGTGACTGGCATCGGCCCGAATGAGCTCGAAGTGTCCGCTAAGTTTGTACCGGGTAACAGCGGTAGTCCGATCGTGCACGATGAATTGGGCAAGGTCATCGCGATTGCTTCACACCTTAAAGATTTTAGTGTGAAGAGCAAGTGGACCGAAGATTCCGAGAAAGCTGATGTTCGCCGCTTTGGCTATCGCCTAGATGGTGAAATCGAATGGGGTCGGGTCACCTTAGTAGATCTCTATCGCCAAGCTGAAGCGTATCATCGCTACGAAGATCGCACTAGAGTGATGAGCCAGATTGGATATATGTTGCAGTATGAGGATGAGCTGATGACCAGCTACAGTAGTCACGATTCGCTGGGCCATTTGTTTGGATATTTTGAACGCGACTTTCAATGGCATCGTGGCATGAATTCGTCGAATAATCAGCGTATGCTAAAGCATTTCATCACGAGTATGTTGTCGGAGTTGCAGACGGATCGAGTGGGCACACAGGAGGCGCTGGAAATTGATTTTTATCAGCGTCGCTTTTTAGTGACTGAGGATCTGCGTGATCAGGCGGCTCAGGACTTTATTGATTTTGCCGATTCCCGTTTAGATTAGTTCTTGATCCGCTAGGTGCCGTGAAGCAGAGCGACAATGGAGAGCACTGTGGGGCATTAGCGGTGGGGAGTTAGGGCAATGTGTTTGGAATTGGGAAGAATGATGGCAGGTTTTTGTTGCGCTTTGGCCTGCATTTTAAAATATCCACTCATATTACTCTTACAACTATCATGAATAACAGTTTCCTTAGTTCCGAAGGCACCATTGGTCGCTTCACTTTCATTCTTAGCCTTGGGTTACTGGTTGCGATCGCAGCTGGTATCAGTTATGCGGCGGATTATTTTTTCACGCATCCGGATTATTTCATGCACGGGCACTTCGGCACATTAGGGGTGTTTTTCGCGATTGTGACGTCGCTGATCTGTGCCATGGTTGGGCTAATGCAGATGCTCAAGCGTCTGCGTGACATGGGTAAGGGCGCATACCTTACGTTGTTGATGCTTGTTCCAGGCGTGAATGCGGTCTTCTTGCTCTACACTTGCGTGGCTCCTTCGAAGCAAGCGTAGGTTCGTAGTCTTTGTTTTTTGAGAAGGCCTCTCCGCATCTGCGGGGAGGCCTTTTTTTTGAAGTACAAGTGCCATCTTGCCGCTTGGGTTGCTTACGCCGTTTCTGAAATAGAATGCGTTATAGCGTAGGGGGGGGGCGATCCTCAGCAATCAGAGCCCAACTAATTGAGTGCGTGCCAAGGCGCGCCGCTGTGCAGAACACTGGTCATAATCAATAATTGTGTGCGCAATATTTGCAGAAATGGCATTACGCCTTTTGCACCCAACGCTCGATGCTGAAATCGGCATTTTCCAGCACGGTTTCGGCGAGTTCGAAGCGGTCTTCGAATTCAGGGAAGAATGCATCGCCCTCGACCTGACGGTGCACGCGGGTGAGGTAGAGTTCGCTGCAGCGCGGCAGCATCTGTTGGTAGATTTCGCCACCGCCTGCGATCCAGATGGTTTTGTCGGTGTCCAGATGGTCCAGCATCTCGAGGTTGGTGAAGCTGTGCACGCCGGCGATTTCGCGTGGCGTGCGGCTGAGCACAAATGTTTCACGGCCAGGCAGTGGACGGCCGATGGACTCATAGGTTTTGCGGCCCATGACGAGAATTTGGCCCATCGTCGTTTTTTTAAACCATTTAAAATCGTCCGGAAGATGCCAGGGGATGTCGCCCTGATTGCCAATGATGCGGTTTTCCGCCATCGCGGCGATCGCTTTAAACTTCTTCGAAGGGTTCATTGGTTTCCGGTTTTTCTGTTTTCGGTTATCAACTGGTAACTGCCAACTGGTAACTGGGCAACTGCGGTCGTTAGACCGCGATCGGTGCCTTGATGGTTGGATGTGGGTCGTAGTTGACCAGTTCGAAGTCGTCGATGCTGAAGCCGTCAATGGCCTTTACATCGGGATTGAGCTTCATCTGTGGCAGCGGGCGTGGTTCGCGTGAGAGTTGTAGCTTCGCTTGCTCGACGTGGTTGGCATAGAGGTGCAGATCGCCGAACGTGTGGACGAATTCCTTTGCTTTCAGGCCGCAGACTTGCGCGATCATCTGAGTGAGCAGTGCATAGGAGGCGATGTTGAATGGCACGCCGAGGAAGATGTCGGCACTGCGTTGGTAAAGTTGGCAACTGAGCTCGCCATTGGCTACGTAGAATTGAAACAGTGCGTGGCAGGGGGGGAGCGCCATGTGTTTGATCTCGCCGGGATTCCATGCGCAGACCATGTGGCGGCGGCTGTCGGGGTTGTGTTTGAGCGAGTGAATGACTGCTTCGATTTGATTGGTGCTGCTGCCGTCGCTGGCGCGCCAATCGGTCCATTGTGCGCCGTAGACGCGACCGAGGTCGCCGTTTTCGTCGGCCCAGTCGTCCCAGATGCGCACTTTGTTATCCTTTAGGTATTTTATATTGGTGTCGCCTTTGAGAAACCAGAGCAGCTCATGGATGATGGAGCGCAGGTGCAGCTTCTTGGTAGTGAGCAGTGGGAAATCTGGCTCCAGCGAGAAGCGGGCTTGCGCGCCGAAGATAGAGTAAGTGCCGGTGCCGGTGCGGTCGTCGCGATAAGTGCCTGTTTCAAGGACGGTGCGTAGAAGATCCAAATAATTTTTCATACAGGTAAAGTAGTTGCTAGGATTTGCTGGTCGGGGAGCGGTGTCAATTAAGGTCTAAGTTAAATCAGGTGCTAGCCACGGATCACAATTTCGCTCACACCTTGACAGTTCGGCAGCGCTTGAATTTTTTCTAGGACCGCGCGTTTACGAAACTGCAGTTCGGAGCGTAGGGTTTGGTTCGTCACCGAAACGATCAGAGTGCGGCCATCTTTGATTCGCACCGGGTTGCAGCGGCCAGCTAGGTTGCCAAAAATTTCGCCCCAATGTTCGACCATGGTACGCTCGGCACTCGGTTGCTCCAGTTTGTATTTCTCTTTGAGGATGACCAGTAGGTTATCCAGTTGCACCGGTGGGCGCTTCGAAGAATAGGTTGTCGTGCGCGGGAGTCCGCGAAAGTCAGCAATGATGTCTTCGGTTTTTTTAGAAAAATTCATGGTTAGCAGCCAGAGAGAGTGTTCTCAATCTGCGGCGCGGAGCCATCAAAAATGAGTCATTTGCGCAGACTTTTAGTTTTTTGGAAAAAATGGAGGCATCGAGGAAGCTTGGCACGGAACCTGTTATATGTTTAGGCAGTCACTTTTCTCCTGTGTATGGGAGTTTGGGTAATAAGACAAAGCAGAAAAGCAGTGTGGCGCGGGGTTTAGGGGTATTCCTCGCGCCACTTTTCTTGCCGAGTGTGTTCTTTAAAAGCTTTTTTCATTTTTTAATAAATAATGCTTGCAGTGGGCTGTTTTTTGTATCTTATGCTACGGCATAAACATTTTCTCCCGCAAGGGAGTTTGGGGTAATAAAAAATCCTGCTGCTTGCAGTAGGTATAAAGTAGACAATGGTTGGCGCACTTCTTAGGGGTAGGAGGTGCGCCATTTTTTGTGCCCACATGCCAGCCGCGAGTGACTGCATCGCGGCTTTTTTGTGGCGCGGGCTCGTTTCGCTAGCTGGCAAGAGGGCGCGAGTAAACTCGCACGCCATATTTCAATTTGCTACAGTCCCAGCTCCAGTTGCTCTGGGCCGCTCTGTGTTTCGGCAAAACGCACGCCGATGCCGAGCAGGCGCACGGGCTCGCCGCTGCGGCCCCATGCTTCGCGTAGCAGTTGCAGGTAAGTGTTGAGCTCTGGTTGGCGGCTGGCGATCTCAGCAGTGGTGCGGCGGAAGTCGCTGAATTTTAGTTTGACCAGAACCTTGGCAATTTTGCGGTCGGCGGCGCTGCTGCGCAGGTCTTCGAGCAGCTCCTGGTGCTGGCGACGTAGCGCGGCTTCGCAGTCTTCCAACGTTTCGATGTTTTTGGCAAAAGTATGTTCGTTGCTGAGACTTTTGCGGATCCGATTTGCTTCTACGGGCCGTTCGTCGATGCCGCGACAGAGTTGATGGAGCTCCAGCCCAAAACTGCCAAATTCGCTGGCGAGCTCGGCCTTTTCGTAGGCGTGTAGTTGGCCGCAGGTTTCGACGCCCATTTCACTGAGTCGAGCGGCACTTTTCGGGCCGACGCCCCAAATGCGGCGCACTGGCAGGTTCTGCATGAAAGCTGCCACGCGGGAGGGCGAGACCACGCATTGGCCATTCGGCTTGTTCCAGTCGCTGGCGATCTTGGCGACCAGTTTATTCGGGCCGATGCCAGCGGAGGCGGTTAGTCCGGTTTCGGCGTGAATCGCGGCACGGATCTCTTCGGCGAGTTAGGCTCCGCGCCGTTTCTGGTGGCTGACGTCGAGGTAAGCTTCGTCGAGTGAGAGCGGTTCGACCAGCTCGGTATAGCGCTTGAAGATCTCGCGGATGTTGCGCGACGCTTCGCGGTAGAGCTCGAAGCGCACGGGCAGAATGACTAGGTGCGGGCAGAGTTGCTTGGCCTTGAACACTGGCATCGCTGAGCGCACGCCGTATTCGCGCGCAGGGTAGTTGCAGGTGGTCAGCACGCCGCGTCCGGATGCGCCGCCTACAGCGATTGGTTGGCCGGCCAGCTCGGGATGTTCGCGCATCTCGACGGCTGCGTAAAAGCAGTCCATGTCGATGTGGATGATGCGGCGGCTGGCTTGCATGGTGTGCGCTTACTGGCTGATCGGCTGAGCGAGCACGAAGGGGCGCACGATCATGGCGTTGAAGTGGGCATTGCTCGCAAGCCAATGTTTGGCGTGCAGCTCACAGGGTTGCACTAGATCGCCTGATTTGAGCCAAGCTTTGACTTGTGCTTGGTCGTCGTTGGCGAAGGCGAGACCAGCTGTTTTGAGGTCGAGCGCGGGGTCGACGTAAATCATCGAATCAGTCTCATAGTGAGGCTTTAGGTAGCTCCAGTCGACGTTGCCGGAGTATTTTTCGAGCTTGTCGTCGTCGCTGGAATTGTCCTCTGCCGGGCTAAGTTCGTCGTTGAGCATGGCCTTGTTGTGCCAAGAAAAATTGAAAATTCAAAGTCTGAATCTGTAAAAGCCGCCGGTTTAGTGATTTTTCGCCAATAAATCTCGTGGAAGTCGCATGAATATCAGCATTTTATGCTTGCAGGAGAGGGGGCTCGACCTAGTTTCTCGCGTTCCTCTCACGGCGATCTCGATCGCTGTTCGGCACTCTGCCTTGAGAGGAAATACAATAATAACCTCAACCACACTGCCGCTCCGGCGCGCAGTAACATATATATAATATGAGCCTAATGGAAGAACTGCTGAAAAGCAGCACCGTAGATAACCTCGTAGAAGGTTCCATCATCAAGGGAACTATCATCGAAATCCGCCCAACTGAAGTCGTGATCGACATCGGTGGTAAATCAGAAGGTATCGTGAACGCCAACGAATTCGTTGACATCAGCGAACTTCAAGTCGGATCCGAAATTGAAGTCTTTCTCGAAAAGCTCGAAGACCGCGAAGGCAACCCTGTTGTCTCCTTCGACAAAGCAGAGCAAAAGAAGAACTGGGAAAAAATCGTCGAAAACTGTGTAGAAGGCTCGATCATTCAAGGTCGCGTCCGCTCCAAGGTTAAGGGCGGTCTCATCGTCAGCATTGGCGTTGATTCCTTCATGCCTGCCTCTCAAATCGACGTTCAGCCTCCTAAGAACCTCGATCAATATGTCGGTCAGACATACGACTTTAAGGTTATCAAGATCAACCTCGAACGTAAGAATATCGTCGTTTCTCGCCGCGAGCTCATCGAAGAGCAACGCATGGATAAGCGCCGTGCACTGCTGGACGACGTCAAGCCAGGCGATACACGTCGCGGTCAGGTCAAGAACATCACCGATTACGGTGCATTCGTCGACCTCGACGGTCTCGATGGTCTCTTGCATATCACTGATATGTCATGGGGTCGTATCAACCACCCATCCGAAATGGTCAAGCAGGGTGAAGAGATCGAAGTGATGATCATCGAAATCGATCGCGAACGCGAACGTGTTTCCCTCGGCCTTAAGCAGCTTGCGAACAACCCATGGGAAAAGATCGAAGAGAAATACCCAGTTGGCACCACTGTTAACGGTAAAGTTGTTAACCTCGTTCCTTACGGTGCCTTCATCGAAATCGAAGAAGGTGTTGAAGGTCTGGTCCACGTGACCGAGCTTTCTTGGACCAAGCGTATCTCCAAGCCAAGCGAAGTGCTTAAAATCGGCGACGAAATTCAAGCAGTGGTTCTCGGTGTGCAGAAGGACGAGCAGAAGATCTCTCTCGGCACTCGCCAACTCGACACCAACCCATGGGATATGGCTCGCCATAACTACCCAGTGGGTGCCCGCGTTCGTGGTAAGGTTCGTAACCTCACTACATACGGAGCATTCGTCGAACTTGAAGAAGGTATCGACGGCATGGTTCACGTTTCCGACATGTCTTGGACACGCAAGATCAACCACCCATCCGAGATGGTCAAGAAGGGCGACGAAGTCGACGCATTGGTCCTCGACGTGGATGCAGATTCACAGCGTATCTCTCTCGGTATGAAGCAACTTGCAACCGATCCATGGGACGAAATTGAAACACACTTCAAGATCGGCGACATGGTCAAGGGCAAGGTATCCAAGATCACGAGCTACGGTGCCTTTGTCGAACTCGACAACGACATCGACGGTCTCGTGCACATCTCGCAAATCAGCGAAGAGCGTGTTGAGAAGATCAAGGACGTGCTTAACGCAGACGACGAAGTCACTGCACGTGTTATCAAGATCGACAAAGACGACCGTCGTATCGGTCTCTCGATCAAGGCAGCGAACTACAGCGATGAAGACCTCGCGAAGGAACGCCAAGCATTCGATAACGTCACAGGCACAGAAGACCTCACCAACCTTGGTGACCTTCTCGACCAAGCGACGACTAAGTAAGCGATCTGAGAATCCAAACTTTCAAAAGCCTCCAGCTAACGCTGGAGGCTTTTTTTTGGTATGGAGGGTAGCGTCGCATGGCCCATGCGACATCGGCGATGGCAGTAGAGGCGCCATCTTGGCGCTTTAAGTGTGGCTAGCAGAGGCGATGCCGTGAAGTAGAGCTTGGCACATTCGAGCTCTTTGGGAGGGACCGCCTCCGCGTGGTCCGTGTTTGACCTGGCACGTCTATCTCTTAGCACGCAGAAGATAATGCGGGTGACACGGAGGTCACCCCTCCCAATGCTGAAAGTCCTAGCTATCGCGCTTACGAATCAGCACCCGCCCCTGGTAAACCCAGCGGTAGGGGCTTTCCTCGCCGCGGTTGATACGTTTGCGGGTAAACTCGAGCAGCTTTTGCTTCTTTTCGACTAGAATGGTGCAGACGTAGGTTTTTTCTGACCAGGTTTCGGGGTCGGGTAGGTCTTCGATCGCCTGTTGCAGTTGAGCCATGTTCGGAATGAACTTGCTCGATTGACTGCGTGCTGAACTAGAGGACTCGCTGGAGCGTTTTCGATCGGATGAGTGCATGGTTCGATTCTTTAGGACATTGGGAAATTGATGTTACAGATCACTCAATTTATCGATCACAGACAATGCAAATCGCTAAAGTGAGTGTTCTTGGCAGAATTCACTTGATCTTGTGTGCTTCCTGCTTCTTTTTCCCCGAATCGATTTGAGATGGCGCGGTCGCCAAGTGGTAAGGCCGAGGACTGCAAATCCTCTATCGTCGGTTCGATTCCGACCCGCGCCTCCATCTTTTAAAACCCTTGCTCACAAAGAGTAAGGGTTTTTTAATGCTCACTTTACGTTATGTGTGATTTTTAAGTGTCTATGGATCGTCTGTTTTTTCGAGTCACATCGGGGAAATTCGCCATTCAAAGCGGCCAAGGCTCCGCCGGATCAGGACCAGTCTAGCTCTTTACAAGTTGCCTGACTGCACTGCCAACACGGCCTTTGCACTCTTCGAGCATAATAACTGCGCAAAGAACCGCGTTCTACACTGTGGTTAATCGTGGTGTAGGACGTGCCTCTCGAAGAGGGCGCGTTTTTTTGACCTTAATAACTAACCACACTAATGGTGCCTTGGTATTTCCAATCGTCAGCGCATTTGACTAGACCCGCGTATCACTTATGTGATGCATCATAACCGCGGAAAGGACGATGGCGTGATGCCCTATTTCCCCGAAAGTGAAGAGGCGAGTATGACTGACCTGACTAAATATTTGATCCACAACGTCGGACAGCTCGCAAAATAACAATTTAACCAATATAGATGAAAATGAAGAGGTTGATTTTATTGGCACTGTTGATGAGTTCACTAGGGGCGCTGGCTGAAAAGGCCCAGCAGGTGAACGAATCAGTTGTTTTCTGCAGCGACCTCCAAGCTGGAAAAGCTCGATTGCTGTTCGATCCAGTCGAGATTCAAAGTGTTAAGCGAGCCGATGGTTCTGCGGTATTTGCAGCAGGGGATGACTATCTGGTGAGTGCGGATGGATGGCTGACTCTGACACCGAATTCGCGAATTCCGGTTTTGAACTACTATTCGAGCACGATTGATAGCACGCTCTATCGCTTTAAGGATGTAAGCGGTAGAGCGTTTTATTCGCCTGGCGGCACTCGAAAACATTCCGACTGGGATATTGTGGTGACCTACACCCATGCGAGCGGTTCGATGAACGAACTGGCCGCAGGAGCACGGGCATCGAGCCTGACGAAGCCTTTAGAAAAACTGCGAGATAAGCAGCCCCTAAACCTTACATTTTACGGCGACAGTATAACGTTTGGTGCCCAGGCTTCCTCGATGGGAGCTGGTGCGCCGCCTTACGCTCCTGCCTATCCGTTGCAGGTCGTTGAACTGTTAAAGAAACGATTTGCTTATGATCAGATCCATTACGCCAATAAAGCGGTCGGTGGCAAAACAACAGTATGGGGGCTGCAAGCGATTCAGCAGGTAATCGATACCAATCCAGATCTGGTTGTGTTAGCATTTGGCATGAACGACGCGTCGGGGCGGTTACCTACGGCGACCTACAAGCAAAATATCGAGGCGATGATTCAGGCTTTGCGAGCGGGCAATCCCGATGTCGGGATTATACTGGTCGCGGAATTTTCGCCAAACCCGGAGTGGGGAGGGGCAAATTATGATTTAAGGGCGCAAAATCGCGATGCCCTGCACGATCTCTACACGAACGACTCTAATATGGCATTTGTCGATGTCGGCGCAGTCTCACGGCAGCTTGCCGACCGTAAAAAGTTTCAAGATTTCAGCGGCAACAATATCAACCATCCAAATGATTTCCTGAATACTGTTTATGCGTATTTGGTAGAAAGCGTCATTGCTACCACATCGGAACAGTCAGCTTTCTAGCTTGGTTTGATTCCCATGAAACTGAGCGGTGCCCCTTTTTCTCAGTCTTAGCGGCCTAAGGTTGTGATCGGGATTCCAGTCGTGCGCAGGGAATTAAAAGGACACCCATAAAAACTCAGGAAGTGTTGACTTGGGACGATAGGGTGCTCTAATGTTCACAATGTGACGCAAGCCCGTAGAGTCGTTGTTGTAGCCTATGAAGTCGGCGGGCGGACCTCATCCCGCAAGCTCAAAGAATGAAGGTTGCACTTTTTATGAAGTTGAACGATATTAGCCCCAGAATGAACACACTGGAAGAAACCGTTGAAAAGCTGAAATCCCTGCCTGCCAAGAAGGTCGAGGAAGTTGCTCATTATATCGACAGTCTTTCCGAAGTGCCCAAAGGCCGCTTCGATGACTTGGCGGGATGCTTGAACTCGGACGAAGTCGACCGACTTGAACACGCAATCAACCAGAGCAGTGAGCGAATCGAATCGGTCCATGAAGGTTGGTAATCTCGCCGTCGACACCAGTGCGGTGATCAGTTTGTTCCGAGGCCAAAAAGAGGCTTTGGAGCATTTTAATCAGGCTCAGGAAGTCTGGATGCCGGTAACGGTGCTGGGCGAGCTTTATTGCGGTCTTCGCAAGTGCAATAATCCCGAAAAGGAACGGCTTAAGATTAGTGAATTGAGCGAGCGTTGCCTGATCGTTGGCGTGGATGAAGGCACCGCTATCCGCTACGCTGAAATTTACTCGAACTTGGAAGAGAAGGGCACGATGATCCCGCTTAATGACATCTGGATCGCCGCCTTTGCTGTGCGCCATGAAATATCCTTGCTCGCTCGCGATAGTCATTTTGAGCGCATTGATGGTCTCAATCTCATCGCTCTTTGAGTCGTCAGGCTTTCCTTTCTAAAAAAGTCTAACTAGCGCGGAAGAAAAGGCACCAAACGTTTAAATTAAATGTCTCCGTGCTCTACGCCTTATTCTGGATGAGGTGACTGACTCGAGTGGGGTGTCCCATATTGAGTCGCTTCCATTTCAAGGAACAGATCTCGCAACTCACCATCAACTGCATAACTCGTCTCAGCGCCAGCCGCTAGAAGCTCGCCCGCGTTGGTGATTAAATGTCGAAGACTGATGCCGCACTCCCTTCCATGATGGACCGAGCGGCCTTAAGACCGTACGCCTCGTTGACTTTGCGCAGCGCGCGCCGTCCGATGCGCTGAGTGAATCCCCACGCCGAACGGCGAGCCAACCACAGGTTGAAGCTGATCCCTGCCAAGCGCCGACCGTGACCGATCCGCGCGTTACTGCGAGCGAGCAAGGCGGACAGGTCCGACCCGCGCCTCCATCTCGCTTGACAAAAAAAAATCCCGGCGAGTCACGCTCGCCGGGATTTTTTGTATCCATTGCCCGCATGCGGGTTGGGATGAAGCAATATTTATAGGAAGTAGCGCACGTAACCGTCTTCGCGCACCTGCTGTAGCCAGCGCTCTTGGGTCTCGCGGGCGATTTCGCCGACCAGTACGTTTTCAATTGCATCGCGCACTTCGGTTACGGGTTGAATCAGTTCCTCGCGCTTGGCTTCGCAGTAAAGGATGAAAATAGTGTTATCGAGCTCAACGGGTTGGCTGTAGCTGCCGGGCTGAAGGTTGAAGGCGACGGAACTGAGTTCTTTACGGATGTCCTGGCGCTCGATCCAACCCCAGTCGCCGCCTTTGCGGCTCATTTCGTCCTGACTGTATTTACGTGCGAGGTCGCCGAAGTTGTCGCCTTCAGCGAGCTCTTGAATAATCGTCTTGGCTGTTTGCCTGAGCAGGGCGGTACCTTCGTCTGCGATTGGTGTCAGGATGATCTGGCGCAGATGCATGGCCTCTTCCTGGTAAAAGCGGATTTTGTTTTGGATGTAGAAGGCTTGGATGCGCTCTGGGCTGATCTCGGATTGAGATTTGCGGTTTTGTTGGCGCATAACGTTGACCACTACCCGCTTGCGGATGTTTTCGCGGTACTCGCGAGCGGTGAGTCCTTGCGCACGTAGGTATTCTAAGAAGCGGCCACGGTCACCGCCAAAGTCGCGGTTGAGGACTTCGTCGTATTCCTGGTCGATGTATGACTGGGGTAGCAGTAAGCCTTTTTCTTGGGCAGCTTGGACGATTAAAATGCGGTCGATCAAGTTTTGTAGCACTTCACGGCTCATGCGGTCGATGCTCTCGGAGAATTCTTTTTCGGAGCGTGCTTCAGCGCGCAGTCGCGGGATGATCGGCTCGAGCTCTCGACGAAGTTGCTCGATGGTGATGATCTCACCTTCTGCGATGGCGGCAATACCGTTGCCCATGCGGACGAGTGCGGCGTCTTGCTGGGCATACGCATTGTGAGCGAGGCCGAGGAGAGCGAGGGAAGCGAAGAGAAATGAAAGAGAGCGTTTGAGCGTCATAGTGCGCGTGGCAGATGAATGAATTTTGAACTGCGCTCAACAGTAGAAAAGGATATGGTCTGGTCAAGCGGCGAAAGTAGCCCTTATTAGGCAGACGACTTCTGGTTGCGAATTAAGTATTTCTGGATCTCACGCAGTCTTTTGAGCGGATCTTTTGCCGCCAATCTCGGGAAGCGTGCGCCGGTCTTGAGGAACTCACCGCTTTTGCTGGGTTGTGCAAGACGGCAAATTAGGCGCTCGCGCTCGCTTTCGACGCGGCGTACCCCAGCGCCTTCGGCAAACACGCGCACGCGGCTTACTTCGATCAGCGCTTGAGTGGCGCGGGGCAATGGTCCAAAGCGGTCAGCCAGTTCTTCGGCGATTTCTTGAATGATCGCGTCGGTGTTGGCCAGTGCGAGGCGGCGATAGAGGTCGATCCTAAGGCGCGGCTCGGCGACGTAGTCGACGGGGAGGGCGGCTTCGATCAGTTGATCCGAATGGTCGCTATATTCGGCGTCTTTGATCGCGGCGAAGGCGAAGCTGCCCGTGGTGCGGCGCGAGCGCGAGCCACCTTCACCGGTGGCGATGAAGTCGAGCTTCACTTCGGCGCGGATGCGGTCGGCTCCAGGCTCTCCCTTGAGGCGGGCGACGCTTTGTTTGAGCAGTTGGCAATAGAGCTCGAAGCCGACACCAGCGATGTGGCCACTTTGTTGCGAGCCGAGCAGATTGCCTGCGCCGCGAAGTTCGAGGTCGCGCATCGCAATGCGAAAGCCTGCGCCGAGCTGATTGTGCTGCTTGAGCGCGTTCAGGCGCTTTTGCGCGCTATCAACCAGTGCGGCGTGGCGATGAAGCAGTAGGTAGGCGTAGGCTTGCCGTTTGAAGCGACCCACGCGACCACGAATCTGGTAGAGCTGTGCCAGCCCAAAGCGGTCGGCGCCTTCGATGATCAGCGTATTACAATTGGGGATGTCGATGCCCGACTCAATAATCGTGGTGCAGACCAATACATCGAAGGTACCAGCGACGAACTGGGTCATGATTTTTTCGAGCTGCCCTTCATCCATTTGCCCGTGGCCGACGGCGACGCGTAACTTCGGGTGCATTTCGCGGACTTGGTGGGCCACGCCTTCGATGGTCGAGACGCGGTTGTGCAGGTAGAAGACTTGGCCGCCGCGATCAGTCTCGGCCTGGATCGCACTTTTGACGAGATCGGCAGAGTAACTTTTGACGATGGTCTCGATCGGGCGTCGATTGACGGGCGGGGTCTCGATCACACTCATTGCACGGGCTCCTGCGAGCGCCATATATAATGTGCGCGGGATCGGTGTGGCGCTGAGTGTGAGGATGTCGACGTTGGCGCGCAGTTGTTTGATGCGTTCCTTCTGCTTTACGCCGAAGCGCTGCTCCTCATCGACGACCAGTAGCCCAAGGTCTTGGAAGTGCACATCTTTACTGAGGAGTCGGTGCGTGCCGATCACGATGTCGATTCGGCCTTCGGCAAGGTTGGCAATGACTTCTTTGTTTTGCTTAGCGCTGCGGAAGCGACTGACCATATCGATAATGATTGGGTATTCTGCCATGCGCTCGCGAAAGGTGTTAAGGTGTTGTTGGCAGAGCACGGTGGTTGGCACCAGCAGTGCGACTTGTTTGCCGGCCAGCACGGCTTTGAGCGCAGCACGGATTGCGACTTCGGTTTTGCCAAAGCCCACGTCACCGCAAATGAGACGGTCCATCGGCAATGCTGCCTCCATGTCCTTTTTGGTGGCTTCGATGGCAGTGAGTTGATCGGGTGTTTCGGTAAACGGGAAGGCCCCTTCGAACGTCGCTTGCCAGGGGTGATCGGATGGAAACTGGTAGCCGCCGTGTTGACTGCGCTCGGCGTGCAGGGTGAGTAGCTCGGCTGCATAGTCGAGCGTGGCGATCTCGGCGGCGGCGCGAGTCTTATCCCATGCGGCTCCGCCGATCTTGCCAAGCTTAGGGCTAGATTTGGTCAGGCCGACGTAGCGCGTCAGTAGGTGCGACTCGTGCAGTGGTACATGCACCGTCATTTGATCCGCAAATTCGACGGTGATCACTTCTTTCGTGCCGCCTTGGATCTCTAACTTGCTGAGTCCACGGAATCGGCAAACGCCATGTTGCAGATGGACGAGGGGATCGCCGTCGGCGAGCTCTGTGAAATCGAGCAATTGATCGACTTGCGAAATGGTCGGCCGCGCGCGTTCCTGTGTGCGGCTGATTTTGCGCCGCTGACGTCCGAAGTATTCAGTGTCGGTAATTAGAACGATGCCCGAGGAGGCCTTAGTCTGCTTGAGTGGTAGCCATGTTGGCGACCCTTGGCAGATAAATCCGCCCGAGATGGTGCCGTGCAGATAGTTGGGCTTAAGCTTCGCGGTGAGTGGATTCTCGGCCAGTAGCTCTGCGATGCGCGTCGCCTCACTCTCGCTTGCGGTGACGAAGTAGAGTGTGCGCTTCTCTTTTTTCGACCAGTCGGCGATACTGCTTTCAAACTTGGTGCGCGCACTTTGTTCGGACTCGAAGCGATCGAATCCGACCTGCACCGCGTCAGTGTGATGGCGGTAGTTGGCTGTCGGTTCGGTGGCGAGTTCGATGCGCTGGGCTTGGTCGAACAGTGCGGGATTTGTATCCACTGAGCAAATACCGAGGCGCAGGTCGTTGGCGCGCGCGCGCCGTGCAAAGACTTGCTCGAAGCTGTGGGTCTTGCCGCTGCTAGCCGTCAGCTTTTCAAAGCGATAAGGATGCTCGCGGAGCAGTTGCGAGGGTTCTTCAAGAATCCATGTAATCGACTCATCGGTTAAATAGTCAATCAACTGCCCATCCGCAGTATTGGCTTCTTTGGCACTTTCGGCGGCAGAGATCGTAATGTTGCCAACCTTTTCTAGTGTGCGTTGAGAACTGGGGTCGAAGCTGCGAATGCTCTCAATCTCG
Source organism: Opitutia bacterium UBA5964 (assembly GCA_002430605.1). GTDB lineage: Bacteria > Verrucomicrobiota > Verrucomicrobiia > Opitutales > Coraliomargaritaceae > Lentimonas. Next base: position 3,008 of record DJBY01000121.1, on the reverse strand, counting down.
TCGCCAAAGAAGTCGAGGCGATAGGGCTGATTGGCATCGTAGGGATAGACATCGATCAGGCCGCCACGTGTGGCGATCTGGCCGGGATGTTCGCAGAGCGCTTCGGAGTCGTAGTCGAGCTCGCCAGTCAGTGTGTCGACCAGTTGTTTGAAGGAGTGCGCTTCGCCAGTGCGTAGCTTGAGTTGGCGGCTTTCGAATTGAGTTCGCTCCGGGCAGTTGCCAAGGATCGCTTCGGGCGTGGCGACGATTAGGCGGGCGTTGTTACTGGAGCGCAGCAAGGTACTGAGCACCGATAGGCGCTCGCAGATGCGGTCTGCGCGACGAGTGGCGTCGATGTCCGGTGGCGGCACTTCTGGAAAGTGCAGCACCTCCAGTACGACCTTCGGTGCGAGCCATTGAGCATAGGTTTCAGCCTCGGTCGCTAGTTCTTGTGCACGGCGTGGATCGGTGACGAGCAGCACGGAAGTGTGCCGTGCCTGTTGCTTGGCTAGGGTGGTGACCAGTGCTGCTCGGGCCTCGGCGCTGACTCCGTGAAATAGAGTGGCCGCGCCGCTGTCTGTGAGGAGGTCGGGCATTAACCGTTAAGTTGTTGAAGCGCGTGCTCGGCAGCGGCGGATTCGGCGGACTTTTTGGAACGACCGCAGCCGCGTCCTAGTTCTTTGCCGTCGAGTTGCACCACGGCACTGTAGGTGCGGGCATGCTCGGGGCCTTCCTCTGGCAGTGCTCTGTAGTCTGGAACCGCGCCGCTATGATGCAGTTGCGTCCATTCTTGCAGGCGTCCTTTCGGATTGCCCAATCCGCCGTTGCTTTGAGCTTCCTGTATGGCATCGCCGAGGGCATGCAGGATGAAGGTGCGGGCGGCTTCGATACCGCCGTCGAGATGAATCGCACCAATGAGGGCTTCAAAGGCATCTTCCAGCATGCCGGCGCTTGGCTCGGGGTGGTGTTGGCGCTGCGCCTCGCTAACTTGCAAGAGAGAGCCGACCCCGAGCCTCAGTGCGTGGGCGGTGAGCGCCTTGCCATTGACGAGGCTGGCGCGGCTGTGGTCGAGCGCACCTTCGTCGAAGTCGGGGTTGTTTTGGTAGAGTGTTTCTGCGACGACCAGATCGAGCACGGCATCGCCGAGGAATTCAAGGCGCTGGTTATCGCCCTGTTCGAGGTCACAGCTTGGGTGCGTGAGAGCGAGTTCCAGCAAAGTAATATCAGTGAAGTGATAGCCGAGCTGTTTTTCGAAGAGGTTCAATGGATGCGTCATGGGCAGTTTATTCAGGAATCGCGGCTTTCCGCTTGCACGAAATGTTATTTTTGAATTACTCTATGCTTGTCTAAAGCAACGGCTACACAATGCCGAAAATAGAGTCAGCAGCTATTAATAAACTACCTTTGCCTAAACAAAAAACTAAAAAAAACGGGGCCAAAATATTTGTCCTCGACACCAACGTTCTCCTCCACGACCCCCAGTGTCTACATAAGTTTGAGGATAACACAGTTGCCATCCCAGTCGAAGTCCTTGAAGAACTCGACCGCAAGAAATCCGCTCCAGGGGAGTTAGGGTTTTCTGCCCGTAAGATCCATCGAGATCTACGATCGCTGTTTGACGAGGAGCTCGCCATCCCGCCTGAAATGAAGGGGCAGGGAAATTCCGCTCTCAGTTGCGATTTACCAAATGGTGGTCGCTTGATTGTGGTGATCAACGACTATTTTGTATCTGGCGATAACCAGAGTGAGGGCATGAATCGCCTGCGTGCAACGCTGGTTGATATGGATAAAATGGACAGCCGTATTTTGGCATCGTGCTTTTTCCTCAAGGAAGTGTGCACCGAGTGCCGTGTGATCTTAGTGACTAAAGACGCCAACATGGCGCTCAAGGGCATCGCGCTCGGTATCGAAGTGCAGGACTACATGAACGATAAGGTCAAGACGGCCAATATCGGCGGCGGCATTAAGACAATTGTGATCGAGGACGCTGAGTATGAGCGCTTCATCGAAGAACATGGAGTTGATCTAACACCGGAGCTAACCAGTCATCTTTATATCAACGAATATATTTATCTGAGCAACGGTGAGTTTCGCGAACCCGCACGCTACCGTGGTGACGGGCAAATCGACGGGTTGATCCTAGGCAGTGGCGTGGGGATTAAGATCCCGAAAGGTATCCGCATTAATCCGCTCAACGACGAGCAGCGTATGTTGATGGATGCTTTACTCGACGAAGACATCAAGCTGGTCACTTGTATGGGCAAGGCTGGCACGGGTAAGACTTTGGTTTCGATTGCAATGGCACTGTATCAGGCAATCGGCGAAGATAACCTGTATGAGCGCGTCTTCATTACTCGGCCGTTGGTGCATATCGGTAAAGACACCGGTGCGCTGCCCGGCACCTTGGAAGAGAAAATGGCGCCATATATTGCGCCATTTTATGATAATCTTGAAGTGCTCTTCAGTAATCGAAAAGTGATTAAACGTCCGGCAGCAGATCCAGCTCAAGCCAAGTTGGAGCGTATCACTTCGAATCGTAAGCGTAAGAAGGCGATGACGAAAATGGCGAAGCAACCCGCGCATGCCGAACAGGAAGAGGATAATTCCAAGCAACCGCGCAAGCCCTATCAATTTCTGTTCGACTATGGCATGGTCGAAGTAGAGGCGATGACGTACATCCGTGGACGTTCGCTCGCCGATACGATTTTTATCATCGATGAGGCGCAGAATCTCACGCCACACGAAGCAAAGACCGTCGTGAGTCGCATGGCTGAGGGGTCGAAAGTGATTTTACTCGGCGATCCGTATCAGGTGGATAACATGTTTCTCGATGCCATGTCGAATGGACTGGTGCACACTGCGCAGCGCCTGAAGGGAACCGAAATTACCGCTCACTTGGAGTTGACCACAGGCGTGCGCTCCGAGCTAGCCGACCTTGCTGCGGATTTGCTGTAGGTAGCGCTGCATGGCCGACGCATTCGGCTGCGGGGCCGTTTTATGGGTAGTGCTGCGTGGCCCACGCGGCATCT
>DJBY01000017.1:12642-13773 GCA_002430605.1 Opitutia bacterium UBA5964 | reverse complement strand
GTAAACACCACTTCGTCGTATTTGAGCTGGCCGCCGCGTGTATTAGCGTCTTTGAGCGCTTTGCCGACCGGGAGCATCATGCCGATGATATGATGCTCAGGAAGATTGATAATTTCGGCGACCTTAACAGGGTCGAAGCCGATCATCGGGCAGGAGTCGTAGCCCATCGATTTTGCGGTGAGCATGAGTGTCTGTGCCGCGATGCCGATCGAGCGCATCGCTTCGTCGCGTTGTAGGGCTGGATTGTCTTTGTAAAAGGGCTCAATCATCGGCACGAGCATCTCTTGTACCGGTACTGGTGCGTGGACCCAGTAGCGGCCACCATTTTCGTAGGAATGTAGGTCAGCGCAGAGCACGATAAGGATCGATGCTTCACTGACTTGAGCTTGATTCCAGGCTGCCGCGCGGAGCGCTTCTTTCTTCGCTTGGTCGGTGACCACAACGAAGCGCCAGTTCTGGATGTTAAAAGAAGTCGGCGAGAGTAATGCGAGCTCGAGCAGTTCTTGAATCTCGACCTCGGTCATTTTGTGATCGGGGTCGTAATGTTTAATTGAGCGGCGTTGGTGTATAGCGGTCGTTGTATCCATGCTCGCGATGTTGATCAGTTTTTTCGCATAATCAAGAGGCGAGCGCGGAAAGCTTGCGAACACTTTAAATATTGGCCTAGCTGTGTAAGTTCTAGGCCCAATGGCCGTTCTTCTATAATGTCTACCACACTTCTATGGTTTCGTAATGATCTACGCCTTGACGACAATTCTGCTTTGACGGCGGCGATTGAAGCGGGCGGAGATGTGATTCCTGTTTTTATCTGGTCGCCTGAAGAGGATGCTGACTGGCCTCCGGGGGGCGCGTCGAAATGGTGGTTGCATCATGCGTTACAGAGTTTGCGTTCGCGGTTAGCGGAGCATGGCTCGAGGTTGATACTTCGCCACGGCAACAGCTTGAAGGTGCTGCGACAGCTGGTTGAGGAAACGGGTGCGACGCAGGTGGTTTGGAACCGTCGCTATGAGGGCCCGCTGCGTGCAGTCGATATGGACGTCAAACGTTCGCTGCGTGGCGATGGGATTGCGGTGGAGAGTTTTAATAGTTGCCTGTTGAATGAGCCGCATACCGTCGCGGCGGGGGGGGGGG
>DJBY01000017.1:0-12425 GCA_002430605.1 Opitutia bacterium UBA5964 | reverse complement strand
GGGGGGGGGGGCAGCCCTACAAAGTATACACCCCTTATTGGAAGAAAGTTCACGCGAGAGCGGTGGAAGCGCCAGTCGAGCCAGCTTTAGGTCGATTACAAGGCCCCGTGACGTGGCCGCCGTCTGTTTCGTTGCAGGATCTATGCTTACTGCCAGAGGTGCATTGGTACGCGGGCATGGCTGAGCGCTGGTGTGTGAGTGAAGCTGGCGCGCATGAAAGATTGGCGACGTTTGTGCAGGGGCCGATTGATGATTATCATGTGAATCGAGATCGTCCAGACTTCGAGGGCACTTCAAGTCTAGCGCCTTATTTACGCTGGGGCTTGATTGGCCCTAGGCAAATTGTCGCGGCGGTGCGTGCGCAGTGTGATGAGTCGGCAGAGGGCCCGCAGGTGTATCTCAAGGAGATCTATTGGCGCGAGTTTGCTTACAACGTATTGTATCATTTTCCGGAGACGCCGAATCGTCCGTTGCGACTTGAGTATGAGTCGTTCCCTTGGGAGACCGATGCCGTGACTTTGAAGCGCTGGCAGACGGGGCAAACGGGTTACCCGATTGTGGATGCTGGAATGCGCCAATTGTGGCAAACTGGTTGGATGCATAATCGTGTACGGATGATTGTATCTTCCTTGTTGGTAAAGCATCTGCTGCAGGATTGGCAGGATGGGGCTCGTTGGTTTTGGGATACTTTAGTGGATGCCGACCTTGCGAGTAATACACTTGGGTGGCAGTGGAGTGGCGGTTGTGGTGCCGATGCGGCACCGTATTTTCGTATTTTTAACCCCATCATACAGGGGCAGAAATTTGATCCAGATGGTGCGTATGTGAAGCGCTACGTGCCGGAGCTGGAAAAATTGCCAACAAAGTATATACATGAACCATGGCAGGCATCACCTGGATTACTTGAGGCGACAGGGGCGGATGTCTATCCTTCGCCAATCATTGATCATCAAGCGGGGCGTGCGCGCGCGCTGGCCGCATTGGCAAATTTTAAGGCATGAATGAACGTAAGAAAACGGTGTTAGTCTCTGGCGCTACTGGCATGCTCGGCAAGGCGCTATGTGTTGCGCTTGAGGCAAAGGGGCACTCAGTAAGACGGCTTTCGCGTGGTGCTGCTGCTGATGTGAAATGGGATGTGGCCGCAGGCACGATCGATGCCGGTGCGATGACAGGTGTCGACGTGGTGGTGCATCTCGCTGGCGAGCCAGTTGCGCAGCGTTGGACTGGTGCCACAAAGGCCCAGATACTGGAGAGTCGAGTTGGTGGAGCCGAGCTATTGGTGGGCGCACTGTTGAAAGAGCCGATTCCACCAGATTATATTACCGCATCGGGGATTAATTATTATGGGCATCAGTGTGGAGTTGGCGTGACTGAAAGGTCGCCTTTAGGAGGGGGATTTTTAGCGCATGTCTGTGATCAATGGGAGGGTGCGGCACAGCCATTAATCGATGCTGGGATTCGCTCAGTGTCGGCACGGATCGGCATGATACTCAGCTCGCAAGGCGGTGCGCTCACCAAAATGTTGCCTGCTTTTAAGCTCGGCCTCGGTGGGGTGATTGGCGCCGGCAGTCAGCACATGAGCTGGGTGAGCTTGCCAGATGCAGTACGGATATTGTTGCTGGCGGTCGAAGATACATCGATTCAGGGACCGCTGAATGTGGTTTCTCCAGAACCTTTGACGAATCGGGTGTTCACTCAAACTTTAGGGGCGGCGTTAAAGCGCCCCACATTTCTCCCGATGCCAGCGTTCGCGGTGAAAGCCCTGTTTGGGAAGATGGGAATCGAGGTGCTGTGCGCCGATGTCGGAGTGCTGCCGCAGGTGTTATTGGAGCGTGGCTTCGAGTGGAATTTTTCCGATATAAAGAGTTGCTTTGAGGCCTGCCTCGCGAAGCAATTTTAGTCCGAGTGTTAATGCAGATATGATTGATGTATTAGTGATTGGTGCGGGCATCTCAGGCCTTTTGTGTGCTTCGGAACTGCAACGTGCTGGCGTCTCAGTGCGTGTGCTTGATAAAGGCCGTGGAGTGGGTGGGCGTATGGCGACTCGGCGCATGAGCGGAGGTTGCTTCGATCATGGCGCTCAGTTTTTCACTGTGCGCGAACCAAGCTTTCAAAGCTATGTAGATGAATGGTTAGAGGCTGGCGTCATTCAGCAGTGGTTTCGCCATGCCCCAGCCGATTCGAATGCCGCCGGTTATCCACGTTATTGTGGTCGGTCCGGTATGACTGATGTGGCGAAGTATTTATGCGAGTCTTTAGTGGTGCATTGCTCTCAGACGGCGGTCGAGGTGGTGAGAACTGCGAATGCATGGGAGGTGCAGACTGCGACGGGCGAGGGTTACCGGTGCCGCTATTTAGTGGTCACTGCGCCTGTCCCGCAAGCGCTAGCCTTATTAGATACGAGTGCAGTCGATTATGCTGGAGTAGAGTTGGCCGCGTTGCGTGCCGTGCGTTACGATCTAGGATTGGCGACTTTGGCGATCTTAGATGGACCCAGCGGTTTGGCAAATCACGGAGCATGCCCGGTTGAGGAGTCTTCAATCACTTGGATTGCCGATAATCAACAGAAGGGCATTTCAATGGATGTGCCCGCAGTGACGATTCATGCGAGTGCCGATTTTGCGCAGGAGCACTGGGACTCGGCGGACGATGTGCGCGGTGCTCTGATGTTGGAAGCTGCCTCAGCTTATTTGCAGTCCTCAGTCCTCGAGTATTCCTGCCATCGATGGGGCTTTACGTTACCATTAAACCCTTATCCACAGGCGTATTTCCATAACTCGGATTTGAGTTTGTTGCTTGCGGGGGATGGTTTTGGCGGTGCGCGGGTCGAGGGTGCTGCGCTGTCTGGATTGGCCGCGAGTCGAGTGTTACTCGATACGCTGTCTTGTGGCTAATTTTGTTTGAGCCCCGGAATGAAATTTCGTGGGTCGTAGCTCAAACGGATTTTTTGATCGTGTATGGTTCCTCTTAGGTCGAAAACTAGAAGGTTGGGGAGAGGAGAGGATATCAGTTTACGAAAGGTGTTGATTGCCGAATCAGGGTTACCCATGTTTGCAAATAGGCTAACGCGGACATCCATATTAAGTGCTTGATCCGGAATGTGTACCGTACCTTGTGACCAGATCTTGGTGCGCGGGCCGGTGATGGTCAAATCAGAGAAGTTGACCGTCTCTTGCTCAACTGCGAATCGGGCGTTCATTTGGTTGAGATTGAATGATGTGAAATTCAGGCGTGTATTCTTAAGCAGGCTGGAGAGGGGACCGAGTAGTTGAATCGCTCCGAGTTGTTCGTTGTTGGTGACGAAATCTCCGTATCCATTGTATGCATACAGATTATCAAGTGGGCCTTGGGCATGTAAGTTTAGGTCTAGTGTACCTTTGCGGAGGACTTCTTCGTTCTTTTTAGCCTGGGCATGAGTAAAGTGGTCCTCGATGCCGTCGAAACTCGGAAGGTCTTGTACCGCCTTTACTTGATTGGCGTCGCGGAGGCTTAGGTCGAAGCGAAGCTGCTTGCTATCGTTCAGTGTACTCTCGATGTCGATCAGTGCGCTGCCATGGCCATCGGCATATCCAAATCCTACATCCCTCAGGTAAATGCCTTTTTTGCGGCTGTAGAGATTGAAGTGCAAGTAGTCGAGGGGCGTCTTCTTAAAGGTGATTGGCGTGTCGATATCGGCGTCGAGGTCGAAGGTGTCTTTGTCAGCATACTGTATGTAGGCATCGTTGAAGGTAACTCCGTCCAGTTTGACTCGGGGGAGCTGTGTGACTTCAAAATCGCTGATGATAGTGGTAACGGCTTCACCAAATACTTTCGAAGCGACATCGAGGGGCATCAATGAGTCGAAGTGGTAGCGGACGGAGAGCAGGCCTTGGTCTGGGATTTTCCCAGAGGTGAAACTGACATCGCCTTTCGCCCAACCGTCACCCGTTTTGGCGTCGATATTGTGTAGCTCGACGTAGTTGCCGCGACCGCGGACGATCATTTCGCCTTCGTCGATCAGCGCGCCACGGTAGGCTGCGCGATGGGCTGCTGCATGGCCGAAAAAGAACACCTCAGGGTCTGGAACGCCGCTACCGCCATAAATAACGAAATCGCCGTAGCTATATGTCGCTTGGCTGAAGTCGATATCTTTGAATATCGCAGGCCACCATTCAGGGAGAAGTGGGCTGTATTGTTCGGGGAGCGCAGAGCTAAGTAGAGTTATTTTAAAGTCCTTGGTTGTGTTGTTCCGACTGAACGTGGCATCGATCCATTGTTTGCCGCGCTCGATGAGTATGTTGTCTAGGCTGAATGTGCTTTCATTGTAGCTACCTTGAGCGAGGATGTTGTCGAACGTTAGCCCGTTTGCAGTGACGTCGTTTGCATCAATTCGGAAGATTGCGCTTTTGAGTCGGAAGCCTTCGCTTAGATTGACCGTGAGGTTGTAGTAAGGTGTCGAGCCAAAATGGAGCTCCGGTAGTTTTGTAAGTGCGGCTTCAGGTAAGAGTGTAAATACATCAACGCTGCCGTTGGCGTGTATCTGTCCACTCTTAGTTGTGCTGTTGAGTTTTCCTGAGAATGCAACGCCGCCGTTGAGGCCACTCGCGGTGCCAGATAGTTGTAGTTCGGGGTAGTTCGTTGGAGAGATTTTGGCCTGAGGGCTATTTAAGGTGACGCCATATGTGTCAACAGTATGCGCGCTGATCTCAAACTCAGGCCAGATGCCATTCAGTAGGCCTGTCCACTGGTCGGTCGCGACATGTGCGGCTATTTGCTTGGCCGCAAAATTGAACTTCGGAACGTCGATCTGTTTCGCCTGGAGCATCAGCGGCAGCAGCGGAGTGATTACGCCATTTTGTAATTTGAATTTGGTCTGAAAGTTGAAGTCCGTCCCTGTCGCGTAAGTGTGCTTTAAGTGTTCGCATGACAAGAGGACCGAAACGTCCACCGAGTCGTCGGCCCGTGCGGTTAAGGCGAATTCTAGGGTCGGTTGTATGAAGGGCGAAAAGTGTTCTTTTTCTTTAAGGATGGCGGCGATGAGTTTGTAGAATCTTTCAATCGGTGGCATTTCAGCGCTGCCTAGGGATTGCAGTGGCCACTCGATCGAACCGCGCAGGCGGATATCTGCGTGCTGAGCGGCAAATGAATCAACGCGAATCATGCCTTCGCTGGGGCTGAGGTGAAAGGCGACGCGCTCAAGTATTGTTGTGCGATTGCCGTCAGGCGAGTAAATCGCTGGCATTTGCAGGGTTCCGTTTGAGAGGACGAGCCCAGTCGGGGTGAATTGATAGGTGCCTTTATTACGCAGGCCGTATTGAAGTGCGATACTGTCGGCCGCCAGTATCGGGTCGCTCATCTCGCTGTGATAGACTAGGAGATTTGTTAATTCGATTTCACCGCTTAACTTTAGTCGGAAGCTTTCAGCTTGGATATAGAAACCGTCGAATCGTTGCTCTAAGAGCGTCTCATTTAGCCACTGTGTGGGGGCGGGCACATACCCATAGATGCACAGGCAGCCGGCGACAAAAGCTTGTGCTGAAAACAGTATCAGCAGCAATAGGTCGAGGCAGAGTTCTAGGAATAGAAGTCCTCTAGCTCTAATTTTTACCCACATAACGACCTGTTCGGATATCAATTATGGCGCGGCCGTGGGGACGACTGCGCCGGTTGGCGCTGGCTCGGGCACTGGAGTAATCGACTGCTCTTCAGGGATCGGTTGATTTGAAGCTTCGGGAGGAGGCTGCATATCATCGGTGAGGGTATAGAGTGCATCGAGAGTGATTTGCGGGATCTCGAAGATTACATTGTGCAAACTAGATGCGCCGACTTGTACGGTTCCTGAGAAGCGCTTGGCGAATACGTAGCTGCGTGTGTCGCTGCGGTCTGTTTCGTCGCCAGGGAGTAGGATCTCTGCGCTGAGTCGATAGAGCCAAGGTCGTGTCGTTTCGCTGTCGAGCGAATAGGCATCTTGGTATCCATCGATCAAATACGTTTTCACTTTGAATTGGCGAATGGCGTCCAGCAGCGTGAGGATGGCTTGTTGTTGTACCTCAGGAGTATCGCTGAGCGCTTTTAACCAAATGAGGTCTTCGTCCTTAAGTGTATGTGAGAAGATAATTTCGCCAGTCGATAGATTCTCGAGCTGAATGCTTTTGATTTTAGCGGCTTCAGGTAACGTTTCTAGTGTGCGCTTCCGGTAGTAGGCTGCGTTGAGCGGAATCGTTTGCAGTGTAGATCGACGATCGACGGTGTAGATATATTCGGCTTTATCGCTGCGGGCGTAGAGTTTTTCGTTTTCGCTCTCTGGGTGAGCGAGTTGTAGGGTGGACTGCTCGTCGCCGAGCGATAGTTTGATGCTGCGCCGTGGGGTGTTGAAGCCGAGGCGGTCAAGGTCGGTCGGAGTGGGCGAGTCGACTGCGAAACTACTGGCGCGCAGGTTTTTTAGATCGTCGATTAGTTTAGCGATTATCTCGGGGTCGGCGTGACGTGGCTGAATGCCGGTCTCGGCATTACTTTCGATTACCTGCCAACTGCCGGTTTCAAGTTTCTGGAGACGGATCTGAAGGTCGCCTTCCGAGAGGTCAATCGAAGTGAGCGCGGCCGGGGCGAAACTCATGAAGCTGCGCTCGCGCAGTCCTTCTTCAGCTTCGCGGAGCTTGTCGAATGGGGCAGCTGCCACGGTGAAGACTGTCGGGTTGTCTTCGATTCGCGCGAAATAGGTGGAGGTTTTCTCGTCCTTCGTGGTGGGCACCTTGTTGCCGATTAGTAGGGTTTGTTGCCGTTTGTTGCCGTGCAATGTGACGCGCATCGTTGGGTTTTCCAAACCCTGCAGGATTGGGTCGCTCGCTTCCTGCTCCTTAAATTCAATGACTTTGGCAGCGGTGAGGGTATTGATAGTGTTGGCGACTTGAGTGGCGTCGGCCTCGGCGGTGAGTGGGGCCTCAAAGATCCAGCCGTTGTTGGTCCGTGCGACACGAACTCTGAAGTCGGTGTTCCCAACTGCTTCTGGTGCGCGAATCTGCAGGCTGAGTGCGTCGATTTCAAAGACGGGAATGTTAAAGATCTCGCGGTTGCGCAGATCGCCGAGATCAACGAGTAGGCTTTCAATCACTTGGCTGTTGACGACAAAGATGTCTTTCTTGCTGGGTCCGAGTAGGTAGAAATTGTTGCCGATTTCCGTTGCTGTGCCGACGCTCAGCTCAATGGATTCGTCTTTATGAGAGATCGTCAGGTGTAGCTGGGGCTCGTCGAGACCGTAGTCAGCGAGGGTCTGGCCGGTTTGTTTGATTTCGGCGATGGAGAAGGATGCTTCTTCTTCGAGGAACTGTAGCTGGTTGAGCATGCGGTTGATCGCAAAGTAGTTTGCGGACCATTGCATGGGCGCGGTTATTTTCCAAGATGAGCCATCGTACTCGAGGATACGTGGTGTATCGAGGCCTTTACCGTTGAGTTCGATGCGGTCGGCTTCGATGACTTCGCGGCCGATCATTGCAGAAAGGCCTCCGCTTTGTGAGTTGGCTTGCTCGGTCTTTTTATTGAGTGATAAGATCAGCCCAAAAGTGATGACGTTGAGTGCGAGTAGGAATAGTGTGAATTTGAATCGCATCGGGTTTAGTGGCGTCGAATGAGAAATACGAGGAGTCCGAAAATAGCGGTGATGCCGGGAATGGCAGCAAAGTAGGTGAGCATGCGCTGTAAGTCGCTTTCGCTCATTACGATTTGGTAGCTTTCTAGTTTGCGTGTTGGAATGTTAAGTAGACTGGTGCGGTCGAGCGACCAGTTGATCGAATTGATCAATAAGGTGTGGTTGCCGAAGGCGCGCAGGCGGTTGTTAGCGATGAAGTCGGAGTTGCCGAACACGACCATGCGGCCGCCCGGAATTGTAATGCCGAGTTCGGTGCCGGAATTACGAGAGGATACGGTAGCGATACTGACCGGGCCTTTCTGATCCCGTTTCGCATCAAATACCGCTGGGTTCTGTGTGCGGTAGTCTCGCTCGGCCCAGCTCTGATCGGAGGTGCCGACTAGTTGATATACTTGAAGGCGGCTGTCATTGGCAGATGTTGGATCGACGCGCACGGAACGGGGTTGCCCAAAGAGTGCCGTAATTTGGTAGTCAATGAGTAGCTGCGTGATTGGGTGCTCGGCGAAGCGGCGTATGATCAAGTCACCGCCTTGGGCGCGAAAGTCTGTACCAGTGTCGATGACGGCGGTGTCTTCGGTCAGCACCCCCCAATCAAAAAAAAGTTCATCCATACCGTGGTGACGGCCTGGGTCGATCAGCGTGATCATGCGTCCGTTGCGATCGCTCATATAGCGGCGCAGTTTCTCGACTTCTTCGGGCTGTAGGCTGGCTTGCGGCGAGGGCAAGACGAGCAGTGAGGCATCTTCGGGCACGGTTTCGTCGATCGCTAAGTCGAGTGTTGCCAACTCGAAATTGCGCTCGCGCAAGAAGCTTTCCAGCTGGGAGAGACCGCGCAGAGCATCCACGTCGTCGAGGCGCATCTCGCCGTGGCCGACTAGGAAATAGATCTTTTCTGCCTTCTTTGTTGAGACATCGAGGATGGCGGAGGTGAAGATTTGCTCGCCACGAAAGCCGCGGGTCTTGCCATTGTCATATTCGTAGAGGCCGACCTGACTGATCTCTCGCACTTTATCGCCGGACGTGATGATGATAGCGTTCTCTTTAGTCAGATTGTAGTTGGTCGCTAGCTCTTGGGCACGTTTGCGCTGGCGGTAGATGTCGACGAACTCGACGGTGATGTAGGCCTTGCCGTCGCGCATTCCGGCGAATTCGTATTCGCGCAGAAGTTTGTTCAGATCATCGCGGATGATGTCGAGGGCATCATCGTCGGTCTCTTTCGGGATGGTGACGATGATCTCAACCGGCTCTTTGAGCTCACGGATGTAGGCCTTCGACTCGGGGGCGAGCGTGTAAGCGCCTGATTTCGTCAGATCGATACGTTTAAAGTAATTCGCTGAGATGTAATTCAGGGCGAGTATGAGGCTCAGGCTCAGTAGTATCTGCACCGCACGGTTGGCGGTGCGGAAGCGGCGAGCAAAGCGGAATTCGTTAAAGCGGCTTGGTTTCATCAGGCTTTCGCTTCGATCACAAGGGTGGACAATCCCAGCAGGAGCGCGCCTGTGCTGGTATAGTAAAAGAAGGGACGCGTATCAATCACACCACGTGAGAAATCGTCGAGGTGTTGGAAAATTTGCAGGTAGTTGACCAGTTCGGACATCCAGAAAGAGAGATCGGCGCCGCCTTCGGCGATGTTGCCGAGTTGTTGTCCGCCGATAATTACAACGAACAGAGTCGTGAAGCTGAGCATGCCGGCTACCAATTGACTGCGAGTGATGCTACTGGCGAAGATACCGATGGAGATAAATAGTATGCCGCTGAGTGCGAGGAATGTGAAGCCGCCGATGATGGGGGCGGGTTCCAGCAGGCTGCCACTAAGTGCTGCGCTGGGGAAAAACTTCGCCGCAATCAATGGGAAGCTGAGCGTCGCGAGCCATAAGAGCATGTAAAAGATGTATGCGCCGGCGAATTTACTGAGGATCACCGCCACGCGCGAGGTGGGGGTCGTCATCAGCGTATCCAGTGTGCCAGTGCTGCGCTCGCCTGCGATACTGCGCATGGTCAGTAGCGGCACCACAAAGAATACTGGAATCCAGAAAATACTCAGGAACTGCACGATTGGTAGGCTCTCTTCGGGCGTGTTAATCATCCCGCGTAAGATGGCCCAGTAGAGGAATCCCATTAAGCCAAGAAAAAGCACCGCGGCAATGTAGGTCGGCGGGCTGATCAGCAGCATTCGAAGCTCGTGTTTGAGCAGGATAAAAAAGTTACGCATGGTGAAATTGATAAATGCCTAGGAATTGGCGAGAGCTGCCGGCTTGGCTTTGGAGCTATCGATGGTTTCTTCCCAAGAACGCTTAGTGGCGGCGAGGAAGATTTCTTCCAGGTTTGGCACGCGTGGGGCTAGGCTGCGTAGGGTGCAGTTCGCGGCATCGTTGAGTGCGGCGATGAGTTGCGGGCCGAGCTCGCCATTGCCTTCAGCACGTAAAGTGAGGTTCAGAATATTGTCCTCGCGAGTTTCGCTTTGCAAAATCTCGATTTCAAAGCCCTTGGCTTTTAACGCTTCAGTTACGCTGCGCTCACTGCCTTCGACTTGCAGCTCGAAGCGATTGCCCGGTAGGAATTCCTGCCGCAGGCTGTCGCTGGTGCCACTGGCGACGATGCGACCGCGGTTGATGATTATCACGCGATCACAAGAGCGTTCGATTTCCGGTAGGATGTGGCTCGATAGTACCACGGTTAAGCGCCCGCGGAGGTTATCAATCAGTTTACGGATGCCTTGAATCTGATGCGGATCAAGGCCGATCGTCGGCTCATCCATGATAATCACTTCGGGGTTGCCCAGTAGCGCATCGGCGATGCCCACGCGCTGACGGAAGCCTTTCGAGAGTGTGCCGATGATCTTGCGACGAGCCGTACGGGCAAGGTCGCAGGTCTCCATGACCTCTTGCACGGTGTCCCGCAAGTTGCGGCCAGAGACGCCTTTGAGTCGGGCGCGGAAGCGCAGATACTCGATCACCCGCATGTCGTCCGGCAGTGGATTGTTTTCCGGCATGTAGCCGATCCGCTGTTTCACTAGGTGTGGATCATGCGCGACGGCGACGCCGCTGACCCATGCCGAGCCAGATGTTGCCGGCATGATTCCGGACAAGATCCGCATCGTCGTGCTCTTTCCTGCGCCATTGGGGCCGAGGAAGCCAACGATTTCGCCGCGGTTGACGGTGAAGCTTACGTTCTGAATCGCAGTGATTCCCCCGAACTGGCGGGTAAGATTTTCAACGCGTATGCTGGGAATGGTCTCCATTTATATTGGTATGTCGCTGCGGAATTGGGAAAGTTGCTGGTGTAATTAATTAGCTTTGAACGAAAGTTGCGGCGGCATCAAGGCTAGTGAGGAGTATTTTTTACGCCCTTAAGGTGGAATAACACCATTACGGTTGAGTTTCTGCTTTCCAATGGTGTTGGTTTTAGTGACTTTGGTTACCACATGATTACGACGACAGAAGCCCTCGCAGATGCAGTACAGGCCGCCCAAGCGGCTGGTGCAGTCGGCATCGATACCGAATTTGTGTGGGAACGCACCTATTACCCGACCCTCGGCCTCGTGCAAATCGGCTATCCCGATGGCCACTGTGAGCTGATCGATGCCCCCGCGATCGAAGACTGGTCGCCCTTTGCCACGCTCATGGCAGACCCCAATACGGTCAAGATACTGCACGATGCGCAGCAGGACCTCACCATTCTCAAACGCGCCTGTGGTGCCTACCCGAAGAATATTTTCGATACGCAGCGCTCATCAGGCTTTGTTGGTCTCTCATCGACGATCTCTCTCAGTGAACTGCTCAAGACCCTAATGAAAGTGCGCTTAGACAAATCCGAGACGCGCTCGAACTGGGTCGCACGTCCGCTCACTGACAAGCAGATGGAATATGCCGAAGACGACGTGCGCTACTCGACTCGGTTGATGGATAAAATTATGGACAAGGCCGAAGCCCTCGGTCGCAAGCAGTGGATCATCGACGAGATGAAGCATTACGAGAACGAAGATCTCTATCAAGAATTCGACCCCGAGGCCGATATGCCGCGCGTGCGGGGCAGTGGTTCGCTGACTAATCAGCAGCGTAACATCGTCCGTGCGCTTGGCTCTTGGCGCGAGCTCAAGGCTCGTCAACGCAACTTGCCGCGCAATTTTATTTTATCCGACGATGCGATCATCTCTTTGATGAAACATCCACCGGAATCCGCTGAAGCGATTCAGCCTAGCCGAGGACTCACAGAGCGCGCACTGGAGCGCAATCGCTCGAAGATCTGGGCGGCGATTGAGCGTGGCATCGCAGGTGACCTGCCTGAATTGCCCAACGGTCGCCACCAGGGACCTTCTCCTGATGACGGCTACGAATCCCGCGTCGACCTAACATTGGCCTTAATTAAAGGCATTTGCTTGGCGGCTGACATCGATCCGCCGCTGATTGGCAACCGTGCCGACGTCACCGCATTTGTCCTCGAAGCCGAAGTCGCCGACCCAGAGCGTCACCGGCTGCTGCGCACTTGGCGCGCCGATTTTATTGGCACACGCCTCTTGAGCGTGCTCAACGGCGAAGGTCGTATCGCAATCAACACCGAGACGAAGCTCCCGGAGTTGGTCGACTAGGGGAGGCTCGGAGGTCTGAGGCAGGAGAGCTGAGAGCTGAGGGACTGCGATTACGTGGTCTTCTGTGTAGTGACTGGCTTTATGCCAGGATCATTTTGCGCCGGCCTACGCTGTAGATGTCGCACAATCGGTAGCGGCGATCGTCCTTGAAGGCCATCCGGCAGAGTCGTTTTGCAGCGATCATCAGTGTGGTAGCGCGTGTGCGTCCCGCAC
>DJBY01000076.1:4836-5925 GCA_002430605.1 Opitutia bacterium UBA5964 | reverse complement strand
CAGAGTCTGCAAAGTGGAATCAGTCGCGCTCTGTCCTTGAAAATCTGGAAAATCCACGCGGATGATCAGCAAGGTCTTTTGCCCCTCAGTTTCGGGGCTGTAGGCGATCACGCCATCCAGATCCGAGGCCAATGCCGCGGTGGCACCGGACTGCTCTTCACCTTCCGCCAGCAGCAGGGCGGCGATGGCTTGGGTTTCGTCGGGGTAGCGAATCATTCTGCCGTCGCCGAATGCGATCACCGGCCCGTCGGCAGCGTCGGTTTGCTCCCGCGATTCGCCCACCGATTGCCCGGCCTCTACTCTGGCCGCGACCTCTGATGGTTCCAATACGCGGCCCGGAAACTCCGATAGCGCGAGTTTGCCATCGAGCGCCACGCCGTGGACGGCGATGTTGTCGCGGGTCGGTATGGCACCGCGGCGCCCGTAGGTATGAGTGTCAAAAACCCGGCCGTCTTGCAGCGTTGCAGCACGCGTCGTCAGGCAGCCGCGGTCGTTGTCCAAGGTCGTTGACTGCACCAGCAGGTCGCCCTGCCCGTCCACGCGCTGCTCGAGCAAGGCCAGGATCTCATCCGGCAACTGCTGCCGCAGTGCGTCAGGCACGGCGAGTTCCAGCGCCCGCCGCGGGTTCTTTTCGATTAGGTTGAGCAGCGCGTGGCGGCGCTGCTGCGCCAACTCGATGCCTTGCTGTAGGTCCGCACCAGCGCCTGCAATTATAAGACTTTCCGACCAACGGCGGAATTCCTCAAACACCGTCTCGGCCACAGGTTCACTCCAATGCAGATCCGCCCGCTTGGGCAGCTCCATGCCCGATTCTGGCAGCGGTGCCTCCACGCTGACCGTAGGCGCCTCAATTGGACAGCACGGAGAGTCTTCGTTTGCTTGGGCTTTTACAGGCTTTGCCGAAACCGTCACTTTCGCCACGGCGGCGGTTTCTGCAGCAGGCGGAGCTTGGGAACTCCATAACAGTACCCAAACAAGCAAGCAGACAGGCAGTATCCAGAGTAAAGAACTGAAAAAACGTTTCATTTTGCGGATAAAAGTAGTCAAAAAAAATTGGGGATGGGAGGTAAAAGATGTTATAAGTGGTGT
>DJBY01000076.1:0-4652 GCA_002430605.1 Opitutia bacterium UBA5964 | reverse complement strand
CACTCCTCACCCCAGAGGCTAGCACCGCCGAAAAGCAAATTCTTATCAGTCACTCGGACCCGAGGCGCAGGAATAAATTCCACACCAATCTGCTTTTTTTGACTTTTCCCCAACCTTTGAATCCGACTCATTTAATGGAATACGCGATGTTGCGGAGGTGCGATTTGGTCAATTTACAAAAAATGAATTTACCAGAAGTGAAGTCCGAAAGGCACCTAGCCTATCCCCACCTTAGCCAATGAAGGCCATCCTCGGAAAATGCATTCCCTTCTATTTTATACAGATTTCCCTGCAGTCACTTACTGATCTCTAATTAATTCATCGCTAAAGCTCAAAATCTTCACCGGCCCGAAGAGCCCCGACACGGGGTCGCCACGGTAGTGGGATGGGATGGTCTGGTAGTGGTTGGACAGGGTGTTAAAAACCAGCACTTCGATTTCATTCTCGCCGACCTTGAGGGTACCTGAGAGGTCGAACGTCCACGGCGGCGCGACACGCACGCCGACCTGCTTGCCGTTGACCGATACCTCGGCAGTGGCGGTCACCTTGCCCAGATCGAGCTCCACGGCTCCTGTTACTTCTTGCTCGGAAAGGGTCAGAGTGGTTCGGTAGCGCACCCCGCCCGAGTAATTGTTGAGGATGCCTAGCTGGGACCAGTCGCCTAGCGGCATGATGCCGTCTGCGCTGGTTTCGACTAAAATGGGTTCGGGGATCGCCGCGCCCCCGCCCTTCCCGGACTCGGGTAGCAGGCGCACTGCAACGACTGCTGCGGTTGCTGTGGCCTGTTGCACTTCAAAACGGCCGTCGCCCCGATCAAGCATCGGCTTGCCATTGAGCCAGGCCTGGATGGGCTCCCGACTGAGGGCCTGAACCTGGATGGCAGTGGTTGCCGGCGCGGACAGAAACCTGAACCACTCCGCCGACGTCTCACCCGCGTAGGCATCGAACGGAATGACGCCCGGATCTTGATACCAACGCATGGCCAGCGTTGGCGTTGCTTCGGGCAGCGGCGTATCCTGACGGCGCAGGACAACATGGCTCTGGCCAAAATCGTCATAGCGGATCAGCAACGGATTTGTGCCGGCTTTGAGCGAAACGGGTTGCGTGAAATCGTTGATATGCTCGCCGTTGATAAACACTGCCGCGGGAGCAACGCCCTGAGAGGTGTTCGGCAAACTGACGGGAACAGCATCACCCACATGAAGCGTCGCAACCACCGGTTCAGCCAGCGTGACCGAGGACCAAAGGTAGTAGCGTTGGTGGGCTTCCGCGGCGAGCACCGTGACTCCGGGGCCTACTTCAACGGATTGCCCCAGCCGAATAAAATCTTCCGAGATCGTGCCCTTCAAGCCGTGGTAGCCCTGGTGTCCCGGATCCCCTTCTTTGCCATAGCGCCATGAAAACTCATAGGGCTGCCAGTTAAACGTGAACTCGCCAAGCGCGACTGGCACGGTTGGATCGACTCGCTTGAGTTGAGCCAACTCGGCATCCAATTTGGCGGCGTCAACCGATTGCGGAATGGGTCCCAGCAGGTAGAGTTGCGGGCCATATCCATGCAGTTGCGTCTGCCAGGCAGAGTCATCCGTGTGCGGCAACATGGCGGCAATGGCCAACTCGGGGGTTTCCCGTGCCCAAGCAAAACGACGCGCTTCTAACCCGATGGTATGATTCTCCGGCGTCACCGGAAGGCGGAAGTCTCCATAGCGGTTGTCCATCGTCGGCACAAAACTGACAGTCCACTCGTTTGGCAGTGTTTTGACCACGCTGCGACTAGCGTTCTGCTTGGCGGGATTGTGATGCTTCGCTCCCGGTGTGAACATCACGAGCTGCGCCTCGTAGGGCTGAAGTGTGAGTTCCACCTGTGTGCCGGTCGCCGTCTCTCGAACCACCCGCAACGGGCGAACCGCTCCCGTCCAGGGATCCCAAATTTCGACTGCCCCTTTGGCACGAAACTCAACCACGTCACCAGGCTTGGCATCCATGACTAGATAGGCATCACGAGGTCCGATTTTGCGGTGCAGCGTGCGCACCGTACCGCTCAGTCCATGGATATCCTGAACGAAGGCATGACGGATCCGCTCAAGCGCGGCTTCGGTCGATGGCAGACGGCACTCGGCCGCAAAGGCCTGCTCGTTTAAGTTCTTCAGCTGCGCATCGTTACGGCCGGCGCGGTCGGTGACCGTCGGCAATGCCCCCACCGCGAGCACCGTTCCACCCGCTTGGGCAAAGGCGGCCGCTTTTTCGATCGATTTCCAACGCACCGCTTCCATGCCCGGAAAGATGAGGGCCTGGTAAGATGCGCCCGCAGTAGGAAGCACCAAATGCCCGTCTTTGACCTCGGCGCGCGCCAAGGATTGATGATCGATAAATTCAAAATTGATGCCGGCAGCCAGCAGTTTTTTTCCTAAATCAAAGGCGGTGTTTTTGGCTGCGTCGCCATCCATTTCCGCTTCGTAGGGTGCCACCGGATAGATGATCGCCACATCCGCCACGGTATGCCCCTGACTCATCAGGTAAGAGAGCCGCTCAAAGTATTTAAGAAAGGTGCCCATGTGCTCCCAGTAGGGCATGCGAAAGTGATAGCAAGGCGGCGCCCATTCCCAATGCGAGCCATAGGTGGTGTAATAGAGGCCGTGCAGATTAAGCAGTGTGCAGCCATACAAATAGTTCTCGCGGGTGGCGAACATCAGGCGCTCCGGAGTGGCGCTCCAGCCCATGCTGTGATAACCCTCAAGCCAAACGCGCGGGCGCTGGTTGAGATTGGCAATGGATGAGGAGACCTTGCCCTTGATCGGATCAGCATTGCCGCCCGGCGTATCGTGCCCCGGCGCCGAATACCAGCGATTGGCTCGAAAGTAATCGCCAAACTCGTTTGGCTTCAGCCCGCGACTACCAGGATCGCAACCAAAGATGATCCCACGAGAGGCATGCCAATTATAAATCGGCTTGAAATAACGCTCCTCCATCAGACTCATGCGCACATCGGCATAATCCATCCGGACTTTCGGGGTAATGTCCCCCATCTCCACCCACATCGCAGGCAGCACCTCTAACAAGTCGTAGCCCTTACGGCGACGGAACTCCTCTGGGAAATCCGGATTCCATGCAAACTTATCAAGCCCGATGTGGAGCTCATCGTTAAAGAAATAGTTCAGCCCCTTGGACGACTTTCCCTGATTATTATCCTCGAATTTCTGATAGAATCCTTGGATCACCGTCTCACCCGAGTTCGCCATCAATGGATTAAGTGAACCCGCCTTGGGCACGGCATCGAAGGTCCAGATCTCCCACTCGCCTGCGGGAGCGGTCCAGCGGATGGAGCCATCCTTGACCAATGAACTGAGATCCAGTCCGCCCCGCATTAATTGTCCGTCCGTCCGCTGATAGGCACGCACCGCAAATTGGCCGTCCGTCACTGCCACCGTCATCGTCTCACCGCCACGCAAGCGGTGCTTCGCGCCGGTCTTTAACGCAATCGCGTTCAGTTCCGGCTTCGAATAAAACAGCTGATAGAAGAGGTTTTTCGCACCTCTGGGCCAGTCGATGGTGTAGGTGCTGAGGCCGATACCCATCTCCAACTTCACGCACTCCTCGGACACCCTGGAATAGATCTGCCACCAATCCTCGGTAAATAGTGCCGGATCGTCATGATCACTGAGCCAGCCTGGGGTATCGTAGTGAGAGTAATTGACCTGCACACCGCTGATCCCCTTTTGGTGCAACTCGCGCAACTGCCACAGCAAGCGATCCACATCAAGGTCCTCTCCGCTCCACCACCAAAACGGCACTTCTCCATACCCCAATGGCGGATTCTGGAAGCCAGGCAGCGCATCCAACTGCGCGTCACGACTCGGCCACCCGGGCGCTTGAACAGAGCCCTCTTCACCCTGTAAAGTTGACAGGGGACCGATGCAACAAAGGTGGCACAAGAAGATCATGAGTGACTGTTTGAACATTTACTTAGGGTTCGTTGTTTTGTTGAAACAATGCCCCGGTGGATCGATTCGGGGCGCTTTTCGTGTAACTATGCATACTGCTGACAGCAAGAACAGAGAGAACGATTACTTTTTAGTCTTATCGGTTCAATCACGTCAGCGGTCTGCACGCGGCCCGTCGATCAGTTAATATGCCCCGCCTGAATCATTCCAACGGAGACCGTGAGCGATGGAAGCATGTCTCTGCGTGAGTCGAACCCACGATTCTGAAACGAAAATCCACCCCACTGACTCAAACACACGTGGTTGCCCACTCAGCGCGATATGACGATGTAAATTTTTAAAATGCGCATCGTCTCTACCCTCCTGATTCTTTGAAAAGACCACTCTACAATCAAAAGGCCGATTTCTACTCGGCAGGAATACTGCTAACGCTTGAGCCGTAGCGAACGGTTTTGATTCGTTCGTTGATCGTTTGCGGGCCAGTCAGCGCCTGAATAATGGCAGAGCCAGGGAGAGGCTACCTCCATGTGGCTAACGTTAACGAATTTCCTAATGAGCGAGTGCGCTCGCAGGTATGGATTGCTTTGGCATGTCTTTGGACTGCCAGCTTAGTTCGAGTGCACTGCCGCCGCCTGCATCAAAATAGCTAACTTCAATCGTGTGCCAGCCTTCGGCTATATCCGTCGTGAATGATTTCTCAGATGCGCCATGCAA
>DJBY01000130.1:14156-15159 GCA_002430605.1 Opitutia bacterium UBA5964 | reverse complement strand
AGGGCTGAATGTGAGTGGCGACATCTGGATTGAGCTGAATATTCCTTTGTAGTTTATTGAAAGCATATTCGGTTGCTTCGACAGCGTATGCTTTGCCGCTCGTGCCAACACTTTGCCCCATCGTTAAGGTATGCGCGCCGATATTTGCGCCGATATCCATCACGACATCGCCGACCTTTACGTTTCGACGAATAAATTGGCTTAAGTAAGTTTCAAAGCCCCCTGAAATGTAGATCATGAAGTCGACGACTTCTGTCAGGTCGAGTTCCCACTGAAAAGAATTTCGCTTAAACTGACCTTGCAGTTCCTTGCCGAGTAACTTGCGAGAGAGCCGAACGACGCGAAAGGCGAGTGAGGCGAGGAGGATCTTATGTTTAGTTTGAAGCGTCATTGGTGGGGTGCTCGTCTATGACCGACATAAATAAGTTGTCGAAAATTTGTTTGATCGGATCGCTAACTCCTGCTGATTTTGCTGCACTGGCTGCTTTGAGCAGGTTGAGGTCTTTATGGCTCTCGTAAAGAGTCAATTCGTTGTTGCTCGGGGGAGGCACTGCGCCGATCCAGAAGAGGCAGAGGCGGGCGAAGGGTTCGGTTGTTACGTTTGTTTGCCAGATGTCGAGTGCTGCTTGTTGATTGCCGAGTTTCCAATGATAGATCCCGACGATAGGGCGAAGGTCTTTATTTTGCTGGCTGACGATGGCGGCATCGTGGAGGAGGGCGCGGGCCTGCTTGCTGTGTAGGGTGTGTAGTTTGTCGGAGAGTGCCCATTGATTGAACTGAGCTTGGACTATTGCGCTTCGCATGTCGTTGCGAGCAGGACTCATTTTGAGTGCGCGATTTGCCCATTCAATGGCTTCGGTATTTCTGCCAGTCCGGAGCGAGGCATTGGCGAGCAGTGCGTAGTCTTCTTCCCATGTGTTGAGATCTCGGGCGTTAAAGAAATTTGAATATGCGAAGCCCGCGGTTGTTAGTAGGCAGACGAGAAAGATGGCCTTCCATTGGA
>DJBY01000130.1:10634-13957 GCA_002430605.1 Opitutia bacterium UBA5964 | reverse complement strand
TGTTGCCGTTTTCCAAATTGCAGGGAGTACTGTGACGCCTGCTGCTAGCACTGAGAGGATTGGTAGCATTGGGAGTCGGAAACGATTGGAAGTGTAGAAGAGGATCGTTCCAGCAGCATAGATCGTGAAGAGAATGATTAGCGTGGTCATTATCCACCGTCGTTTCGGTTGATATAGTCCTGCGAGGGCTCCCGCGACGGCGAGAAGTAGAACCGCGCCCCAGTGGATAGGGTTGAACTTAAGCTGGTGATGTAGTGTTTTATGAAACCCGTAGGTCTTATTGTCGTATTGTTCGTAGCTATTTAGAAAATAATAGGCCTTGCGGAGCATCAGCGATGTCCACTGCAAGGGGTGATGGCTGATGTGATCGAGCGCTTTGCTTTGCCAATGCTGATTCATTTCGGAGATCGAGTGCGGACTGATTTTACCAGTGTCGGCTTCGTAGAGAGCGATTGATTCCAGCTTAGCGGGGTTGTCATATAGATTTTTAAAATCGACTCGTATAACTTGCGTGTAAATGCGACCAGTCGCCTCGGGGTTATTGCCCGCCCATAGGTTATAAGCGCCTTGCCAAGGGAGCATTCTAAATTCTCCGGCGACATGTTGATTGACGGCACCTAATATTACGAATCCCAGAATCGGACCAAGTCCAGCTAGAGCAAGGTGGTAAGTGCGTTGGCGCTTGGAGAGAATACTTGCGGCGATGGGCCAAAGAACTGCGAGTGGCAATAAGTGCGAGCGTAACGCCGCGCTAATAGCGAGAGTGATGCCGATCCACAGGCTTCCTAGCATGCTTGGTTTTGGGAGCCAAGAGACTATTTGACTGAGCGCGAGGGAGAAGGCTGCGGTCGCGAGGAGAATATCGAAAGCATCGCCGGAGAAAAAGAGTAAGATCGGGTTCAGTCCGATCAGGCAACCTGCGATCCAAGGCGCCGCTTGATTATTCCAGATGCGGCCTGCGATCGATGCTGAGCTCCCTGCTATAATCGCGAGTGCGATTGCATTTAATAATCTGGCGACCAGGACTAGTTGACCGGGGGCAAAGCCGAACGAAAGAAAAAGAGAGAGGAGATAAGGGTAGAGCGGAGCTCGGTGGAAAGGCTCAGGGGAAAGCTCGTCGTTCGCCATTTGGCCTGCAAGTAGGAGCGTTTGTCGATTATCCAGAGCGGGTGATTCGCCGAGTGGTGTTTGCCCGTAATGCGCAAACCAAGTGAAGCAGTGTAGGAATGCGATGAGTGCGATCCACAGGGTTCTATGCTGGTTGATCTTTGTGACTATTGCTTTGAGGTTCATTCGAGTCTAACTGGGGGTGCTTTCGTGATGAGATGAGCGTAGTTATCCGGGCTATGGCGTGCGAAATTATTGGAGATTTCAGTGGGATACTTCCCGATGAACAGGCAATAGTTGTGATCACTGCGAATGAACCTGTTGATGGCTTCTTGAGGGGTGATCTTACTGCTGGTTCGACGGATGTTAAGCGGTACCCATCGAATGTCCGGGCGTGCCGTGTAAAAGTTAAAATGCCCGAGGTGACTGCCGTTGTCGTAGAGCGCGACAGTTGCGGAATGTGGCACGGTTTGAAGCAGTGCCTCCGGGGTGCCGGGATTCGGCATCGTATTATTAAGCACTCGCGACCAGATGTTTTCTCCGTCGCTGATGGTGTATTTAATAATGTTCTGAGGGCTTATTTCGAGGCCCCGCGATATCATTTTTGCGATCGGAATGGTATAGCGATTAAAGTCTATTATTTTGATTGTGCAGAGTGAGGCGAGTGCGATGCCGAGTAATGCTCGGTAGAGCCATTTGTGCGCGATGACGTGCAGGCTGACTGCGAGTGCGGGTGTCAGTGTAATAAAGAAGGTTGTGAAGAAGCGGCCATTCCAAGGCATCCAAGATACTTTCGCTGCAATGATGAAGCAGAACCCGAGTGCGGGGAGTAGAGCGAGTCGTGTGTCAGGTTTTCGGATGAGTGCCAAGGGTAGGCAAATGTAGAGCATGCCCGCGCCCAATGGTCCAAACCAGGCATAGTCTTCGTGAGTGAGCCATTGAGCGTAAAACTCTTCACGCGTGGCTCCAGCCTCTTTGAAGTAGGGCTCGAGGCTGTTGTAATACAGGAGAGTGAGTACTTCGGATGGAAGGCTACTGTCTAAGGCCCGGGCAGAAAGCTGATCCGTTAAATAGCCAATCTCTAATGTTTGAATTCCATATCTGGTAATGTTGGCGACGGTTCCTTTGATGCCATCATGTTGTTGGTGGCGGTGGGTGAATACTTCTGGGCCTGACCATGTTTCATAGTTCAGAGTGTTCCACGCGAAAAGCCAGATTTGGGAGGCGATGAGCAAGGGGATGACGCAAATTAGCGTCAGTTTACGATTTTGCCATAGGCCTGACAGTAAATGCTGGCATGATGCGCGTTTCCAGAGTTGTAGCTTTGTGGCGGTCAGGATCGCTAAGCCTGGTAGAAATGCGAGGAAGGTTGTTTTTGTGGAGACGCCGAAGAGGCAGAGGATTGCGAGTAATAGTAGCTGCCGATAGGGAGCGGTGGGCTTCAGCTTAAGGGCGATCAGTAGCGCGCTGATCGCAACGCCCGCCATGATGATGTCGTTTTTGACCGAGGGGGCTTGGAGCACGATTTCGGTTAAGCTCATCACGATCAATGTCGCGAGCGTCGCATTCTTCGGTGACGTATAGAGGCGAGCGATACTGTAAACTGCTGCGCCGATTGCGATGTAGCTGCTGAGGCTGAATATGCCAAGTCCAGCTGTCGTTTTTAAGGCGAGGAAGGGGTAGAAAAGGATATCTGATCCTACGGGAAAAATGGCCTCATGGTAGCGGTTAAAAGATTCAAGGAAGAAGCTGTTGTTTTGTATAAATAGCCAGACGCGCGGCAAGTGATAGGTGAGCGCGTCAATGTTTTTTATGGGCAACAATAAGATTTGAGCACCGCTATAAATGAGGCACAGCAGGATAGGAATGCACACCCATGCGTATTTCTGGCAGTGCTGCCAAAGGCGCTTCGTGTCTTTGTCTAAGTGAGTTTGCTGCCTAAGTGTCACGACGCACCAGCCCAGGAATAACAGTGATAGTAGCACGCCAACAGGCGGGGAGCCGAGTAGAAATCGCGTTTGAAAGATGACAGAGAAAATGCCTTGGCCGCTCGTGATCGCCAGCGCGATAGCTGCTGAGATACTCCACTGGTTCGAGCGAAACTTACAATAACAGCCTAAAATGCCTGTTATGTAGGCGAGGATTAAGAGGCATCCGGTGAATAGCTCTATTGGGGCTGGCATAGGGGCGGCGTAAAATTCGAAAAGAAAGGATGG
>DJBY01000130.1:8711-10405 GCA_002430605.1 Opitutia bacterium UBA5964 | reverse complement strand
TTAGGCTTTGAGTGTGCGGATAAAAGTTGCCCTCCTCGAACTGAGTCGGCTTGTTGGAGGTATTATGCAGGTCTCGATTATTATCCCTATTTACAACGAAAAAAGCACTTTGCACGAAATCGTCGGACGCGTGCGCGCGGTTGAAGCGATGGACATCAAAGAGATCATCTTAGTGGATGATTGCTCGACCGATGGCACGCGTGATCTTTTAGAATCTGGATTTGAAGAGCCTATTTTCAAGAAGTACTACCATGAGGTGAATAAAGGGAAGGGCGCTGCGCTGCGGACGGGCTTCGCCGAAGCGACGGGCGATATCGTGGCGATTCAAGACGCAGATTTAGAATATGATCCAGCAGAACTTCCAGGGTTGATTCGCCCAATTGAACTGAATCAGGCAGATGTTGTTTTTGGTTCACGTTTCATCGGCGGCGGGCCGCACCGAGTGGTCTTTTTTTGGCACATGCTGGGCAACAAGTTTTTGACGTTATTGAGCAACATGATGACGAATCTAAATCTGACCGATATGGAGTGCTGTTATAAGTTATTTCGTCGTGAGGTGTTGGATCAAATTACGATTGAAGAAAATCGCTTTGGGGTGGAGCCAGAGTTGACCGCTAAGATTTCAAAACTCGATGTGCGTATCTACGAGGTCGGGATTTCCTACTACGGGCGCACCTATTGTGAGGGCAAGAAGATCGGCTGGCGCGATGGGGTGCGGGCGATCTATGCTATTTTGAAATACGGATTGTTCCGTTAGTCGATCAGGTTTGATTTCGCTTACGGTTGAAGCCTGAGGGTTAAGTGCTGAGGGGGAGCATCGACTGCAGGGATTTAGCAATTGCTTGCTGGTCGATGTCTGTAAGCTCACCCAGGCGACGGAGAATCAACCGCTCATCTAGTGTGAACAGTTTTGCTCGTATCAATGAGGCGTGAGGGAGTCCTGCTTGTGCCCATTCTTTTAGGGACACGTCGTTAAACCAATTTGAGCGGGTGGCCGTGGTAATCATGCAAAGGATGAGGTGCCCAGTCTGTTCTTGATACTCAGTTGAAGAGAGTATGAGCGCGGGGCGTCGTTTGCTGCTGCCGCGGTCGGTGAACGGGAATGGAACCACGACGACATCGAAAGGCTTATAGATCACCATATGCCGCCTCGTCTTCGTCTGCTAACCATTCGGTCGCTAAATTGCTTTCCTGCGACTGCATGAACTCAATGTCGATTGGTTCAGCGCGTGCGATTTCAACACGGCCATCCAATACTTTGAAGGCGATGCGGTCCCCGCTTTGCAAGTGCAGTTGCTTTCTGATGGCGATGGGAATGGTG
Source organism: Opitutia bacterium UBA5964 (assembly GCA_002430605.1). GTDB lineage: Bacteria > Verrucomicrobiota > Verrucomicrobiia > Opitutales > Coraliomargaritaceae > Lentimonas. The sequence continues at coordinate 9,084 of DJBY01000130.1, read as the reverse complement.
GCCTGCCCTTTGCTCGTCAGTCTGGAAACTTTGGTTAGCATGGCATCTATTATGATCCTTAGGGTGAAAATGTAAAGCAGGTATTACTTTCTTGTTTTTGGAGGTGTGTAATTGCAAAAGTTGTCATACTGCCTGCGAAATCAGGTCCGTAGCTGCGTGCTTTAGCCGCAGTTCCGCGTCGGATTAGTGGGGTGTTGATCGGAACGCGGGTTAAAGCACCGCGCTACTTTGACAACAAACACAATTACACCCTTTTCGGGGGTGCTTGGAGAAACAATACGAGTCGCTCGGCCGTTTTGGGGCCGATGCCTTCGACTTTGGTAATACTTTTGGCGTCAGCGGCGCGGAGCTTTTCGATCGAGCCGAAGTGTTG
>DJBY01000130.1:7020-8379 GCA_002430605.1 Opitutia bacterium UBA5964 | reverse complement strand
TCGGCGTTGAAGCTGTTGGCGAAGTGGTGCGCCTCGTCGCGAATGTGTTGCAGCATGCGCAGCCCGGGATCGTGATGCGAGAGATTGAGCGGCTCGCGACCGTCACTGAAGATGATGGTCTCGTTCTTCTTGGCCAATCCAATCAGGGCGGGTGGTTCGAGCCCTTGGCCTAAAAAGGCCTTGAGCGCGGCGGTGACTTGGCCCGCGCCGCCATCGATGATGACGAGGTCGGGAAAGGGCTTTTGTTCGTCGTTGAGGCGCCGATAGCGGCGACCGACGACTTCTTCCATGGCGCGGAAGTCGTCGTTGCCGATGAAGGATTTAATTTTGTAGCGGCGGTAATTCTTCCGATCAGGCCTGCCGTTTTTGAACGCGACCATGGAGGCGACGCAGAAGCTGCCAGAGATGTGCGAAATGTCGAAGCACTCCATCCGCTCGGGGATGTTGCGGAGTCCCAGATCTGTTTTCAGCTGTTCGAGCGTTTCGCTCTTGGGGGTCGGATCGTGCAGCGGGCGTTCGAACTTTCGGGTGCGCACACTGGTCTGCTCCAGCGCGGTGATCCGGTCGCGCAGTTGCGCGGCTTTTTCGTAGTCGCGGCTTTCGGCCGCGGCCTGCATCTGGTCTTTGAGCTCGGTGAGCCACTCCTTTGTTTTGCCATCGAGAAAGGCGCAGGCGGCATTCACGCGTGTGCTATAGTCGGCTTGGCTCAGCTCGTTGGGGTGCTGGTAGATCTCGGCGCGGGCGTCGTCATACAGTCGCCATTGATCCGCCTCTATTTTGACGGGAGTGGCGTCGCTAAGCAGGATGCCGAATTTTTTACGCAGGGCGGCGAGGGTCTGGCGTAAGTGAGTGGAGTGGGCAAAGGGGCCGTAGTAGCGTGATTTGCTGTCGGTGCGGTTACGAGTCAGTCGGAAGCGTGGCAGTGGCTCGCGGTGATCGACGCGGACCAGTAGGAAGCGCTTGTCGTCGGTAAAGTCAGTATTGTAGCGCGGCTTGTATTTTTTGATCAGCTGCCCCTCGAGCAGTAGTGCTTCGGCCTCGGATTTGACGACGATCAAGTCGAAGTCGTAGATCAGGTCGATCATGGCGCGCACCTTGGGCTGAGAGACCAGCAGCTTGCGCGAGGCTTGGAAGTAGGTGGAGACGCGCTTTTTCAGATCCTTGGCCTTGCCCACGTAGATCGTTTGCCCAAGGCGATCTTTCATCAGATAGACCCCCGGCTTGCGGGGGAGCCGTCGAACTTTTTCTTTTAGATTTGTGCGTTCTGCCTTTGGCATTTGTAATGATTACGTTATAAGTCTCCTGACTTGCCTATATGTAGGGGTAATTTGCCGCGCTGTCTAGCGGCCTGTTTATGTC
>DJBY01000130.1:0-6823 GCA_002430605.1 Opitutia bacterium UBA5964 | reverse complement strand
GTCTCAATTACTCGCAGTCGGGTAATCATGGATGATGTGGGCGAAATCCAGCGTGGCTTTCTGCAGGCCTGGGAGCATTCGGATTTGGTGATTACCACCGGAGGGCTAGGGCCGACGGCGGATGATTTGACGCGTGAGACGATTGCGCAGGTGCTGGGCGTCGAGCTGGTGTTTGATCCTGAGATTGAGGCGACGATCAAGGATCGATTCGCAGTGTTGGAGCGCGAGATGGGGACACATCATTTGAAGCAGTGCTATTGCTTCAAGGGCGGAGAGGCTCTGCATAATGAGCGGGGCACGGCACCAGGGCTGATTTATAAGCAGGGCGAGAAATTTTTAATTATGTTGCCGGGGCCGACGCATGAATTGGAGCCGATGTTTGAGAAGCAAGTGCTGCCGCGGTTACGGCAGGACGGGCTGATCGGTGAGGGCGATGCTTATGTGCAGGTGCGCACGTGCGGGCTTGGCGAATCGACGGTGGAGCAGATGATGCAGCCGATCATTGAGCGGCACTCAGCATTGGCCGTCGCGTATTGTGTGCACTACGGGATGGTGGATGTGCGCTTAGCTTGCCGCGACGGTTCGCTACAGTTGGCTGAACTGAAGTTGATTGCGCAAGAGGCGCGGCAGATCTTCCGAGCGGACTTCGTATGTTTTGGTCATTGTTCACTTGCTCGGGTGGTGTATCACGAATTGCGGGCATTAGATCGGACGTTGGCCATCGCCGAATCCTGCACGGGCGGCTCGTTAGCGGATGCGTTTACAGATATTCCCGGAGCCTCGAGTGTCTTCGCGGGTGGAGTGGTTTGTTATACGGATGATGTGAAGGTCACTTTACTAGGAGTGCCGGAGTCGCTTATCAAGCAACACGGGGCGGTGAGTCCTGAGTGCGCGGTGGCGCTGGCATCCGGAGCGTCGGAGCGTTTATCAGCAGATTATGGGCTGAGTGTCACTGGCTTTGCTGGGCCAGAAGGGGGCAATGAGAAGAACCCAGTCGGCACGATTCATTTCGGATATCACTCACCCGTGGGCGTGTGGTGCAAGACGGTGCATTACACCGGTGGGCGGCTCGATGTGAAGGCACGCGCGGTTCAAGCGGCGCTGGATTGGATGCGGCGTAAGCTGCGCAAGTATAAGCTGGAGGAGTTCCTGAGTGCTGAGAGGGGGCGCTAGGGGATTAATTAATTGCGTCCCTGACTTCCGCGTTGCGCTGATTGGCGGAGTGGCCACATTGATCAGTTCCTTTTCTAATCATCCATCATTCCTTCATTAATACGGTGCAGCCGTATGAGTCATGTCAGCGAAAGCCTTCACATTTATCTGCGGCGACGACGACTACCTTGTTTCTGAACGAGGTAAGGAGTGGTTTGCCGAGCAGACCAAAGACATCGCGGACGATCTTTCCAAAGAAGTGGTGGATGGGCGTGCGGGCAATGTCGCTGAAGTGGAGAATGCGATCAACCGCTTCACTAGCGCGGTGCAGACGCTCTCGCTGTTCGGCGACCGCAAGGTTGTGTGGCTGAAGGATGTCAATTTCATGGCCAATAGCCAGACCGGTAAAGCCCAAGGCACGCTGGATTTACTGGATAATTTAAAGGCGGTCTTGGAGACGCTCGATTCGGCACAGGTCGGCGTACTGATCACTGCGCAGCCAGTATATAAAGTGCGTAGCTTCTATAAGTGGTGTCAGAAAAATTCTGATTTTACGGCACTGGCAGAGGATAAAAATGCGGCGGTAATGTATGCCCGTATGATTCAGGATGAGTGCGAGCAGGCAGGCGTGACCATTGCGCGCGATGCGGTGCAGCTCTTGATCGGTAAGGTCAATGGCAACTCGCGCCTGATCGTGGCGGAGACCCGTAAGCTTGCGACCTTCGTGTCTGATACTGGCGAGCAGATTAGCGAACGCTTGGTCGCCGATCTCGTGCCGAATTTTGGTGATGCCGATTTTTTCGAAGCTGCCGATGCCTTTTATTCGTTGAAGCTCGATTGGACACTGGAAGCCCTTCGTCGCCATTTCTTTACCAATAGCGAATCGCGCCCACTGTTGGGTAGTTTGCAATCGCGCAACCGCTTGCTGATTCAGCTGCGGGTACTACTTGATGCTGGAGCGATCCGTCTGGGTGCGCGTGGCATCGCCAAGTCCGATCTCGAAGCGGCGGCCCGCACCTATGGGCACCATTTCGGTGGCAGCGAAGAGAAGAGTAATCTCAACGTCTTCACCCAGAACCCGTGGTATTTGGGTAATCTAGCGGTCACCGCCAGTAAGGTGCCGTTGAAGAAGCTCATCCAATTTCAAATCGCCTTTGCCGAAGCATTTGAAGGCATTCTCGAGCGTCCCAACGAACAAGAAGAAGTGTGCCGGGAGTTGGCAATCAAGTGCTTAAGCTAATTATTATGAAACGTTTCGCTATTTTCCTATCTCTGTCGCTATTGTTCCTGTCGGGCTGCAGCAGCCTCTCTGATTCACATATGTGCCCCACGGTCGCGGCGCCAGGTGGGCAAGCCAATGTGAAGGTCGAGATCCTCGCTGAATCTGATTCGTCTTGGGACGGCGCGAAGCTCCCCAGCTACCCGACCGAAGCAGCACAGATCAGTGTGGTCAAGTTCACGATCCCGCCGCACTCGAAGCTGAAGTGGCATAAGCATCCGTCAATGAACGCGGGCTATATGATCAGTGGCGAGATTCTGGTGACTGCCGAAGATGGCCAGACGATCGTCGTCAAGGCTGGCGACGGCCTGATTGAGACAGTCAACACTTGGCATTATGGTCGAAACGATTCTGATCTGCCCGCTGAGATTGTGGTGGTCTATTCGGGAGTGAAAGATCGGCCGTTAGCGATTATCAGAGATGTGCAATAGGAGCTCTGCCAAGTGAACGCTATCTTTCTACCTCTCGCGCTCGGGTTCTCTACGCTCGCTTTGTGGATGCCGGAGTGGTTCATCCCGACACAACCAGCGATCCGTTATCTGCTCGGGCTAATTATGTTTGGTATGGGGATGACGCTTACTGTGGGCGATTTTATCGGAGTGATTAAGCGCTGGCGTTTGGTCGTGATCGGCTTGTTGGCTCAATATACGATTATGCCGTTATTGGCGCTGGGTATTACTTTGGCACTGGGGCTGCCTAACGAAGTTGTTGTCGGATTCGTGCTGCTAGGGGCATGCCCAGGAGGCACCGCTTCGAATGTAGTAACGTATTTGGCAAAGGGCAATGTTGCGCTCTCAGTTTCCATGACTTTGGCTTCGACGCTCCTTGCCCCAGTTTTGACGCCTTGGATTACATGGCTGCTGGCGAGTCACAAAGTTGAGATTGATGCGGTTTCGATGATGCAGACGATTCTGTGGATTGTCGCGCTGCCATTGGCGGCCGGTCTAATCATTCGGCTAGTGGCGAGTAAGCTGGTGCGACGCACTCTAAAATGGCTGCCTCTGTTTTCGATGGTGTTGATTGCATGGGTGATTGCTATTGTGATGGCGTTAAACCGAGAGCGCATTCTAGAATTCCCGCAATGGATTTTGTTGGCGGTGGTATTACATAACTTGCTTGGGTTAGCGATTGGTTATGGCGTCGCGCGCTATTTTACGACGAACCAAGCGGATTGCCGAACGATTGCGATCGAAGTGGGCATGCAAAACTCAGGGCTGGCAGTCGCTCTCGCGACGAAATATTTGCCTGCTGCGGCTGCTTTACCAGCTGCCTTGTTTAGCTTGTGGCATAACCTTTCGGGCGCTGCGTTTGCTTCGGTCTGCGGACGACGAAAATCTTGAGTCACGGCTCTGACGAGCATGACGGTCCAATCCGCAGCGCATCTGCAGCGGTGCATTCGGCGTAGCTGTGCTAGCTTGATCGGTTGGCTCACTGTTGCGGACCTGCACGACAAAAGCGGATTGGCCGATCTTCTTGCTTTTTTGGTCGCATGGGGGGGCGAGAGCTGTATTTTCTTCCGTTTTCTCAAATTCAAGAAGCTATGGAAAACATACCAAATGTATTAGCGGGGCGCTACGCCTCGAAGGCGATGTGCGCAGTCTGGAGCGCGCAAGGGCGTATCAAATTGGAGCGTGATTACTGGATCGCCGTGCTGCGTGCGCAGAAGGAACTTGGCCTAGACATCCCTCAACAAGCGATCGACGCGTATGAGCGTGTAAAGGGGGAGATTAATCTGGACTCTATCAACCAGCGCGAAGCGATCACTCGTCACGATGTGAAGGCGCGGATCGAAGAATTTTGCGACCTTGCTGGCTACGAGCATATCCATAAAGGACTGACTAGCCGTGATTTGACTGAAAATGTCGAGCAGCTGCAAATCATCCAAGCCTTGGAAGTCGTGCGTAACAAAGCCGTCGCGGCCTTGCTTGCATTGGCCAATCGCGCGGAGGAGTGGAAGTCACTCGTGATCACCGCTCGCACACACAACGTGCCCGCGCAGCCGACTACTTTCGGCAAGCGCCTCGCAATGTTCGGCGAAGATCTGCTCCTCGCAGTTCGCGAACTCAACCGTATTATCGACAACTATCCGGTCCGTGGCCTCAAGGGGCCAGTCGGCACACAGATGGATCTGCTCACACTGTTCGACGGTGATGCCTCTAAGGTGGCATCGCTCGAAGGCAGTATCCTCAATCACCTCGGGGTGGGCGCTGCGCTCAATACCGTGGGTCAGGTTTACCCGCGCGGGCTGGACTTTGAAGTGGTGTCGATCTTCGTGCGTCTTGCATCTGGTCCGTCCAGCTTTGCGAAGACGCTGCGTATCATGGCGGGCCATGAGCTTGCCAGTGAAGGGTTCGCTAAGGGCCAAGTCGGCTCCTCTGCGATGCCGCACAAGATGAACAGCCGTAGCTGTGAGCGTATCAATGGATTTGGGGTCATCCTTAAGGGCTATCTCACGATGGCAAGCGAGCTCGCCGGCGATCAATGGAACGAGGGCGATGTCTCTTGCTCCGTGGTGCGTCGCGTATTCCTGCCGGATAGCTTCTTTGCGATCGATGGTCTGATCGATACCTTCATCACGATTCTCAATCAAATGGAAGTTTACCCAGCGGTGATTGACCAAGAGAATCAACGCTACGGCCCATTTCTCGCCACGACCACCGTCCTGATGGAAGCAGTCAAAGCAGGTGCGGGCCGCGAAGAGGCCCACGAAGCGATCAAGGAGCACGCGGTGCAGACCGTTCGCGACTTGCGTGCTGGCACGATCACCAGCAACGATCTGGTCGCCCGCCTCGGTGCCGATTCCCGCCTCGGTCTGTCTGCAGCGGAGCTCGCTGAAATGATGGGCCGCGCTCAAGCCATGACTGGATTGGCGACTACGCAGGTCGAGAACTTCTGTGCGATGGTTCGCGAAGAAGCTCAAAGCTTCCCAGATGCGGCCAACTATACGCCAGGCGCGATTCTTTAAGTATTGCTTTCAGTGCGGTCGAAACTACACACAATACAGCTTTTAAATTAACAGAGAATAATTACCTATGTCAGAAAAACTCGAAGGAAATTGCCTTGTCGCCCAATCCGGTGGCCCAACATCCGTCATTAACGCCAGCCTCGCAGGTGTCGTTGCCGAAGCGCTGAACCACGAGTGCATCGAAGAAATTTATGGCGGGGTTAACGGCGTGCTGGGCATCTTGAATGAGCAACTCGTCGATCTCGCGGCAGAGACTCAGCAAACCATCCGTGCCCTCCGCCACACACCTGGTGCGGCACTCGGCACTTGCCGTTTTAAGCTCAAGAGCCAGCAGGACTACGACCGTGTGCTGCAAGTCTTCGAGGCCCACAATATCCGCTACTTCTTCTACGCTGGTGGTAACGACTCTCAAGACACTGCGGATAAGATCTCCAAGCTCGCTCAAGAGCGTGGCTATGCTCTTCGGGTGATTGGGATCCCAAAAACAATCGACAACGATCTCGTCACCACAGACCACACTCCAGGTTATGGCAGCGTGATCAAATACATCGCAACGACGGTTAAAGAAATCGCCTGCGACAATGCAGCGATGGGCCAATACGACCTCGTGCAAATCATTGAAGTCATGGGCCGTAACGCAGGTTGGATCGCAGCTGGTGCTGCCCTTGCCAAGAGTCGTGACGAGCCAAATGCGGCTCCACACCTGATCTATCTTCCAGAAGTTGCGTTCTCGGCAGAGAAATTCATCTCTGATGTACAGCGCGTTCTGCAGAAGGAGAAGTACTGCGTGGTCGTCGTGGGCGAAGGCCTCGTCGATGCGGATGGTAACTTTGTCTCCACCGCAAGTGCCAGTTCTGATGCATTCGGTCATTCCCAACTCGGTGGCGCGGGTGAATACCTCCGCGGCCTCGTTGAAGAAACACTTCAAATCAAGGCACGCTCGGTTTCCCTCGGCATGTCACAACGCGCCGCAGTTCACTGCTCCTCGCAAACAGACAACGACGAAGCGTACCTCGCAGGTCAAGCGGCTGTCGAAGCTGCGATCGCAGGTGAGACCGACAAGATGGTCACACTCGTTCGCGGAGATGGTGAAACCTACACTTGCGAAACAGGCCTCACGCCGCTTTCTGAAATCGCCAACGGCGTAAAGAAGCTTCCTGAGAGTTGGATCAACGAAGACGGTGTCAGCATGAACTACAACTTCTATAAGTATGCATTGCCACTCATTCAAGGTGAGGTGAAGGTGCCGTTTGAAAATGGTGTGCCGGTTCTTGCCAAGCTTAAGATGGTGAAGATTCCTCGCAAGCTCGGTGCCCACAGCTTCGAGTAAGCCTAAGCGAAAGTCATTTCAAAAAGCCCCGTTCGGTTATCGAACGGGGCTTTTTTGTGGTTCATCGTCGATTAGCGGGAGAGGCATAGATGGACGG
>DJBY01000094.1:8399-9160 GCA_002430605.1 Opitutia bacterium UBA5964 | reverse complement strand
TCGACAAAGCCTTCAAACTCTGTGACACGTGGCTCCAAGATGAGGCTGATAGTATCATCGTTCTCAACGTTTGGCGTGACGGTCATTTCAACACCGACATTACGTGTGACGAAATCCTGCGGTGTACCCGCAGTGATGGAGATACCACCGCCGCCGCCACTATTATTATCACCACCACCACCACCACCCGAAGACACGGTCGACTCGATGTCGCCATAGCTTTCTGGGTAACGCAGTTCTTGCGCTACGGTGATCGTGGCACGCTTACCGGAGAGCACGGTGACTTTCGGCGCACTCATCAAATCACTGCCCGACTTGCGAGACAGCGCACGCATCGCGAAATCAGCATCATATCGACCTAAACCAAATTGTTTTGCGACACTAGAAACCGAGAGACCATTCGCAGCTACGTCGATGAGATTAGGCAGGCCAGGCGGAGGTGATGGAAAAACATCAGCAACTGGGGGAGTAGTAGCCACCACATTGCCAAATATATCGAAGGTTGTTGTTCCTTGAGCATTAACCGTAATCGCTGAGGTATTAGTATTCACACCAAAGGCATCAGCGACCGAGCGCGGAGCAAACTCAAAGATGGTCTCACCATCTTTATTCAGGTTCCAGGAGAAGCCCATCTCATCGAGGTCACCTTGCTGGACTTCGAGGAACTTGGTTTCGATTTCAACCATCTTCACTTCGTTGTAGTTACGCAGGATGACGCGCATACGCTCAAGGTTGCGGCGGCTTTGAGTAATGATGAGTTG
>DJBY01000094.1:6988-8190 GCA_002430605.1 Opitutia bacterium UBA5964 | reverse complement strand
GCCTCGACTTCGTCGTTTTGCGAAGGCGCGCTGGAACCACCACTGGAGGGCGCTGCGAATGGGTCCACTGAGCCACCACCGGACGAGCCGCCACCATCACGAAAACCAGTCAAACGAATTACAGTTGCACGTGAAATCGGGAAGAACTCGGTAATGGTATTAGACGTGCCATCTAAGCCATCGCTCGGAGCGACGGTGACTGCATCCGCACCGACATCGTAAGCGAAGTTCACCTGTTGGGTGACAAACTGCAAAATGCGATCGAGATTCAAATTACGCAGGCTGATGTTCACACGTGGATTGCTCTGCTCGCGATTAAACAACACGACAATATTGACGCCCACACGCTCCGGATCATATTCCACAGAGAGCTCAGACAGTGTTTCAATCACACGCGTCAATTCCATGCCGGAGAAATTAACCTGTGGGATGATAATGCTGCTCAACTTGCGCTGCGTGCTGCTATCGCCCGCATCAACAGTTTGCGCGCCGGTGTTCACATCAAATACCTTGGGACGCTCCCAACTTTGATCGACCTCCGTCAACATTTGCCCACGGGTCTTGTATTGGTTTTGCGCATGGATCCCGCCGAGAATCTTGGCAATACGAGTCTGGAACAGCTTTGCTTCCGAATTGTTCGCATCACGTGCCTCGACTTCTTTGAAAGTTGCTGCCGCACCATCGTAGTCGCCATTCAGGTATTGCGCGCGGCCAGTGGTCAATAAATCACGGATGATTTTGCTTTGCGCCACATATTCAGGGCTGATGTCTTGAATCGACAGGTCGTATGGATTGGAAATCTGTCGATCCAGATCAGTTGCCAACGACTTGGCTGCCCTAGAGCTACCACCGGCCGCGCGATAGGCCTCGAGCAGTGCTTCGGCACCCTTGGCATCGCCGGATGCGGCCAGCGCCTTGGCTTCCGTCAAAATGATGGCGGCCTTGGCGTTGTTGATGTCGTCGAGCACATCTGCAGTGGACGTGTTGAGCGTGAGGCTGGCACTGGCTGCATTAAGCAATCCAGCGGCATCCGCATACGCACCAAGCTCTGCGAGTTGCTCCGCTTCGTCGATAGCATTTTCAGCGGCGGCGATCTTCGCATCCTGATCGGCGGCGGCGGCGGCGACGATTGAGTCTGCGGCCGAGGGAGCTGCCATCGTGGGCTCAGTAGCAGGTGCACGCTCAGCAACAGGTGCGCGCTC
>DJBY01000094.1:5969-6736 GCA_002430605.1 Opitutia bacterium UBA5964 | reverse complement strand
GTGCGCGCTCAGCAACAGGTGCGAGTCGGCGTTGGCTAGCAGCAGGTGCACGCTGAATTTGAGCAGTCGTGGCCTGAGCAGTTGCAGCCTGAGCAGTCATCACCGCGTCGATGGACGCATCTGCAGCTTGGCCAAATACGGCGCCACTCGCTGCGCGGCGATCAAGATCGTTGTTGATCGAAGCGAGTAGACGTTGCACGTTGCCATCGTCTGGCGCGATCTTGATCAGCTCTTCAGCTTTATCCTTAGCAAGCGTGAGGTCGCCCGAATCACGCGCGCGGAGGGCTGCGGCCATCAGCTGAATCTTCTCCGGTGCGTTTTGTGCATCGGCCACTTGTGGCCCGACGACAGTAAAGGTGGCAAGGGCAGCAGCCATTAGGATGGCTGAGGCGCGCTTTCGTACGGCGAGGTGTTTTTTCATATTTAGATGGTGCAAGGTGGCTATTTGTTAAATTTTTGGGTCTTAGAAATCGAAATCGAACGATTGGCTCTCTTTAATTTCGGGTTCAATGGTGGTGGGGATTTCTGCTGGTTCGTTTGAGGTAGTCAGGTAAAGCTGCTCGGTCTCAGCGTCCAACTCTAGCTCTTGATTCGCTAGTTTCTTCACTGTGACACTTGAATTTTCAAGGTTTATTTCCTCTAGCAGGTAGTTGCCAGCAGGCGTTTCGAACGCCTTGGGCGCTTCATCTAGCACAATTTCAACCGATGCATCTTCGTTCGACCGTAGAATAATCGTGGTGCTATCATGGTACAAGCGCTCACCATGT
>DJBY01000094.1:1692-5788 GCA_002430605.1 Opitutia bacterium UBA5964 | reverse complement strand
CGACGCGGGCACGCACCTGCTGCTGCTGCTCTTCGTCGAACAGTAGCACCAAGCTCTTGGAGGCATCCTTTAAGTCTTCTTCGATGTAGCCTTCAATCTGGATGCGATACGGATCACGCTCGATTTTGGCCAGATAAATGCCGAATGGCGGCTTTGGCAGTGTCTTATCGATGGGAGACTTAAAGCCAAAAGTTCCGTCTGCATTGACCCAAATCTTTGGCGGCGTAAACACATCGTAGAGTTCATCCGCAGGCTGCTGGCTTGTCTCTGAAGCCTCCGGCCACGTGGCCGTGACTGCAGACGAGCTTGGCACGGGGATCACTTGATAGGGATGATCGCTCGGCTGACCAAGCTGCAGTGCTGCCGTAGGAAGCTCACCCGATTTCAGCACGTAGAACCCAACACTCCCGAGGAGTGCTAATACAGCGACTGCAAGCAGCAGTTTGTCGTATATTTTATTCATGTGGGATTAAGAAGGGTTCTCCTCAGAATTAGAGGGCAGGATGATTTCGATAAATTCAAGAGTCACGGTAAAGCTGGATTCTGTCTCGGAGATCACAGGTATTTGATTCGCGTCTGGCGCAGCCTCGGCTGAGGTAGAGGACCCAGCGAAGACACCGAAAATGTCGTCGATATTACTCGCCTTACGTTTCTTTGCGCTTGCCGTCTTGGCATTGGTCGCCGGACGATCCACCGCGACACTGCGCACCACGATCGGCAGATCAAACTGCGCTAGATTGTTAAGGAACTTACGCAGAGTTGGTGTATAGCCAGTAAACGTCACACGAAAGGCGAGCGTATCAATCGCACCTGGCACGCGCGCCGAAATAGCCGGATTGATTTGAAAGCCGGTTGCTTTCGCGGCAGCATCTCCGAGGATTTCACGCTCCACGGCTTGAATAGCAGCGGGGTCGGCCGCAATCAGTTGATCTAAGATGTAGCTCAATACTTGACGCTGCTTATCCAACTGTGGCACCACTGCTGAATCTTGCGAAATATTCGTCTGTTTGAGGTATTTCTCAAACCCGAATGCGAAGTCCTCCGGAATCTGAATCGGCGCCGCGACCTCCTCCGCATTGTTATGCGCCGCGACTTGCCTACGATAATTGGAAATATATTTCTGCACGCCAGACATGACGCGCGTGCCGTCATTCGAAATCGTTAAGCGTGAGCCACGCTGCAGATTCTCGCGAATACTGAGCAATTGAGCGCTCAGCTCTTCAGCATTTTGTTGCGCAGCTTGCACATTTTCAGAAGTCGGAGCGGGGTTCGCCTGCAGTAAGCCATCGATTTGGCTATCTGCACTTGCAACTTGCTGCTGCGACTTCGAGAGCTTGCCGGATTCCATCACTACTAGCGTAGCACCAGCCGCAAATACGAGCACAGCAACCACACAGAAGAGACAGAAGGCAGGATTTTTCTTAAATAAACCCATAGGAATTATAATGGTTTAGCCGGATCCACGACCAAATTGATACTGAAAGGGAGAACATTGAGACCTTCATGTAATTTGGTCCAAGTAATAACAGGCGAATGCGACGAGACAATGAACTCAGAATCTTCAAAGCTGGCGCGCAAGCTCTTCAGCTGATCGGACAACACATTTTCGTCCACACGCTCCGCGCTATTGACAGCCTCACGCACGAGCAACTGCCCTTCGACCAGCACTTCATATGAGGACTTCCCATCGGCAGACTGCTCACGCACAATATTGAGCTTATCCAGCCACACATCTTCGGCGAGGTGAAGACTCTCCTGTAACTCGGCAAAGAACTGAATCCAATTTGATTTAGAATTGACCAAGCCTTCGACGCGTTGGATCGCTTCGCTAGCCACTTCGGCTTGCTCTTGGTAGTCGCGAATCTGAGCCTGGCTCGACTGTAGTGGCTGAAGGCCCGCTTGGATCACACGAACTTGTTCCGAATACACCGAATGCGCGCTCTTAACAGCGAGCCAGGCAGGCAGTGGCACCAACGCGAGGCAGGCCGCCGCAATCAAAATGAAAGGCTTCTTCTGGGCAAACGCGATCGCGCTTTGAATGCTCTCTGGTAGTAGATTCACTCCCGCGGCATCTGGGATCATGCCGCGGCAGGCTTCACCGATAATCTCACTGGTCTGCATACGCAGCACATCGATATCGGTATCAATCGAGCCGTCTAAGGTGACATTCTGCAGTGGATCAAAAAACTCGACCGGCACTTTTTGAGTGATCGACAGTTGCTCGGCTAGCCCCTTCAACAATGAGCCTCGACCGTTCAATAAAATACGCTTCGGCGCGGCGCCACCCTTCTGGCGGCGATAGTTCACGATTGAACGCGTAATCTCTTGGCTCATGCGGCGCATGAACGACTCGGAGCAGGAGTTCAGCAGCTGCGCACCTGAGTCATCTTCAGAATAGCCGTGCTTCTCAGCAAAGAACTTATGCTTCACCGCCTCTGCTTGAACGAAAGGCTTGCCGAGGCTGTCGGCTATATTCTGCGTGAGTGAGTTGCCGCCCAACTGAATATTACGCACAAAGAACCCCTCTGGATTGCGGAACAGTAGATTGGTCGAACGCGCACCGATATTAATCAACAGCACATCGTCATCCAACTCAGGGTACGCGAATTGGAGCGTATTATAATCCAACACCGTCGCAGCACTAATACTCTCCGCCGTAAAGCCCGCCGCAGACACGTAACCACAAAAGTCATCCACCAAGTTTGACTTCGCCGCAATGAACAGCACTTCAGTCTCCACACCATCATCACCGACAACCTGACTATCCCAGACCACTTCATGTAGCGGATAAGGGATATTTTGCTGTGCCTCAAAGGCGATAATCTGCGCACGCTTAGCCTCTTCAATGTGCGGGATGCGAATTGTCTTCGTTAGCACCTGATTCCCGGGGATGATCAGTGTCGCTTTACCAGAAAGCTTGTGAGTCTGCGCCAACACCTTCAGCGCTGCGCCCACACTTGGCAGGATCGCTTCCTCGTTTGAGAAATCGTATTGGAGATCTTCCGTCACCAACTTCTCGATCTGAAGACTCCCTCCTTGCGAAGAAACCACCGCAGCAGTCACTCGACTGGCGCCGCAGTTAATGATTAAACGTTTAGAAATACTCATGTATAAAAATTTATAAGACGTATATTAGCTCGAAATAGCCACTTAGGCCGTGGCGGGGAGAGCAACAGTCCGAGCAACCCGGCCCCATCGCAATTTAAAATTGATCCGATCAAGACGATTCATGCACGCGCAGACACAAATGGCAAAACTACTAACAAATGGGGTCATGAGGGGGGAGAATTCGTACATTACAGCGAGGGGAGAAACTGAAACGCCGCACTAAAGTACGGCAGAAGGCTGTAGTGGATATGTAGAGATTAAAGTTGAGGCAATCATTTTCTCTCCTAAAACAAGCGTTTGTGTGTGCTTTGCTGGGTGCCGTTCAAATTGATTAAAATGCACCTAGTCTGGATATTCTGTATTCGTTAAAAAAACTTGGTGCGAATACACTTGCGCCACCGCGCAGCTTACCAAACGTAATAAGCTATGCCGACGCCTCTTCCCTTCAAAATCAGCGCGCTTATTTTCATCCGCAATGCCGCAGGCGAGCACTTGCTGATCCAACGCTTAAAGGCCCCGAATAAAGGCTGCTGGAGTCCGATCGGCGGCAAGCTCGACATGGCCACGGGTGAATCACCCTACGAGTGCGCCCGCCGCGAAGCCCACGAAGAGGTAGGCCTCGAACTATCCGACCAGGATCTGCACTGCTTCGGCTATGTCTCAGAAAAAAGCTACGAAGGCGCCAGCCACTGGCTGATGTTTCTGTTCGAGTGCCGCATCCCGACCGACCACCTGCCTTGCGCGATCGATGAAGGGCATTTCGAGTTTTTCAGCCGCGACGCCATTGATCAACTAAAGATCCCCGAAACCGACCATACCTTAATCTGGCCCTACTTTGACCAATACCACCACAGCTTTATCGGCCTGCGCGCCAATTGCGACCCACAGGGCAAATTAACCGTGGTCGAAGAGCTCAAACTACCCGCGCCTCAAACGCCAAGCCGTTAAACCAACCAAGGTTGGCGCGAAAACACCAAACATTTCGCAT
>DJBY01000094.1:0-1459 GCA_002430605.1 Opitutia bacterium UBA5964 | reverse complement strand
CCTGACGGGAAAATCCCCCCTTCGCCACCTGCCAAATCGCCCAGTCCGAACTCGCCTCCGGCAACTCGGTGCCTGTTGCGATAATCTGTAGCTCAGGTGGGCAGGCTCGCCAAAACCCCGCCTTACGATGTGGGTCGAGCTCGCCCAACACATCGTCCGCCAGTAATACCGGCGCCAAGCCGAGGCTTTGTTGAAATATTCGCGCCTGCGCAATCCGCAAGGCCACGCACAATCCGCGCTGCTGACCATCGGATGCATACTCCTTCGCCCCGCCGACACTCAATGCTAGGTGAAAATCGTCACGATGCGGCCCCTTCTGGGTCGAGCCCATGATCGTATCGCGCTTGCGACCATCGCGCAGCATACGACTGACCGATTCGACATCCTCACAAGCCGCGTTGACTTTAAACTCCAATTCCGGGCCTTCATCGGCCTCCGCAATGTCGGCATACACCGAGACCAACACTTGGCGCAAGCGCTGTACCCCGACGCTTCGCTTACTCGCCACGGCCACCGCATGTGGCGCAATCTCCGCCTCAAAGGCCGACAGTTCCGCCGCACTTCCACCCTTTTTCAGTAGGCGGTTTCGCTCCGCGATGCCACGATGATAATTGCGCAGCGCATGGTAATACTCTGGGTCAATCGCAGACAGCGTCAAATCCACAAAGCGGCGACGCTCTGCCGGCGAGCCGCGCAGCAGCATTAAATCCGCCGAGCTCAGCGACACTACTGGAAAGCGGCCAATAAAGTCACCTAATCGTGACACGCGCTCGCCATCAATCGTTACGCGACGCCCCGACTTGCCAGACTGCACCTCCAACTCGGTCCGCCCCTCAATATCATGCTCAATCGCATAGACTGCGGTGAAGGCAGTGCAACCCTGCCGCGGCAACGCTGACATGCTCTGCGTGCGAAATGAGCGCAGCGCAGTGACCAGCCCCAGCGCCTCCAATAAATTCGACTTCCCCTGACCATTCGCACCGAGCAGAAACGTGCGCCCAGTTGACAGATCCAGCTCCGCAAACTCGACATTACGAAAATCCTGCACACGGAGATTTAGAAAACGCATAATTCCCAGACCAGGTTAAATAGAAATCACGGTCGAAGTCGAATCGTCCGCCTCCGAACCAAGAGCCGAGCCGCATTCAGCCATGGCTGCGGCCAACGCTAGCCAATCCGCCACACTCGTCGCCCAACCAGAGCTCACACGCAGCACACGCTGCATTGCACCTGCCTCCACGCCCATCGCAGCCAGCACCGGCGACGGCCCCTGCTTGCCAGTCGAACAAGCCGAACCCGCAGAGACTAAAAAGCCGCGCTTTTCCAGCGCACGTATCCAGCGCACGCTAGCAAACTCTGGCATGATTAACAGCGCCGTATTCCACAACCGCTGCGCCGCAAGGCCAACCACCTCGACCGACGGCAGCACTTGTCCGAGCTCGACAAGAAACGCATCCCG
>DJBY01000054.1:40290-53297 GCA_002430605.1 Opitutia bacterium UBA5964 | reverse complement strand
GGCGAGTCGCCCTCCCTCCTTTAGCCTTTCCCACTCATCGACGATGAAGCACAAAAAAGCCCCGCAGGAATGAATCCCGCGAGGCCAAAACTATAGAAAAAGTTGAATATTTAGTGGGCCGCAACTGCTTCGGTTGGTGCTGCCGCAGACGCTGGTGCTTCGGCAGGCACTGACTCTGCCGCAGGTGCTTCGGACACTGGCTCGGGGCTCAGGCCGAGGACCACCTCTTCAGCGGTCCAAGGTGTACTGCGTGAACTGTATTGAGCCATGTAGGTAATCATCGTCGCCTCAGTGACTTCGGAGGCTTGGTTGCCCCACGACTGACGGATATAGGTCAAGACGCCAGCAATCTCTAGTGGCTTAAGATTGAGACCATTCGGGCCGAAGGCAGGCATGTTACCATTGTATTGCTTACCAGCGACTTCGATCGGACCATTGAGACCGTTGATCAAGATACGAGCGAGGCTCTCTTGATGGTCAGTCACCCACCCCGAACCTGCAAGTGGCGGAAATGCTCCAGCGATGCCAAGGCCAGTCGCTTGGTGACAAGCCACACACTGTGCATTGAAGATCTTCGCACCACGATCAAACAATGATACTTGAACGACAGCGACCTCTGCATTCGGATTATAATCGAACGTATAAGCGTCCTTATGGAAGTGACCGCCATATTGGATCAAATACACACCACCCCAGAAACAAAGAGCGGCAAAGAGGAAAAGAATGAAAATTGGAACTGGCGAAGAGCCGTTGCTCGGCTCATCCTGCTCGCGCATGAGGGCGTCGTGCAGCTCTTGCTCGCCGTTATCCTTAGTGTGTTGCTCGTCGCTCATTATTCAGAAATCTGCGCCTCTGGAAGGCTGTAGTTAAGTTGCAGGCTGAGCAAATACTCAACCAAAGCTTCGGCTCTATCAGTTGGGACTACTTCGTATCCAGCGGTTGGAGCGTAATTCGAATCGGCTTCAAACTGCAACGCATGCACCGACGCAGTGCCTTCGATCGCACGAGTTTCATAAAGAAACGCATACTGTGGCATGGTCGAAACTCCACCCGATGTAATCTTAGGATTGTAGAGATGTAGGTGGTGCCAATTCGCATCGCTTTGGCGGTCACCGATGGTCATTAGGTCGGGGCCGACGCGCTGGCGACCGAGCAATACGGTGGCTTGAGTAACGTAGTCGCGTGCGACAGTCTGCCGCTTGCCCCACTCACGCTCAATATCCGAACCATAACCAGCTCGACGAACTTGCTGCGTGTGACAATAGACACAGCCCAAATCGGTGTAGACTGCTTTACCCTGCTGCGCCGATCCTGACATTTTCGCAGGATAGAGCGGATCACCAGCAACGGGGTTGCCGATTTCATCCAAGGTCTCGGTGGTTTGCGCCAGGCTACCGAGTTGAATATAACTACTGAGAACCAGACCCGTAAAGGAGAACGCCAAGGCGATAAGGATCCCACAAAAAAGAAGCGGTAGATTTTTCATTACGCTGCACCCTCCTGGTTGGCAGACTCAAGCAATGTAGGACCTTGTTTCGCACAGATGAAGCCCATGGCGAATAGCATCCGTAAGAAATTAATGATAAAGGCGAGATGGCCGATTGCTAGGCAGACCACACCAATTGAACGAATTTGGAGCCACGGTAGCATATTTTCAACAACATCTAAGAACGGCACCGTCGCGTCGTTCATTTGATTACCAGCAAGCCAACCGCCGACAATTAGTGACACAATAACAATTGTAATACCGAACGCACTGCCCCAGAAGTGGCAGTAAATTAAGCGGGTGGACGGCCACTCGCGCTTGGTTAAACGAGGCAGCATAAAATACAGCCCACCGAACATCACCATTGAGAAGAATGCATAGACCACGTGCTGATCTTGACCGATGGAAAAAGTCGTAAAATGCGTGATCACGTTGACCGATCGAAACGCCATCAAAGAACCGACCATATTGGCAAAGAAGTAGGACAACACACCAAACATGACGAAACGAAGCGCTGGGCTGCGCCACACTGCGGCACGTTCACCTTTCACGGAAAGATACAAATTGAGTGCCACGGTAATCACTGGCACAACCAACATCACCGCAGCGACGATACTCACAGAAGTGATCCAAACAGGAATCGGGCCACCGATCAACTGCACCATACCAGTCCAGCTACCCAGCAGCGCTAAAGAAACAAAACCGAGCAACGCCAGCGCGTAAGAATGAATCGGACGACCAATCACCTTCGGGATCACATAATAAGCGGTCGCCAAAGCCATCGGTGTGAGCCAAAGATTCTGAAAGCTATAGGCAAACCAGTTGCTGGTAATCGACTGCACGACGCCACGCGCGGGGAACCAGACAACCATGAACTCCGCGATCATGTAGATCCACGGAAACCAGAAAAACGCAGCGAGGATGTACCATTGTGAGACATACACGCCCTGCCCTTGGCGAGCACGGAAAGCCAGAATACCCCAAGCGCCAATCAACGCGTAAGAAATCAACAGAAGCGGCGTTGCATAGCCAGGGATTTCCAAGAACTCAGCTGAAGTCAAATCGCCCGCAA
The DNA here is from genome assembly GCA_002430605.1 of Opitutia bacterium UBA5964. GTDB lineage: Bacteria > Verrucomicrobiota > Verrucomicrobiia > Opitutales > Coraliomargaritaceae > Lentimonas. Next base: position 50,739 of record DJBY01000054.1, on the reverse strand, counting down.
GTATCCCTAGGATACCGATCTTTAGACCGAAATTCCAAAACAAGCCTGCGACAATCAACATACCGCCGCTACGAATGGGTGCCAATGACAAGCGAGCCATAATCCAAAGCCCGATTGCGAAGATCACATTGCACCCCCATCCAAACAGCATCGCGTTGGTCGCAGCAGGATAGAGACGGCCGTAAGTAACGAACTCGCAACCAGACATGAAACCTGGCAGATACGACTGTAAGGCAGTGATCAGCGTCAAGGCGGTACCGACGACGAGCCAGAGGATCGCGGCGATCACAAAAAACAGCGCCGGGAACCGGATGGACGCATCGATCTCACTCAGCACCGAGCGCACATTGGCGTCCGTGGAAGTGGATTGAGAGTTGGACTGGGGATTTGAATTCAAAATTTTAAATTAACAATTAGGACTCAGGAATTGGGAATTAAGAGTTAGGGCGATCTAAAAAAACCATTCCTAATTCGTAATTATTAGTTCCTAATTATTTCTTGTTATAGGCAGCTACGGTCGAATCCATTGCATCCGCGATCGGGATACGAACGGTGCCAGCTTCTGCGTCGATGACTTCGAAACCGACGAGCTTTGCCATGCCTGCAGCGCGTGCTTGGTCTGCCTTAGCTTGGCGCTCCTGATTAACTGCCTGATCAATCGGATCGGGACGGCTAGGCAAGTAAGCGACGAAGAGAATCGCGGCGAATGCTAAGATCGCGCCAACGATACCGACGAGTGAGAGCAGGCGATTGCTTGGTGATAATTCTGGTTGAGACATCTTAAATTACTCAGAGTAGTTGATGGAAATTGCGATATTCGGGTCACGAATAGGAATCGGCTCGGCCTTTTTAGTGCTACGGCAGAATGCATAGATGCAGACGCCACCGATACCAACCAGCGATGCGATATCGACCCAGTTCACCGAGAACTGGCGAACCAAGTAACCCGCAGCGTGCGCGTCTGGGTTGACGAGCTTACCGGGAATTATATTCCAGTAGAGATCGAGCAGGTGGAAAGTTAGAATCCAGACAGAGATCGCAACGGTGCGCCAAACAACAGTCTTAGTCTTATACCAAAGCAGACAGAGGAACGGGGTGAGAAAGTGACCAAAAATCAAGCCCATGCTCACCCACCACCAAGAATTGGTAGTGCCATCAAAGTTCATCTCGCGCAGATTATACCAGAAGGTTTCTTCCGGAATATTCGCACTGTAGATCAAGAAATACTGCGAGAAACTGATGTAAGCCCAGAAAATGGTGAACGTCAGCATCAAGCAGCCCAGATCGTAACGGTGCGCTTGCTTCAAAATCCCTTTCAGATAGCCCTTCGATGCAAGCACCACAGTCAGGATGACCAAGATGGCAAGTGCAGCACGCATACATGCGGCGAAGAACCACACACCATACATAGTTGAGAACCAGTGGTATTCGAGCGATTTGAACCAGTCAATCGCACCGAGTGTCATTGCAACCGCGCAAATGAAAAGTCCAACCGAAGACAGCGCATGTGCCTTCGTGGTGTTCTTGATATCGCCAGTCTTATCGGTATCGAACGACCACTTGCGCAGTAGGCTCGTGATGAGGATGAATACTCCAAAGATAGCGAATACACGGACGACAAAGAAATTAATATTCAGGTAAGGCTGCTTCCAGGTGAAGATCGCATCTTCACCGACCGTGCCGTGGCCAGGCAGTTCGTTGAGACCATTCATCCACTTCCAAAGCAGACCAGGATTATCGTGAAAGAGCGGGATAGCCAACAGAGGGAGGAAGAGCAGCAGCAGCCATGGGAATACTGCCATGCCGTGCTCACATTGACGGCGGATGATAACTGGCCAGCGTGCATAGAACACATACCAGATCAAAGTCAGAAATGTCATGCCGATGGCGATGGACATCCAGAAACCGATACCGAGGAGCCAACCCATAAATGGGCGTGCGTCACTTTCGTTCCAACCTTGTAGTAGGCCAACCGCAGCGAGTGCGATGCCGATGAGGCCAACAATGAGAGCGATACTCCCTACTTTGTTTGCTTGAGCGTGATGTGCGTCCGAACTCATAGTATTAAAATCCTAACTCTGTGCGTTGTGCTTCGGAGAGATCCTTAGCGTTAGCGTGTTGTGAGCGCTGCAATGCCCGAACATAGAAGACAATCGCCCAACGTTCTTCGGGAGAAATACTACCATCCAAAGGAAGCATGAGCCCCTTACCGTTGGTGATGACATCGAAGATGTAGCCATCTTCAACACCGCGTAGACGATCGTCGTGGTAGCTCGCGGCGAGCACCCCGTATGGCTTAGTCACACCATTACCGTCGCCAGCTGCACCGTGACAGACGGTGCAAAAGATGTCATACTTGGCCTTGCCTTCAGCCATGAGCGCGTGGCTCACTTCGAGTGGCAGAGTCTTAACGAACGAGCCATCGGCCTCCTTACCTTGATTCAAAACCGTGTCGCCGAGTGTCTTATCCTCGAACCCAGCAGAAAAAACCTCTGCCTGGTTAAAGTAATTACCACGGGCAACCGTCTTAGCTGGTACTGGGCGATCATTACGACCATCGCTGAAAAACTCGTTTTCAGCCTGCGGCTTGTAGCGCGCTTGACGGTCCATGTCGGGGAAGACTTCGAGTGGTGGTTTTGTGCTGTTCGAGCCACGGAAGCCGAGAATCGACACCGTTGCAACGATCGCAAAAACATAAAGTGCTAAAAAGATACGCATGATACTGTTCTACGCTGAGACCTCCTCGATGTCGGTTCCACCAATTTCCTCTAGGAATTGACGTGTGGCGACCGGATCAAACTTCGAATCACGCGCTTCAATAGCGATGATGAGACGATCACCAGAGACTTCTAGGAACTTTTCGTTATTGAAAAGAGGGTTATAGTGCTGAGGTAGCAAATTTGTAATAAACATACCACCGAGTGTACCGAAGGCGGATAACAGGATGGTCAACTCATACATAATCGGGAATGGGAAAACCAAACTGAAGAAAGGCTGACCACCGATGATAAGCGGGTAGTTATAGGCATTCATGAACCAGACGATGGTGATGCCGAGTGAGAAACCTGTGATACCACCACAAAAGGTGAATATAGGCACCTTCGAACGCCCCTGCCCTTGCGCCGCAGGCATGCCATGCACCGGGAACGATGAATACGTATCCCATTTTTTGTAACCAGCATCCCTCACTTTTTCCGCCGCATGAAAGAGCGCTGGTGTATTAGGGAAACTCGCTAGAATTCCGTGTGTTTCAGATTCAGACATTAGTGTTGTCCTCCATTTTCATCGTCGTGGTGGCCGTGCGGATCTGCCGCAGGCATCACAAATTTAACTTCAGCGATCGGCATGATTGGCAGGAAGCGTAGGAATAATAGAAATAATACACTGAACAAACCAAAGGTGCCGAAGAAGGTTAGAATATCGACCATTGTCGGTGAGTAGTAACCCCAACTACTGGGCATAAAGTCATTGGCCAGCGAAGTCACAGTGATCACGAAACGCTCGAACCACATGCCGACGTTAATGAAGATCGACATAACCCAAACCATCGCAGTGTTGCAGCGCACCTTCTTAAACCAGAAGAGCTGTGGAGTGAACACGTTGCAACTGAACATCATCAAGTAAGCCCACCAGTATTGGCCGAACGCACGATTGATAAAAGCGAAGCTCTCGTATGGATTCGCACCATACCAAGCAATGAAGAACTCCATGATGTAAGCGTAACCAACAATCGAACCAGTGCCCAAGCAAATCTTACACATGTTGTCGATGTGACGCTGTGTGATCAAATCATGCAGACCGTACAATGCACGCAGTGGCAGCATCAAAGTAAGCACCATACCGAAACCGGAGAAAATCGCACCCGCCACGAAATATGGGGGGAAAATCGTGGTGTGCCAACCTGGCAACACCGCAAGGGCGAAGTCAAAGGAGACGATGGTATGAACCGAAAGAACCAGCGGAGTGGAGATACCAGCAAGCACGAGGTAAGCCATTTCATAGTTGCGCCAGTGGTTACCAGCATTGCGCCAGCCCATGGCAGCGACCCCATAGAAATATTTACGAAACACATCCATACCCTTGGTCATGAAGCCACAACCTTCATAAGCACTTTTGGTAAGACGTTGGATCGCACGGTCGCGAAGCACGCCGAGGTCAGGAATCATGCCCATATACCAGAACAGCACTGAGACTGTTCCGTAAGTGGAAACCGCGAACACATCCCATTCCAATGGAGAGCGAAACTGCGGCCAGATGCCGTTGGCATTTGGCAGCGGGAACAACCACCAAGCAAACCAGACACGACCGACGTGGAATAGCGGAAAGACACCCGCGCAGACCACCGCAAAAATCGTCATGGCCTCAGCCGCTCGATTAATCGAGGTTCGCCAACCCTGCTTCAACAAACAGAGGACAGCAGAAATCAACGTTCCAGCGTGGCCAATACCAATCCAAAAAACGAAGTTAACAATTGCCCAGCCCCAGTTGATCGGATTTGCCAATCCCCACACACCGACACCAGAACTGACGAGCCAAAGGAGGCCCATGCCGGTGAAGGATGCAGTCATCAACGCAATCGCCATACAGACCCACCACCACATCGGTGTTTTCGTCTCGACGATGCGACAGATCTTATCAGTGACCCAGTTGAAATCACGATCATTCGTGACAAGGGGCTGTTCGTGAAGCTCAGCTGGTTGCACTTTAGCCAACAAAGCGGCCTGTGTCGCGTCCAATGAACTCTCTTGAGTAGTCGTAGCCATTTTAATAGGTTCGCAGTTAGAAATTAGTGAGCGGGATGCGCTTCTTCAGAGTGAGAGGAATGATCGTGACCGTGATCATCATGCCCAGGTGCGGCATGGGAATCGTGGCTGGCACCGTGGTCGTCGCTGCCATGGGCATCGTGCCCTGCGCCGTGATCACCACCGTGGTCGTCACCATGGCTTCCATGTCCATAACGCTCGTCGTATTGAGCGTAGGCGTATGGTTTTTCGTAAGCATCCGGCATTTCAGGATTCGGATTACGCAGACGAGCCAAATAAGTGGTGCGAGGACGTGCATTCAGATAACCAAGCACCGAGTAGTTGCGGTCACTTGCTTTCATCTGCGAGACTTCAGAGTTAGCATCTGAGATATCACCAAAGGTGATGGCATCAGTTGGGCAAGCCTGTTGGCAAGCCACCTTGATGTTACCATCCGCGATGCGAATATCACCGGAAGCTCCAGCGAGACGCTTTTGCTCGATCTTGGCAGCCTCGATCCGCTGCGTGCAGAATGTGCACTTCTCCATGACACCGCGCATACGCACAGTGACATTTGGGTTAGCCTGCATCTTCTCAAGTTCTGGCTCATCGACAGGACCGAGCGGGCCCTTATAAAATTCACCGATCTGACGCTTGTTCCAATCGAAGAAGTTGAAGCGACGGACCTTATACGGGCAGTTATTCGCGCAATAGCGAGTGCCGACGCAACGGTTGTAAGCCATAGTATTCAGACCGGAAGAATCATGCACGGTCGCATTCACAGGGCAAACCTGCTCACACGGTGCATTTTCACAGTGCTGACACATCATGCCCATGAAGGACACTTGTACGTCGTCTGGCACTTCAGTCTGATCGTATTTCTCAGCTGAGAAATAACGGTCAATACGCATCCAGTGCATCTCACGTCCACGAAGGACCTGATCTTTACCGACGATCGGCACATTGTTTTCGCTTTGGCAGGCAACGACACAAGCCGTGCAACCGATGCAACTATTCAAATCAATCGCCATCCCCCACTGCTGCGGAATCGGAAATTTATCCTCGTTGTCCTTCCAAACTTTTACGTTCGGTAGTGGCTTGGAGAATGCAGGGTGCTCGTAAGCAGAGTTACCACGATACTGGTTGACCGACTTCTCTTGAAGCGATTTATCGGCATCTTTCGCGTAGTTCGATGGAGCGTGTGACTCGACACCGATCTGATTAACGAAATCTGGTGTTTCAGCATAACCAGCTGCTGTGTTCTCGCGAACCAGCGCGCGGCCTTCCATCGACCAGTGCTCCTGCGTATTCGCGAGGTGAAAGGTCTTTTCAGTCAGCTTGATGGAGGCACCGAGTGCGCACCCTAGGCTGCCCGACGTGCGGACGGCATACGCGTCAAAACCAACACCTTGACCAACGCGACCGACCACTTTGCGGCCCATACCAAGCGGCAACACCACAGTATAATTCGCAAGGCCTGGAACAACGTGGATCGGTGCTTCAATCGTGACACCATTAACAGTCAATTCGACAACAACCGCTTCTTCCTTACCACGGCGAAACTTTGCTGTGTTCGTTTGCAGTGTTCCCTTCGCAGCTTTAAAGAACTCACTGTCCTTATTCATTGGCTTCTTGGACGGGAAAATCTGAATGCCTTGTGTGCTTTCAAGCTCCTTCGCAAGTGTAGGGCTGATCAGGATCGCATTATCCCAAGTCAACTTAGTGATCGGATCCGGACACTCCATCATCCAACCATTGTTGGCGAAGCTACCGTCGTAAGCATGCGAACTAGGCGTGAAACGAACTTCGAGTTGATCTGCGCTCAGTTCATAAGCAGTCAATCCGTTAACCTCGACGGCTGCGAAATCAATCTGCGGGGACACTGCCTTATAAGCAGAATCTTCGAGCACACCATCGCTGAGGAATTTGTTGTAATCGCTGCCACCTAAAGCAGTGAATGTCGCTTGTGCGATGGAATAACCATCGGTCGCGGACGCACCTGCGAGGCGTGCCAATACTTCCAAATCATTAAAAGTATCGAACAGCGGCTCAATCATCGGCTGCACTGGAACCAGTGTACCATTGAATGTACGACCATCGCCCCAAGACTCTAAGTAGTGGGAGCGTGCGATGAAGAGGCTTGCGGCCTCAGAAGTTTCGTTGATTGAACCACCGATGTAGATGCTCTCAGCTGCTTGAGCCTGAGCTTCGGACCAGTTCAAATCGATCGGTGCGTCATAGACAGGGTTGCCGCCAAGGATAACCAGAGTCTGCACATCACCTTTATTCAGGCGAGCTGCGGCAACTGCGATGCCCAGCTCTGCAGCGGGCACTTCGACGTAGTTGATCGGAGCAGAAAGCACTTCGTTGATCGCGATGACGATCGCGTGCACCGCCTTAGGAAGATGTTCACCAGCGACGATGATGGAATGTCCAGCATGGTCAACTAGGTCAGTCGCGCAAGCGTCCACCCATTGAGCGTCCACCTTAAGCGAAGCACCGACCTTAGCCAGTTCAGCAGCCAAAGGACCACCAAAATGCTTCTTTTTAAGAATTGCAGCACCGACTTGAGCGATAAATGCGCCCATCTGGCTAGAGCTGAGACGGAGACGGTGGTCGGCCATCGAGCCAGTCGATGTCAACGTACTCTCTACCGAGTAGAGGCGACTCATCTTGCTCGCATCCTTCGAATCCTTGACCTTACGAGTCTTGGTGAAGTCGCGTGCTTGGCTCAAAGAACCATCCGCATTGATGAGGAACTCAGCGTCGAGTGCGAGCACACGTTGCGCCTTAGTAAATTCTGGAAGTGCGCGAAGTGACTTGCCGAAGACTGCCAGCGCAGCCTGTTCGGAAGTGCTTTGATCGATCGCCGTATTCTCAGTCCAAGTAGCCTGCGGGAAGGCTTTCTTGATTTGCTTAACCAGCGCAGCACGACTTGGCGATGTGCTTGGCTCGGCGAGAAACACGAGGCCCTTGCCTTGGTTTGCGCCATGTGCTTTGCGAATTGCTTCGAGGCGATCGCGAACAGCCGCTGGAGAAAGTGTTACACCCCTCTCTTTGCTCTTGGTCGCTCGGTCTGGATCATACAGATCCAAGATGCTCGCCTGTGTATAAACGGTGGTGGCACCGCCGTATGGCGTAAAGCTTGGGTTACCCTCGATCTTGGTTGGACGACCTGTGTGCGTCTCAACGATCACTGGCACATTATCACGCGCACTCGGCATCGAGGACGTGTAATAGACCGGCACACCTGGAATCACGTTCTCAGGCTGTTTGGAGTAAGGGAGAATCGTTTGTTCCGGACGACGGCAACCTGCCATCCCTAGGCCAGCAAGACCGAAAGATGCAGCCATCACTTTCATAAAATGACGACGGTTGACACCTTCCATATCGGAAGCGCCTGCGGGGAATTCGCGCTCGACCCAATCTTTAAACGCGGGAGTTTCCGCTAGATTGTCGAGGCTTTTCCAGTAACGTGGGCCTGAAAATTCAGAGTTCTTCATTATCAAAAAGGTGGCGATTAACGGTGGCAGCCTGAGCAGCTTTGTGGGGGATTGACCTTCCAGTCGTGAACGAAGCCAACAGCTTCTTTTTCAAATGCCTCGGTATCGGGACGTTCCCAATCAAGGTTGTAAACTTCTTCGATCGGACGGATGCTGTCCTCAGGGTTACGGTGGCAGTCCAAGCAGAAGCTCATACTGAATGACTTCGCATGCTCGACGACTTCCATCTCATCCACACGGCCGTGGCACTCAACACAGCTAATACCACGGTTTACGTGCACCGAGTGGTTGAAGTAAACGTAGTCAGGTGTCTTGTGGACGCGTACCCAAGGGATCGGCTCACCAGATTCATAGCTCTCACGCACTGGCGCCAGCATGGGGTCATCTTTACGCACCATACTGTGACAGGTCATACACACATTGGTGGCCGGCACGTTGGAGTGCTCGGAACGGTCCACGAATGTGTGACAGTAGCGGCAATCTAACTCAAGCTGCCCGGCGTGCAGTGCGTGACTGAAAGCCACAGGCTGCGTCGGCGCGTAGCCTACCCGAGTATACTTGGGAGTTGCATAGTAAGTAATCCCTAGAGTGACTGCACTCCCGGTTAGCACTAGTGCTACGATTACTTTAATAGGGATCGTGTTGACCCACCTCGGAAATACGTTCGCCATCGCTTGTATAGTAAGAAGTTATAAACGTCTAAATTAGACGATTTTACGCTCAACTGCTCCCTTAGCAGGTCGAATGCGAGACATCGCACGCGGCGTCGCAGAAGCGGCAAGATTAGAGGATTCAGGCTTCGATTCAGAGCTGGCAGCACGAGTCAGGGCAAACGCCCCGGCAAATGCCAGACCTGCCCGTTTCAAAAATCCTTTGCGAGTAGTAGTTTTTTCGCTGTTCATCAGAGTTAAAGCGGTCTGTTAAAAGTGTGCCGAATTGGCATGGCAACCGTTTTTTATCAGCAAATTCAATTCGCGAAGAACCTAACGGCTAAACAGGTGTATGTTAAGGGTGATAAATATTAGCTACAATCGGCATCAATGCAGACCAGACGCAATGAGTCGTAAATAAGCGCAAAGGCTTATGGGAAATATTTTTTTGTAGCAATGACTTGTTCCCAGATCACGCCATCAATTAGCAGAACGCATACAGCGAATTAATTTTAGTTATACCGCTAATGGGAATACCACCCACATGCCCGACCAGCCCCTCTGACGACAAAGGCTAAATTCAGGCTTCTCACTTTCGGATTCTCGCGCATAACTACCCGCATGAGCGGCATAAAAAAAGCGAACACAGCATCAGACACCTCGGGTAAATACGTCGCCCTTGGCCTTTTCATATTCACTGCGATCGTTGGCAGCCTCTTTATTTACCTTGGCCCCAAGGCGACCGAGAAGACTCCTGGCATCCTTCACGTTGGCATTCGCTTCGCCAACGAGCACATGATCGAGTTTACACAATACAGTAAAAATGGCCCCGGTGCGCGGATTGAATTTATCGCCGCCGACGGCAGCATCCCCCACTCCGTCGAGCGTCTAGCAATCGGTCGCAACCTGGTGCCGATTAGTAATTTGTCCGATGGCCTCTATACCGTTCGGCTGAGCTCCGAAGACTATGTCAGCGTCGAAATACCGATGATTGCAGAAGGCCGGATGCTCAATCCGCCGAAAGACGCACAGTTCCCGAATGACACCCACGCTGACTATAATATGATCGGCGTGCGCTTCGAGCCGAAGGTCGGTCGCCAAAAATAGGTACCGCTTAGATCCAACTGGCCGCACTGTCAGTCAACTGCCCTTGACCGCCGCGAATGATCTAGCACTCGTCACAAGTCAAACCGCGTGGCCCGTCGAGGATCATATGAGAGGGGAAATTGCTTCGCCTCCTCAAGCACGGGCTGATTTTGCGCTGCTTGACAGCAGCTGACTAATTGGTCCGCCGCAGACTATTGCGTAAAATGTGCTCAGATCCACGTGCCTAAACTGTGACTCGGAAACAGGCTTCTATTGCCACGACCCAGAACGCCATGAGCTGCAAGTGACTTTGAATCTGCTGCTCCCTTTCCCACCGGCACGGGGCTGCCTCTCTTTTGACAGCAGTGCTGGTCAAGCCGTTCAAAGGCAAAGCACTTAGAAAACGAATAGCAGGTATTCGAACAAGCGCAGCCGCGCTTTTATTTGGTTCATCGTCGATTAGCGGGA
>DJBY01000054.1:21603-40039 GCA_002430605.1 Opitutia bacterium UBA5964 | reverse complement strand
GACCTCCGTGTCGTCCGGTACCGATGCGGGAGAGGCTGACATGACTAACAGCGCATAGAAAATCTTAGATTTTAATCTTATTTATAAACTGCTGGCGGTCGACACGGAGGTCGACCCTCCCCAACAGAATAGCCGCCACATTAGGCTCAGAGTGGTATTTCCCCGGTAAATGACGATGAACCTTTTATTTCACCGGCATGTCACCTTCTTCCAAGCTGCCAAAGTATAGCTTATTCGCATCAATTTTTCGCTAAATCATCGATTCCGAGCTACAGTTTGAGTACACCAAATGAATTTTCGAATCCGCACAAAGTTTATCGGAATACTCGTCATCGCCTCGCTTTTACCCTTAGTCATTGCGCTGATCGTCTTTCGTTGGTTTGGCGAGCACTATAGTCGCGAATCCGAGGGCATTCGTTTTAAAGAGGCGGCGACGCATTTTTCCTATTCCATGACGAAATCTCTAACCTGCGAGATCAAGCTTTTTAACCAATGGCGCTTGCTCAGCGAAATCGCGTCCAATGTAGAAGCCGATCATGCAATACAGTCAGGGCTAAGCGAGACAGAACGTATGGCTGAGATTGAAGCCACCGAGGCACTCTGGCCCACGCTAACCCCCGACAGCGCTCGCATTCAGGCGCTGCTGCAGAATGATCTATCACTGCAGATGCAGGCATTCATGGCAAGCAACCAACATTTTGCTGAGATCTTCATCACCGACCGAATTGGCCGCCTGATTGCTGCCACGCAAAAAACTAGCGACTACTGGCAAGCCGACGAAGCATGGTGGCAAGCCGCGATACTTTTGGATGAAAACATGCTAAATCTCGAAGCTCTCAATTATGATGAGAGCGCACAGGTTCACTCGATCGATATCAGCCTCCCCTTGTATCAAGTAACCGCAACAGGTCGTGAGTTGGTCGGGGTAATCAAGGCAGTGCTGAATGCCTCCAACATTTTTCAAAGCTTTACACTCTTCGATCTTAACGATGCCCCCACTCAGGAAGTGGTCATCGAGAGCGGTGAAGTACTCGTCAATATTCAAAATAGTCAAATCACACCGCTAACGAAACGAATCAACCCTAAGGCGGCAGCTCGACTACGGGGTCCACAGCCAGGCTGGGGACTTGAATATGTCGACAACGACGAACTTTCGGTCATCGGCTACGCGCCGATCCGTTTGCATTTAGATGACAGCGACCTGCAGGTTTACGGCCTGCGCCCAATGTGGGCGGTGATATATCGAGATGATGCGTTAGTCATGGCCCCAGTGAATCGTCGAGTCCGCCAGATCACTCAGATTGGCATACTATTGATAGGTATTTTTGCTTGTATGGGCTATGCCATCGCCTCCCGTAAGATTATTCAACCAATCACCAAGCTGCGCTTAGCCTCCGAGGCAGTTTCTCGGACGGTTCGCCTAGGAGAGCAGCCCAAACGCCACTCCGAGCAACAGGCAGCCCTAGAATCTTCGACGCTGCTCGAAGGAGTCCGCTCGATCCAAACCAAGGATGAGATCGAGGACCTGGCACGGGAGTTTGCCTTCATGGGCCAACGCATTCTGAGCTATCAGGAAAAACTGGAATCTGAGATCGCACTCAAAACCGATGAGATCCAGCGTGACCTCGAATTTGCCCGAGATTTTCAAGTCAAAATGATGCCACAAGGATATCCACACATCAAGTCGCCCTTCAAAAACGACATGATAGGGCTGGACTTTTATCACATTTATAAGCCCGCGAGCTCGGTCAGCGGCGACTTCTTTGACGTCCTAGAAATAAGCGATTCGATCGTCGGCATTTTCATTGCCGATGTGATGGGGCACGGTGTGCGTTCCGCCCTAGTCACTGCGATTCTAACGACATTAATGCACAACATCAAAAGTCATGCCGATCAGCCGGCAGAGTTTTTAAAACTGCTGAACTCGCATTTTCATAAAATGATATACAATTCTGGAGAACTCATTTTTGCCTCGGCCTTCTATCTCGTGCTGGATTTAGAAAACAAAACCGTTCGATATGCCTCCGCTGGCCACCCGTCCCCACTGCTGGTGGATCGTCACGATGGCAGGGTCGTGCCGCTGACTCCGCATCTCACCAATAACCCAGCACTCGGTCTGTTTCCCGAGAGCGACTACCAAACCTTCAGCCGCGCGATCAACAAGCACGACTTGTTTCTCATGTTTACTGATGGCGTTTTCGAATGCTCCGATGGCGATGGGGTCGAGTTCGGCCAAGCACGTCTACAACAGCTATTGGAAGCCAATCAATCCACAGACTTACACACCTTAATGGACCTGATCGTCAACACCATCAATCAGTATGCTAGGCCACACGGACTCGACGATGACATCTGCCTCGTCGGCCTTGAACTCTGTGATCGCAGCGGGCAACGATAAGGTTATTGCCTGTTGCTAGGCCCGGCTCCATGCAGTTTAGCACGACCGCTCGGCTGCGCAGAAGCCCGAAGTCACGCTTCTCGACCCATTTTATTAAGCCTTCAGCGTTAGCCTAGCTCTGCGTCTAGAATTACACAGGCTGCGACATGCTGCCATGACCTGTCGCCAAATGACCAACCATCCCAACGGAGGTGCCAGTTTCTAAGATTATGAATTTACCATTCGACGTTCGGCGTTCGATGTTCAGCGTTCGACGTCCATGATCACTTCTATCCTCACTCATCCGGGCGGTGCCCATAAAGACGAATTCTTAGCCTGCGCGGTGCTACTGACTCAAGCACCTGTCGCGATCCAACGTCGCGAACCGACCGAAGCCGACCTCGCAGACACATCCATCGCCGTGCTCGACGTCGGCGGCGAGCATGCTCCCGAGCGGAGCAACTTCGACCACCATCAATTCCCGCGCGACATGGTGCCAACTTGCGCCCTCTCACTGGTACTCCAGCACATCGGGCTCTACGAAGATGCACGCGAGTTCTGCAGTTGGCTTGAAGTCGCCGAATGGTTCGATTGCCGCGGGCCCAACGACACCGCCGAATGGCTCGGCATGGACCGCGAAACGATTGGCAAACTAAACTCCCCGCTCGACATTACAATCCTCCGCCGCTTTGCCAGCCAAACGGAACACAAGCCAGGTGAGCCGATCTGGGAGATCATGCGCATGATCGGCCAAGATCTGGTTGATTACGTAACAGGCCTACGCGCGCGGCTCGACTTTGTCGCTCAGCATGCCGAGGTTTGGACGCTCGGCGCTTGTGACGACACATTCAAAGTCCTTTTCATGCCCCGCACAGAACCGATGCCAGATGAAGCTTCGGCAGGCCTAGGCGGTCACGTCATAGCCCTCGGCCTCGAAGAAGAAGTGCTCGCATTGATCTACCCAGACAGTCGCGGCGAAGGCTACGGCATGCGCCGCTTCAACGACGACCAACGCATGGACTTTAGTCCCCTCGAGGCGGAAACAGACGTGCATTTCGCACACGCACGCGGTTTTATTGCCAAGACCTCAAGCGCGGATGTCGAACGCTTAAAAGTCTTAGTAAATTCAGCCTATGTTGGCTCAAACAGCCTATAGGTGAAGTCCTTCTTGGTCCGGATAAATTTAGCTGGCACCAGCTCGATGCGTCCTACAATGCCCTCAGGTAAACTGCAGCGCTTAACTGTTCGAGCGGGCTTTTGCGTAAATTCACCACTCAGTGAACGAGCACTACTGTTGATGCAGCAGATTGTGTTCAATCAGAATTGTACCACACAGTCGCTTTAAGCGATTCGAAGCAGAGAATTGGCGAAGTCGTTTCTAACATCGGCCAAACGCTTCGATCCAAGTATGACGCCAGACTAATCAATTGCCAAAATATACTAGAGCCGATTATAAAACTATAATGTTTGAAAAGATCGCAAATAAAATAGGCCAATACACCGTATTACTCATCAGCCTACTCATCGCGCTCATACTGTATCCGGCGCTTGAGGAGTATGAGATTGGACACATTTGCCTGACTCTATGGAGTCTAATTACGATGGTGACTATAGTTGCCACATTAGATGAGGATAAAAGAACGTATCGGCGTATTCAATTAGCGAGTGGGATACTCTTCTTGCTCATCGGTACTTTGCTCACCCGTCAAGTCTTAGGGCTCAGCCAAGAGTTTCTCTACCATTTGATACTGCCATTCAGTTTCTTATTTTCAGCATACATTATATGGATCATCTTATCCTCCATTTTTAAAAGGAAATCATTGGGTGCCGATGAGTTGTCGGGTGCGATCGTTAGCTACTTATTATTGGGAATCATGTGGGGTTTGTTATATTCTTATATTGAGTTCATCAATATGAATTCATTTTCCTTCGCTTCTGCCCATGACATCCAAGCCAAAGGCTCCGCACTGTTCTACTATAGCTTCGTAACACTCACCACTCTCGGCTATGGCGACATCTTACCAGTCAGTCGATTTGCACGTATGGCTGCCTATCTTCAGGCAGTAACTGGGGTGATGTATACGGCGATTCTCGTCGCTGGGCTGGTCGGCCATATGGGTCATAAGCAAAAATAGGGCCGTCGCGCCTGCGTGTATGACTCATGTACAAAACTCTACCAAACTGCCCTTTTAATCAGTAAATATGCCGCTAGTCCGAAAGATCCTCACAACCCTCTCGATAGTTGTCTACTTAATGGCTGCAAACGGTTGCAGCACACTTAAGGAACAGAGATTCCAACTAAATCAAGCGACCATACAGAATGCTACGAATGGCACACTACATGATGTAAAAGTACTACATCAGCCAACCCGTGCAGTTGGATCGACCCACTCCTTACTGCCTAACAGAGCATTCAATGTCGGCTTCAATCGCAGAGATATGATGGCAGACTATGGTATCATAACTTGGACCGATGATTTGGGGAATCCCCATAGGCAACAGATTGAGTTGCCGAAGAATATTGCGAGCGACACACAGCCAAAAAACCTGACATACACCATCTTCCACGATAATACAGTCACCATCAGGCTGAACCCATCAGAGTAATGCCATTGCCGTGCAGCAGAATCGCATCGTAGTTCGAGCGGCGCAAAAAATGTATCGCCCACAGTCATATACTCTGACTAAAACTAGTGCATGAAAAGTATGACAGGATATGGCCGTGGCTCTGCGAATGCCTCCAAACAGAATGTGCGAATCGAAGTCGAAATCACTTCGGTAAACCGTAAAACTTTAGATGCTCAAATCTCCTGCCCTCGTGAATGGAATGGGCTCGACCAACAATGTAACGCTTGGCTCAAAGACGCTTTTCAGCGCGGTCGCGTAAACATTCAAATTAAGGCAGAGTCCACCGAGGGCACACAGTCAGGCCTGGCATGGAGTGCCCGAAGCATGGACGAAAGCTTGGATCGGCTACGCAGTTTCGCCGAAAGCCGGAACATCCCCTTTGCTGTCGATAGTCACGTATTACTCGATCTAGCAAAAACACTTAAAGATAGCTCTGCACTGCCAGACTGGCGCGAGATTGAAGCTCCAATCAAAGCAGCATTCGATATTGCGCTCGCAGATATCGATATTATGCGAGTCAACGAGGGCAAGGCACTCGCGGAAGACTTACGCCAGCGTATTCAAGAGCTCGACACAATTCGCCAGCAGATCGCAACGCATGCAGAGAACACCGTCGCGACCTATCGCGATGCCCTGATGAATCGACTCAAGCAACTAAAGCTCGAACTAGACATAAATGATGAACGTGTGCTGAAGGAACTCGCCATCTTCGCCGACCGCTCGGACATCAGTGAGGAGCTCACACGCTTGAATAGCCACTTCGATCAATTCAACGAATTTATTGATGCTGACGAAGCGACGGGTCGAAAGATGGATTTCCTCTGCCAAGAAATACACCGAGAATTCAATACCACTGGCAGCAAGTCATCACCAATCGAAATCACCCGCGCGGTGATCGAAGGTAAAAATGGCCTCGAACGCATTCGTGAACAGGTACAAAATATCGAGTAATGCAGACACCCCGCAGCACTTCCTGGTCTCACCATTACGACAAGCTCTAGGCCTGCATCGATCGAGACCACAGGATACTATTCTTTTCTAGATCCAGTCTTCACCGTGTGACTTTAGAGCTGTTGCCAGCACTTTGGCGAAAAATGGCCCACGATAGATCCAACCTGTATAGATCTGTACCATCGATGCGCCGGCATCCATCTTTTCGCCAGCAGATTCGACCGAATCAATCCCACCCACGCCGATGATCGGCAGCTTGCCTTCAGTGGAGCGGTGAATGTAGTCAATCACGTCGTTGGAGCGCTTGTGAAGATCTGTACCGCCACTCATGCCGCCAGTCTCCGTCGATGTAAAGCCGCGCGGGCGGTCAATCGTGGTATTGGTCGCAATAATGCCGTCGTAGTCCAAATCAAGCAGCACTTCAACAATTTGATCGATCTCGGCATATGTCAGGTCTGGTGCGATCTTGAGCAGCAACGGGTGTGACTGGTGCCCGAGTTTTTTGGCGTAACTACGATTCTCATCGCGCAGTGTAGTCAATAAATCTCGCAGATAGCTCTTTGTCTGCAATTCGCGCAAGCCCGGTGTATTGGGACTACTGATATTAATGGTAAAATAATCGGCTTGATCCGCCAACGTACGAAACGACGCCAAATAGTCGTCCACGGCATGATCCAGCGGTGTGGCCTTCGCCTTGCCGATGTTGACCCCCACTGGCATCTTGCGCTTGCCCTTCGGGTAGTGCTTCGAGAGGCATTGTAGCATCGCCTCGGAACCCTTGTTATTAAAACCCATGCGATTAATCAGCGCCCTTTGCTCGGGGTAGCGGAATAAGCGCGGACGTGGATTGCCCGGCTGCGCTTCTGGCGTAACCGTGCCGACCTCGGCATGACCGAAGCCCAGCGCCTCAATGGCACGCGCAAATTCACCGTCTTTATCCATTCCGGCAGCGAGACCGACACGATTTGGAAACTCCAAGCCGAACAGTTTTACTGGTTTATCCTCTCGGACTTGATTGCAAGCGCGCAGCAGCGGACACAAGCCCGGCACCTTACTCAGGTTCATGAGTGCGGTGCGGCCGCAATCATGTGCCTGCTCCGGTTCCATTTTAAAGAAAATTGGACGGATAATTTTTTCGTAGATACATCCCATAGCGGTAAATCTGTTAGCCTAAATTAAGAAATGGGCAAGTTAACAAGGCATCGTCACTAAACAATGAAAATCACTCGTTTGAAAATTTCCTTACAAAGCACTTTACAATTGGGTTTCGGAAGTTTTAACCCCTTGTATCTTATCTCATAAGAATCCTAGTCACAGCACGAAGCTACTAATCAATATACTCGGGAACCACGCCTTTTAAGCATGCCTAATACATCTACAAAACTAACCTGGTGCAAAGCACGTATCGGAGAAGACATGAACTGGTGGATCAAAGAAATTAGCGATCCAATCCATTGGGAGATCGACGGTCTCGGTATTATCGACCCCCGCCAGTTCCAGCACTTCCTCGATTTGCTGGAGCCGCTTAACGAATACGGCCTACAAACGGATCTCGTTGCTGAAGCCTTCTATTCCTTCGCCATCGACGAAATTCAAGACGACAAGTCCGTCCTACTTAAGCGCGTGCAGGACAACATCCTCGACAGCGAAGATCCGCTCTTCGCCCTCCCCGATGTACTGGATGAAGATAAAGGCCCCTACGCCGACTTACTCGACCACATCACCAAGTTGCGCATTAAGATGCTCAACGATCTGATCGACTTCGCGCAGAAGCTGACTGTCGAGGAACTTGAAGAAGAAATCCGCGAGTCTCAAAATGGCGACTTTCTCGAAGGACGAGCGACACACTACTTTACTGAACTCACTACGATCCTGGAATATGTGCCAGAAGGATTCGAACTTGATGACGACGACGAGAGCACTCCGAAGTCCGAAGACGAAGTACTCGAAAAAGACCTCGCAGAAGTGGACGCAGGCACCGACATCGAAGAAACCCTCATCGCCGACGAAACCATGAAATGGGATGAAGAAGAGGAAGATGATGAACAGCAATACGAAGAGCACACCACTCCACCGGAGACAGATGCGGAAGACCCTGCCAAATAGGTCACAGCTCACACTTTCAAAAGCCTCGGATAACACCGGGGCTTTTTTTGTGCTCTTCAACGAAAGCCAAGGAAAATACGCTGGTTGGAAATCCGACTGAGGTGGCATTCGCCAACCTCGCAGTCTGGAGAAACCCATTCGGAGTCGAGTCAACCAGAAGTGACGTCCTGCGTTCGTCCGGCATTGCCTCTGAACTTATGCTGTGGCGGTCTTCAGGTAGCGACCGCGAACGCAACTATTTCTGGCACAGTGAACGCGCTAATGAGCGGTCGCCTCTGATGCCTCATTGTAGAGCACGGTATACAGCACACCGAGTAGGTTTTTACGAGTCACGCGTTCTGCATCTTCGCGTGTGTTATTAATCCCCTTGGCGATCCAAGCCTCTGAGCCGGCACGCCGTATCAACTGGTGCAGTACACGGTAGCCATCCTTATTCGTATAGCCGACCGTCATGCCCACCTCCAGATCGTCGAAATCAATCGGCCGAACAATGATGATGGTATTTTTCGTTAACACTGGCTCCATCGAAGTGCCACTGGTGCGCGCCATGTAGGCACCGCTATCGCGAAACTTCACCATCTGTCCAAGCTTGAACGCTTCGTTATAATCCACAGGTGCAAACGTGGTATTATTCTGTGCCGTTGTATTACAACCAATGAAGCATCCGCTAGTAAATAATGCGGCAAGAAGTAGGACCTGTTTCAACATCGGATTACAATCTCAATATACAGTCTCAAGGCAAGCCGCTTCAATTGCTCTTCCGCAGGATATTACTTCACAAAAATCGAAGACCTCCTGAATGCGAAGAACTGGCAAGGAAACCATAAAATAACATGCATATAACTGCTAAAGAACAACTTGCAGATCAACTACGTGATATTACGTAGATCGCCTACGTTCAAATAAAAATAAAATTCCGAAACTTAACTGCAAAGAATACACCGTTCACGCGATATCTTAATAAGCCATAAGAGGGTATTCTAGGGGCATGAAAACAACAACACTCCTAGCACTCATCACTCTCAGCCTTACAGCAGTCTTTTCGGCCAATGCAGCCCCTAAGTCTTCTGCTTCTTTCGAGAAAGCACTGCAAGACGCAGAAATGATTGCTTCCCTTAGCCCTGAGTGGAGTGTGCAACGCACATCTGGAGTTTCCATGGGTGACTTTTACGGCGACAACTCACTGATCCTCGTTCAAAAAGCCGACATCAAAGACATCCGCGTTGGTATGATGATTGTTTACCGTTCTGCTGAAGGTGAGTTGATCTCCCACAAGGTTGCAGAGCACAACGGCACTTCACTCAGCACCATTGGTGTTTCCAACTGGAGCATCGACCCTTTCCCAATTACAAGCGACATGATCGTTGGCACAGTATTCGGCGTCTTTCACACATCAGGTGCACCAAGCGGCGATGTTTACGCTTCTAACGGCGAGCCTCTTCCAACTGCACTCTGCAAAACATTTTAATTAACACTTTCGGACCGATCATTATTTGTTGTTTTCATCTGTCCGATAAATAGAGCCTCTTCTGTAATTTGCGGGAGAGGCTTTTTCTTTTTGTACTTTATCAATCTTCTTGCCAGAACTATTGATTAATCCAGAAGCGCACAAACTGAGCGGTTAGCCCCTATTTACGAATATGAAAAAAGTCATCGTCATCGAAGACCAGACCATCCTACGAGATCTGATCTGCCAATTGGTAGAAAGCTACACCGCGATGGAAGTTGTCGCTCAGGCGGGAGACGGCGCTGAAGGTTACGAGCTATGCCTCGAACACAAGCCTGACTTAGTTATCCTCGATATCATGCTGCCGAATCTATCTGGCAGCGAAGTGCTTCGCCGCCTCAAAGCGAAGAACCCGAAGATCAACATCCTTATCTTCTCGGCGGCAGCCTCTAACAGTGTGGTCAATCGACTCCTCAAAGCAGGCGTCACTGGTTACATCGAAAAAGATGCTGGGCTGATCGAACTCGAAAAAGCCATTGCCCTCGTCTCCGAAGGCCGCTCCTACTTCAGCCCCCGCATCGTCGATATCATGCGCTCGCTCATGGTCAGCGGTGGCCAAGACGACTCACTCGATTCGCTCACCTCCAGAGAGCGCGAGATCGTGCAACTCATCGCAGAGAGCTACAGCAACAAAGAAATCGCTGCGAAACTCGGGATGAGTGTCCGTACCGCCGACACCCATCGCACCAATGTTATGAAGAAGCTCGATCTACATGACGTCGCCGCCCTTACCCGCTGGGCAATCGCCAATAAGCTGGTCGATCCAATCGGAGGCGATATGAGCACAGTCGAGCTCTAGACGCTGCCCATTTAATTAAAACACCCCCCGCCCCATCGAGCCAGACTCGTTGGGGCGTTTTTGGTTGCTTCAAATACTACCAGCACTGCTTAAACTCACAGATCCTCCGCCAGCACGGCCACCAAGCTGCCTAGCCCACAGAGCGATCTGCCTTAGCCCTTAGTGACTTGAAGATGCTAGCACGGTAAGGAAGAACCCAGCGACCAGAGCGGTTCCGATCACACCTGCAACATTAGGTCCCATTGCATGCATCAGAAGGAAGTTGCCTGGGTCTGCTTTTTGGCCTTCGACCTGGCTGACACGTGCGGCCATTGGCACCGCACTCACACCGGCGGAACCGATGAGTGGATTGATCTTATTCTTGGAAAAGATATTCATAATCTTCGCCATCAACACACCACACGCAGTCGCAATGCCAAAGGCAACGACACCCAGCACGAGGATGCCGAGCGTCTCTGCACGAAGGAAGCGGTCACCTGTCATAGTGATACCGACACTGGTACCGAGGAAAATAGTGATGATATTAATCAACTCATTCTGGGCTGCCTTGCTGAGGCGCTCAGTTACATTACACTCACGCAGGAAGTTACCAAACATGAGCATACCGATCAACGGCGAGGCAGGTGGCACCAGAAGAATACAAGCCACAGTGACGATCACCGCGAACACAAGCTTCTCAAGACGGCTGACTTTACGCAGACTCTTCATGCGAATCTTACGTTCTTTCTCAGTGGTCAATGCACGCATGATCGGCGGCTGAATCACTGGCACCAGAGCCATATAACTATACGCAGCCACAGCAATCGGCGCGAGCAGGTGAGGTGCCAGCGAGTTGGCTAAGAAAATTGAGGTCGGCCCATCGGCTCCGCCAATAATACCGATCGCGCCAGACTCCTGACCGGAGAAGCCAAGAAGCTGCGCTCCAATAAATGTGGCAAACACACCGAACTGAGCCGCACCACCGAGCAAGAGCACGCGAGGGTTTGCAATCAGTGGCCCGAAGTCAGTCAACGCACCTACACCAAGGAAAATCAACGGCGGAAAGATTTCCAGCAAGATACCAAGCTGAATATAGTGAAACAAGCCACCAGTATGTGAGCTGTGTAGCTCCGCAAGTTCGGCACCTTCGACCAAGTGATCGCCCACTCTAGTCTTAGCAGTGACCACACGACCGCTCGCATCTGCCCAAACCAATACATCCGAGGCCATCAGGGCCAGTTCACCAATCATGATGACTTCATCTTCAGCAACTTCCGTAGAGGTACCACGCATCACATAGAGCAGTGACTTGGAACCATAGTGCTCGACAGTCTCGCCGGCAATTAAGGCTGTAATCGCCTCTGCGCCGAGGTCGCCAACCGTCTTAGGTTGCACCTTCTCGACGGCATTCAGTTTGACCGACTGGCCTTCGCTAGCGCTGACCAGAAGTACCTCACCGGATACCGGCGCACGGATCACGCTTGCCGGTTTGTTGATGATGCCCTGAGTCGGCAAGTTCGCCAGCATCGCGCCAAATGCAATCGGCACCAGGAGCAATGGTTCGAATTTTTTATAAACAGCAAGGTAAAGCAGCACCGCGACCACTGCCCACATCACTAGCATACGCCAATCAAGAAAGGCAAAGCCTGTGCTGCCGTAAAGACGATGGAATAGATCGATCATGTGTGTAAGTCTTGGAGTAAACGTTAAATACTTATGCTAGAGTGACCATTGCTTGCCCTTCTTCGACTGCGTCGCTTGGGCTAACGTGAATCGCCGAGACAGTGCCACCGCTTGCTGCGGAGACGATTGTATTCATCTTCATCGCTTCGAGCGTGATAACGGTTTGCCCTTCTTCGACAACATCGCCAATTGCCACATCGACCGAGACAACGACAGCCGCCAATGGGCTCGTGACAGTTCCTTCGCCAGCAGCTACTGGAGGCGCTTTCGCGGCGACGGCGGCACTCGATGGTCGGGCTGGCGCGGTCGAGCCCTCATCCAAGAGCTCCACTTCTACATCGTAGGATTTTCCTTCTACACTTATACGTAACCGTTTCATGTTAATTATAGCTTTCTTAAATCGTTGTTTTGTTTTGAAATAGAATCTCGCTTACACGGTGCGAAGAGACGATCTGGCGTCAGCCTTTTTGAGCCTCGCCCGAGCCACCTGGACGAATCGAAACGATACGATGCGCTCGATCACCGATCACGGTGTGCACCGCAGCGGCAATCACAGCAATCAATGCTGGGTCTTCTTCATAGTCTAGGGCCTCAGGGTCCGAAGTACGAGTCGGCACCAACGCAGCAGCAACGGTTGCTGCTGCCGCTGCCTTCGCAGCCGCTTTGGCATCGAAACGAATAAAAATCGCGCCGAGCGCCGAAGTCACCATCGCAAGGAGTGCCAGCACCACCATAACGAAAATAAATCCGACACCTACGATCTCTAAAGTTGCTGAGGTATTTGCAGATACTTCTGAGCCGCTAACGACAAGAATAAAGTCTAAATTGTTCATAAAGTTATACTCTGTAATGATAGCAAATGCACATCATTATGGGATATTACCGTGCTACTTTGAAGGACGCGATTCACGTTTACTGAGAGTATTCCTCAGCGCAAGTGCAATCGCGGCAGGTGCTTGAGAAGCCTCAAACGCGTTGGTAATTATTGCAATGAGACCTGACACCATAGGCTTTGCACAGAATCATGAATGATTTTCGGCTCGGTCGCAGTCGCATAAGCAAGCAACATCTTCGTACGGTGACGGCAATGCGGCGAACAGGGGGTCGTCCCGTCCCATTTAGCCTGCGCCCACTGCTCCAACTTCATCCTCAAGCCATTTCATTTTTTTAATACGAAGGTTTGGCAAAGGAGCCTCACGCAACACACTCCCTAACATCTCAAAAAATCAGCCATTCCCGCTCGGCACTTAGCCATTCATTACTGATTCTGTTCTTCAGTCACTAACTTCTGCCTGCTGGCTCCTTTTTAAGATTCATCTACGAACTTCTCATTTTAAACACCATGCCCGAATCTCTGATCGTTCGTCCCGCCCCCAAAGCGCGGCACGTATTCACCATACAAGCGGAACTGCTACCTGTGCCGGTAGGCTGGGCGCTACTACCACCCGGCGATGCGGCACTGAGTCGGCGGATCAAGCACGACGGCCCTACTTGGACAGTGAAAGAGAAAAAAGGCCGCAAAGAATTTTCACGCGGGATCTGGGCACCAGCGGATCGGATCGAGTCACTGCGTATCATACTAGAGTGCGAGCGTGCGGACCCCGCTTACACCAAAAAGCTTGAAGCTGGGCGCACCCGTCGCGCTCAACAGGAAGTCGCCTACAGCGAAGACTTTACCGCTGCGCTACGCGACACCCTCAACTTCCATCCGCGCTACCGTCTTCTGGCAGATCGTATGGCCGCGTTAATTAGCCAGCACGCCACGCCAGTGGGCAGTGGCACCGTGGCACGTACCAAGCGTATTCCGATCGAACAACGTGCCCAAGCTGCGATCATCGCTTGGCTACGCCATCAAACGACTGCCTACGATAATATGCATATCCCCAGAGAAAAAGGCGCTCGCCGCGAAGTGCGTCGTGGGCTGGCCAAAGAATCGAAACGACTCCTCCAGAGCTACCGAGACGGCACTCGAATCGATGTCGAGCAGTGCCCGCTGCAAAAAGCGATTCGCTAAGCGCATCATTTATTGAGCGACGCACTGGTCGTTTTCAGCCGAATTGCATTTGATCCCGCTGCAGAACCGTGTTTTTAACAGTGTTGAAATGCCATTTTCTTGCAGTCAAACGAAACTAATGATCGTCAACATCTCGCTGCTCCTACTCGTCGCACTCGGGCTCATCTACCTCAGTGGAGTCATCTATGCTGCGAGCTTTGCAGATCGAATGATCTTCCCGCATGTGCCCAGCAGCTACGTGGATGGCCCAGAAACCTTCAAACTCAAGGCCAGCGACGGTATAGTCATCACCGCGACGTATTTGGAGGCGCCCGCAGCACAACGCCTGATGCTCTATAGCCATGGCAATGGGGTGGATATCGGCATGCTTCGCCATTATCTCGAAGTCTTTCAAGCCGCAGGCATCTCTGCGCTCGCCTACGACTACCCTGGTTATGGCACGAGCTCAGGCAAAGCGAGCGAGGCCGGCACCTATGCCGCAGCCGATGCCGCCTATACCTATGCCACACAGACCCTCAACTTTGCCCCAGAGCAAATTACGCTCTACGGGCGCTCGCTCGGCAGTGGCCCATCGTGCTGGCTGGCCGAGCGCTACCCGATCGACCGGCTGATACTGGATGGCGCCTTTAGCTCTGCCTTCCGCGTGGTGACGGGCATTACATTCCTGCCTTGGGACAAGTTCGACAATCTGGCGCGCCTGCGCACTGCGATCACTTGCCCGACGCTCATCATCCACGGTATGCTCGATACGACCGTGACGATCAGTCATGCGAAGCAAAATTGGGCCGCATTGCAGGGCGAAAAACACAAGCTTTGGGTCGAAGGCGCTGGGCATCACAATTTAATACAAATCGCTGGACCGATTTATTGGGATACAGTTTTGCCTTTTATCAAAGAAGTGCACTCCATTAAACCATGAGCACACGCGCACTCATTATACTCCACCCCGGCTTTGAAGAAATCGAAGCGGTCACGCCGATCGACTTACTCTCTCGAGCAGGAGTCGAAGTGGTGCAAGCAGCCCTCCACGACTCTCGATTCGTAACAGGCCGTAGTGGCATCACCCTGCAAGCGACGCACCTTCTAGCCGATGTTGCCGAGGACAGCTTCGACGCCATCATACTGCCAGGCGGCCCGGGCATCATGCAGATTCGCAAACACCCTTTGATTTGCCAACTACTCCAGCAACAGCAAGCCGCCAATCGATTGATCGGCTGCATCTGTGCCGCGCCATTACTCTTACTCGATGCTGGCCGAACTGCCGGCCTACGCTACACTTGCCACCCCACCGCCGAAGACCAACTCACTGAAGCGATCGATGCAACAGTCGTACAAGACGGTAACATCATCACTTCGCGCGGAGCTGGTACAGCAACTGAATTTGCATTGCAACTGGTCAGCCAATTAACCGACCAAGCCACTGCGGATAAGATCGCCGAGACCATCTGCTTACCCAGCTAACTTTTATTGAATCACATATTTAAAACACCAGTGGAAGAAGAAGAAACACAACTCAGACCGCGCGAGCAACTACTGCGCGACACATTCACCCCAGCCGAGGGGCTGCTCTTCTGGACGATCCTCCTCACCGCAGTGGCCTCCACTTGGTTTGCCGATCCTCGCTCGTTTTGGGTGCTAGGGTTCTTCCTCATTGTCGGCTGCGGTGGCCCAGGCATCCTTAAGATGCACGAGCGCACGCACCCGTTTTTTATCGACGCCCTATGGACTCGATTCTGGCTATTTTCGGCACCAGCTTGGCTCATTGCACTGCAATTTACTGCAGGTTTGCTACAAGATCCGTTAAGCCAATTTGAAATCGAGAACCAATTATATTTAACCATCACGGAAGTGAACCACTGGCTCCCAGTCTCAGCGACCACTAGCACGACATGGGTTTTAGTGCTCGGCATCGGCGCCATCTATATGGTGTCGATGAACTTGTTCATCGTCCCCAAGTCGCGCTCCTTCTTTGAACGCATCCTGCCTTGGCTCTGCCTCAATGCGGTGCTGGCTGCCATTCTGGGATACTTGCAAAAAACACTCGGCCTCAAAAGCCCGCTGTTCACCGCAGGCACGGGCCAGTCCGATTTCTTCGCCTTTTTTCCATATGATGGGCACTGGGCAGCCTTTGCACTCCTCTGGAGTTCGACTTGCATCGCGATGGCACTTCTCACGACTCGCTACGAAGATGGTAACAACTTCGTCAAATCCGTCGGCTCGTGGTATCTCACAGGTGCTACACTGCTGGGAGCGACTGGCTTTCTAGTCCAAGCACGCTGGCCCGCAGCTATCCTGCTGATCACATTCTCGAGCATGCTACTCATGCTCTCCATCCATTTCCTGGTAAGCTCGAAAGATCCAAACCGCATCAGCATCGCGCTATGTAGCGCGCTCGTCAGTATCATCACCTTTGCGGGCGGGATCTTCCGCGCCTTTCAAATCGACGACTATGCTCAATCAGCTAGCTCTCTACGCCGCGCCGCAATCGAGATGTTTCGTGACAGCCCGCTCTTCGGCTGGGGCGTGGATAGCTTCTCGCATCTCCTTCCGTTTTACGCAGACGACACCTTGCTGGGCAACCGACATGACAGAGCCTCATCTGACATCCTTCAGACCTTAGCCGAAGTCGGCATTATCGGATGCCTCCCTTTCTGCATCCTGATAGCCTACCTGACTATCCGTTACTTCAGAGGCCAACACGACATCCACCTGACGAACCAGATGCTGTTCGGTTGCGTGGGATGCATCGTCTGCGCCTGCTTCGATGCGCCATTTATGTCACCTGCGGTATTCTTGAGTTTTTTCATCATCTTTTTCAGTGCGCTACGCTGGGCCGAGCTCAGCCGTAATCGAGTCGATGAGGTCGATACCAAGCCAGAGCTAATCGTACACGAAGACCTTCGTTCTGTGCCATTTCACACCAAGAAATATCACGAGAAGTTTAAGTAAACCATTCTTCCATATGAAAATACAACACTTTGACTACATTGTAATCGGCGGCGGCAGCGGCGGCTATGCCGCAGCCCGCACCGCCCGCGAAACGCTTAACCGAGTCGCCATCATCGACAATGCCGACCAACTTGGCGGCCTCTGCATACTACGCGGCTGTATGCCCTCGAAGACCCTCATCTACTCCGCGGAAGTGCTACACCTTGCGCAACATGATAAGACTTTCGGCCTCAATATACCACAAGCCACCGTCGATATGGCCGCACTGCACCAGCGCAAGTTGAAGATCATTAAAGAGTTTTCAGATTATCGGCAGGAGCAACTTCAAGGCGACCGCTTCACCCTTTTTCGCAACCGCGCACGCTTCATTAACTCCCGCACCATCCAGTTGGATGATGGCACCCGCCTCAGCGCCGATCACTTTATGGTCGCCACTGGTTCTGTCGTATCCGCGCCGCCGATACCGGGACTCGACAATGCCCCTTTTTGGACAAGTGACGATGTGCTCGATCTCGATTTCAAACCCGAAAAAGTGATTGTCCTCGGCGGCGGGATCGTCGCCTGTGAGCTTGCACAGTTCATGCGCCGCATCGGCAGCGAAGTGATCCAAATTCAACGCAGCCCTCACATATTAAAAGAAGTCTCCTCGTCAGCCGCCGAGGTGATCGAGCAGAAATTCCGCGATGAAGGCATCCAGCTCTATACCGGGACTAAGCTCAAATCCGTGCAATACCGCGATGACAACTTCAGCGTGAGCTTCGAGCACGAAGGCAAGCTGGTCTCCGTCGACGCGCCGCATCTGCTGAATGCCCTCGGTCGCCGTCCCGCAACGGACGGCCTCGGACTGACCGCTGCTGGCATCAGTACACTCCCCAGTGGCCACATCAACTGCAACGCCATGCAGCAGACCAGCAATGCCCGCGTCTATGCCTGTGGCGATGTCGCTGGTCCGCACGAAATCGTGCACGTCGCCATTCTGCAGGGTGAAACCGCTGCTAAACACGCCACTGGTCGTGGCGCTGAACGGGTCGACTACGACAGCCTTTGCGGCGTCGTTTTTACCGATCCACAAATTGGCGCGGTCGGACTCAGTGAGAATCAGCTCAAGGAACGAGGCATCGATTATTTGGCCGCCGACTACCCCTTCGACGACCACGGCAAGTCTATCCTCATGGAAGCTAAATACGGCTATGTCAAAGTCTTCGCCGATCGCAGCGGCGTGGTGCTTGGTGCAGAATGCGTCGGCAAAGATGCTGGCGAGCTAATCCATGCCATGGCAGTCGCCGTCACACTCAAAGCTAACGTGCGCGATCTATTGAAAGTGCACTGGTACCACCCAACTCTCTCCGAAATCTGGAGCTACCCACTCGAAGACATCTTTGACGAGCTAGTATAGCACCGTTGTCGATTTAATCATTTTCAAAACGCGCAAACATCCACACG
>DJBY01000054.1:20358-21398 GCA_002430605.1 Opitutia bacterium UBA5964 | reverse complement strand
CTCTCCTTTCTCAGCTCACTACACATGCAACTCAGCCAAGCCTTACCCGAAGCACTCCGCGATAGCCGCGCCGTAGAGGTGCTGGAGCGTTCCCTCGCGCAGAACCGCCTCGGCCACGGTATCTTGCTGCATGGAGAGAGTCCGGACTACTTGGAGGAGATTGTGCGCGCCATCGCAGCCACCCTGCTCGAAACTGAACGCGATCCCTACGAGCATCCCGACTGCTTTATTCTGCGACCACAAGGCAAGGCCCGTATGATCAAGATCGGCTCTGAAAGTGATCGCAGCGGCGGCGACTGGCCGAAGAACTCGATGCGCCGCCTCGTGATCGATATCCAAAAGACCGCCAACCAAGGCGGACGCAAAGTCGGGATCGTGTTTGAATCCGACCGCATGAATGTGCAATCGGCCAACGCCTTCCTCAAAACACTCGAGGAGCCACCAGCTGACACCACGCTCTTTTTACTGACGAGTCGTCCCTACGATCTACTTGATACGATCCGTAGTCGCTGCCTGAACTTCCGCATCCCCGCAGGGATCGAAAAAATCGCCCACCCAGACTGGCCCGAATGGACCAAGGATTATCATGCATGGCTCAGCAGCCTCCTGACTGGCGCGAATAAGCAGACAATCCCACACATCATGCTCGGCAGCTACGGTCTAAATGTGCGCTTTCAAGCAATCCTCGCCGAAATGACGAGCGCCGCTTGGAAAACGCAGAAAGCAGAACTACCAGAGCACGTAACCGCCGAAGAAAAAGACGCAATGGAAGTCGGCATGAGCCGTGGCTACCGTAAACAACTGTTTGGCGAAATCGAGAAAGCAACTGTCAGCTTTGCCCGCGGCATCGAGACCAACAATCCTGGCCAGCTCCCCGTCGTCGCGCTCACCCGCGCCATAGAAAGCCTCGAACACAGCGCCGGACTGCTCGAAGTGAACTTCAACCAAAGCGCCGCCCTCGAAATGTTTTTTCTAAAATCGATGCGCATCTGGGCCAGCAGCCCTTCGCGCTAAGTGAGACCGCGCCTTGCGCCGAGTGA
>DJBY01000054.1:17112-20230 GCA_002430605.1 Opitutia bacterium UBA5964 | reverse complement strand
CGAGTGAGAGTAGTGGTAGTGAAAACCAGAACCGTATTAAATTATGAAACTCGAAGACTTCGGAGCACTGATCAAAGCCAACGCACGCTTCGACCATGTCGCCAACGACATGCAAAAACTACAGACACACATGGGTTGTAAACGCTTGATCGACCAAAAAATCGCTTCAGCAGATTCCATTGCAGCCAATAGAGAAGAAGGCTTTGGCCGAAGTAGCAGTAAAGAATACGCTCAGTTTCTGGTCTACTCGCGAGGCTCCGCTCAAGAAACCCGAGGTCGCTACGGTCGAATGAAACACTGGCTCCCCGAGAAAGATATTCTCGCAAGGCAGCAACTCTGCGACGAGATTATCAGGATTCTAAGTGCCACCATCAAAACACTCAGAGTAAAGTAACCACTTCCCCGTCACTCCCACTCTCAATCACTCACTCTCTCTCACTCCGCGCAAAGCGCGTCACTTTCACCTTCACTCCATGCGCAGCATGGTTCACTCCGTGCACAGCACGGTCACTCAGCGCGCAGCGCGATCACTATAATGTGCGGCCGATTCTCACTCCATTCCAATAAGAAGAAACTCGCTGAGGCGATTGCTCAAACGATCCCGGAACAGTTCGAGCCAAGCTACAACATCGGCCCCGGCTGCGAAATACTCGCCATCGCCAAAGGTGCCGCGCAACCGACAACTGCGGGCATGATGCATTGGGGCCTGCGCACACCGCAGAACTTCCATATCAACGCACGCTTAGAGACTGTCGACACCACGCCACGCTTTCGCGACAGTTGGGCCGAGCAACGCTGCCTGATTCCCGCCAACGGATTTTACGAATGGTATGAAGATGGCATCAGTAAACAGCCCTACTACATCTATCCTCTCAGCGACGAGCTGCTCTACTTCGCGGGGCTATGGTTCCCTGCCGCAGCTCCCAACGAACCCACACATTGCGTGCTACTGACAACAGCTGCGCACAGCTCTATTCAAGAGGTGCACCAGCGTATGCCCGTCACACTCCCCAAAAGTGTGCACGCCGATTGGTTGACCAACGAGCTTCCCAAAGACGAAGTCCTCGCATTCTCTCAAAAGATCAGTTTCGAAAAGCACATGGTCTCCAGCCGAGTCAACAACGTGCTAAATAAAGACAGTCGCCTGATCGTCGCCACCACCCCACAAAACGACGATCAGATGCAGCTTTTTTAGAAGTAGGAAAGTGCAAAAGTTACAAGGTGGGAAAGTTTCAAGACCAACCACTTTCCGCCCCCCCCTCACTCACTTTCACTCCGTGCGCAGCACGGCTCAAAGTCTGTCCAACGGACTAACTATTCCGAACGGCTTCTTCATCACATGTGTTGTCATGGGAGTATTCTTTGGATTATATCTTCGCATGCGGTCCTATTTCTAGAAATTCAAAAACAAACCGACCAAGTCGATGCATCCGACCGATAACCATCCACGACTTCTCAACTGTTAAGAGCAAATAACCATTTTATATTTTTCGACTGTCGCCTCGGAGTCGGTTGATCTCTACGTTAGCTGTTTTAGTGGATTTCTGAACTATGAATAAAAAATTTAATTTTGCCGTCTGGTCTTTTTCGAGCTGTGTGGCGGGTTTTTTATTTGCTGGAGGTATGGGGCTAGCGGAAGGATCGAATCTTTGGCCATTAGGCGCTATCTGGGGTGGCCTTGTAGGTCTCATTATTGGCGCAATTTTTGGTGTTATATTAAAACTGATTAAAGTGCCAATGAAGTACGCATGGTGTTTTTTGGGGGTTCTCGTTTTTTTAGCATTTTTTATGCGTATCTACATAAAATACTATTACATCTCCGACTACGGAAAACTTGTTGAGGCTAGTATTGTTCAATGTGAAACCTCATCGTTTTTATTTACACCTCCATATCGTAACGGAAAAGAGCGGAGAGAAATAAATGGAACTGATCTCACTCTCAATGTTACTAGGGAACGAAAGCTAGGAAAGTATGAAGACGGGAGGATTAAGGTATATGAATGGAAAGTAGCCGATTACAAAAAAACCTACTTCATGGAAGAGGCTAAGTGCGAAACTATGACCCCAGGTAAAGTGATTTTCATGCGTACACGAGACTATCGCCTAGATTATGAGTATGTGCATCGAATTCATTGGAATATGAACACCATTTCTCGAGATGGGCGCTTTATTATTGATCGATAACTCGGTATTGTTTTTGTCTGTAATCTCAGCTAACAAAGCATTACAGCGGACTAGCCGCTGAATGCGACGTTCGAAATAATTCAAAATTAAGCGATCATCCTGCAAGTGAGCAAAGGCGATGGCGTGCCACGCCGAGATTCGGCTAGATCGCTTGGCCGATCTAGTCATACAGCGCCGCACTCCGTCTTCATCCGGCATACCCCATAAAGAACACTACGCTACAACGACTCGCTTCCTGATCGCTTACGCATCAGACAGACTTCCTCACTGCCGACAGGCCGACCTGGGTAGCAATCCTGTGGCACCACGCGCTCGATCGTTTCAAACGCCTCTCCAAACAACGTTGCGATTTCTTCGGCTGTGATTGGATGCGGCGGGCCAGAGCCATCGTAGTCAGAAACGACACGAAAGAATATCGCAAGATACATGCCACCTGGCTTGAGCGCCTGCAGCACCGCTCTGACATACGCCACGCGTTGTGCAGGGTCCAACGCACACAGGCAGGTGTGCTCCACCACTGCATCAAATTGCCCATGGTAGTTCTCTGCTAGGTTCAAAAAGTCTGCCACCTCGAAACGCTCGTCTCCGACTGCTTCAATGGCTTGCGCCTTGCGCACCGCCTTCGGCACAATATCCAGACCGACCACCGAAGCACCCTGCTCCGCGAGCAAGCGTACATCATGCCCCAAGCCACAGCCAGGCACTAACACCCGCCCACGAAACGGATGTGTCGCTAAAAACGCCCGCAGCGGCGGCGCAGCTACTCCTTTGTCCCACGGGGTATCATCACTTTCATAGGCGGCATTCCAATCTTTAGACATACTGGCATTCATAGCAAAACCACCTCGCCGACAAAGTAATTCGCACCTCAGAATCAGAAGTTCTAATCCATTCGCTATGTAATGGAGCGAGGGCGACCCGCCCTCGTTGTTGA
>DJBY01000054.1:6699-17062 GCA_002430605.1 Opitutia bacterium UBA5964 | reverse complement strand
TTGACGTGGGCGAGTCGCCCACACTCCGTTAACTGTGCATTGCAGCGAAGCGTTTCATCCTATGGCACCATTACCGGATAAAACCGCTGGCTAGATTCATCTGTCAATAAACCTCGCTTGCACACTTAACTAAAAGGCATTCAACTCTGCGCATGGAATCGGAATCGCTCACACGCGCCTTGCGTCAAGAAATAATCTTTGCCCGCGGTCGTGTCTACGAAGTCGGCCAAGCGACGCCACTCGAATTGATTGAACTCGATGACCTATCTATCTTCGTCAAGCGCGAGGACCTCTCGCCCATCCATGCATACAAATGGCGCGGCGCCTACAATCGCATGGCCCAACTCACTGCCGACGAGCTCAAGGCAGGCGTCGTCACCGCATCTGCGGGTAATCACGCTCAGGGCGTCGCACTCGCCGCCCAAAAGCTAAGCACTCACGCCACCATCTTTATGCCGCTGGCGACACCCCGGATGAAACAATTCGCAGTCAAACAACACGGCGGCGAAAATGTCGAAATCCGCTTGACTGGCGACACCTACGATGTCGCCAGTCAAGCGGCGCATGCCTATGCCAAGGAGCAAAACCTAACCTACATCCACGCCTACGACGACCTCGCCGTGATGGCGGGACAAGGCACACTCGCTGACGAAATCGTGATGTCCGGCAAAGGCCCCTTCGACGTCGCCTTTCTACAAGTGGGCGGCGGTGGTATGGCCGCAGCCACCGCGACCTGGCTAAAAATGAATTCGCCAGAGATCCACATCATCGGCGTCGAAGGCGTCGAACAAGCCTCGATGGCCGCTGCGATCAAAGCGGGCCATCCCGTCGCTCTGGATAAGGTCGATATTTTTTGTGATGGCACGGCCGTGCGCAAAGTCGGCAAGCTCACCCATCAAATCTGCGCCGAAGTAGTCGATGAATGGATGACCGTCAGCAACGACGAGGTGTCTGCTGCGATTCAATTTTTATGGGAAAACCTACGCTGCATCCCCGAGCCCTCCGGCGCAATGGGTGTCGCTGCCATACTCAAACGCCGTCAGAGCCTCGCAGGCAAACGCGTGCTCAGTGTGCTGTGCGGCGCGAATATGGACTTTGAGCAACTCGCTAGCATCGCGCGGCGCTCGGCAGTCGGCGCCTCCCGCCGCCGTTTCTTAGAAATTCAGATCAAAGAAACCGCAGGCGCGATGTATGCACTCCTCGAAGCGCTGCCCGACAGCGTCAACATCGTTGATTTTCAATACGGTAAAACCGATTCCGCCGCGGCCACTCCTGTGATCGGATTCGACGTCTCGCCTATACAGTTCGACGTACTGAAAAAATCACTACGCGCCGCTGGCTTCCCATTCACTGAAGTCACCTCAGAAACCGACGTGGCCTTCCGCCTGATACACTATGAATCGAAGCTACTACACACGCCCTACTTCATTACGCTGGAGTTCCATGAGCGCCCAGGCGCATTAGCCGACTTTCTGCGCGCCGTTAGCCCACATGCGAATTTGTGCTACTTCAACTACGTCTATTCTGGCGAACGCGTCGGCCGCGCACTGCTCGGCTTCGAATTCGACACCACTGAGCAGCACGATCAATTCACTCAAGTGCTCGACTCAGCCAAAGACGCCTACCGTGCATATGAAAGAGTCACCGACGCAACACTGGCCCGCATTCTCGGTTAACAACAACGCCCAAGAATGATTACCACACAACTCGTCTTCTCGGCAGTCCTGCCGATATTCTTAATGATCGGAGCGGGCGCGCTGGCACGCCGAGTCGGTTGGCTTGACACCCATGCCGACCGTAGCCTGATGGCCGTGGTCGTCAACCTGCTCTACCCTGCGCTCATTTTCAGTTTCATCCTTGGCAACGATGCGCTGCGTCAGCCATCGAATTTGATACTCCCCCCACTGGTCGGATTGACCACCGTCGTCGGCGGATTTGGGCTCGCGATGCTGGTCGCGCGCAAGTTTAAGCTCGGCGACCAGAAGGAGTGCCGCACCTTTGCCTTTACCACTGGCATCTACAACTACGGCTACTTTCCCGTGCCGATCATCGCGCTACTATTTGACCGTGAAACAACTGGGTTGCTGCTGGTGCATAATCTCGGCGTCGAAGTCGCAATGTGGGTGCTTGGCGTCGGCTTCATCCTCGCACGCAACGATCCGAAATCAATTTGGAAACGCATCTTCAGCGGCCCCGTGATTGCCATTATCATTGCAGTGCCGATGAACTATTTCAAAATCGATCTGTACCTGCCGAACTTCGTACTCGAAACGATCAATCGACTCGGCCAATGCGCGATTCCACTCGGCCTCATCCTGATCGGAGCGACCTTCGTGGACTTATCAAAAGAGATGAAGGTCATCAGCCGTCTAAACATTCCAATCACTGCATCCGTGCTTCGGCTTGGCATTCTCCCTGCAGCTTTCCTGGGTATCGCATTTATACTGCCATTCTCAACGGAACTCAAATGTGTGATTGCCGTGCAAGCTGCCATGCCTTGCGGCGTCTTCCCGATCGTGCTTGCCCGCCACTTCGACGGCTCAGTGGAAGTCGCACTGAAAGTCGTACTCGGCACCACTCTCATCAGTTTCCTGACCATTCCACTCTGGATCGCAATCGGCATGAAGCTACTGGATCTTTAAAACGACATTGCTCCGTCCCCGATTCATTTTATTCACTACCCTACGGCGAGACTCAGAAGCATCTCTCAGCCCTCAAGTCTCAACCCTCCTCTCCACTTTCATTCCCATGAGCCTCTCAGATACTTTTTTCGAAACCAGCAACGCCCTCCAAGCTAAAGTGCGCCTTAGTAATGCCGACACACTCCGCACTGTCGGTAAACTCATTGCCGACTCGATCGCCGCCGACGGCGTGCTGCACACTTTCGGCAGTGGACACTCACAAATCCTTGCCGCTGAGATCGAGCGCCGCGCCGGTGGACTCGTGCCTGTCAGTAGCATCAACGATCCCGCCGATGGTTGGCCCGAACAAATCCCTGGCTATGGCGCGCGTCTGTTCCAGCGCTATGCCTTTCAATATGCAGTGCAACCAGCTGATGTCGTGATCGTCATCTCTAATTCAGGTCGCAATGCCAGCCCGATCGAAGTCGCGATGGAAGCCAAGGCCGCAGGCCTACACGTGATCGTGCTCACGTCCTTGGAAATGTCGAAAGCGACAACCTCGCGCCACCCGTCCGGCAAGAAGCTCTACGAGCTCGGCGACTACGTTTTGGACAACGGCGGCGAACCAGGCGATGCGGCACTCGATGCCCCTGGCTTTGCCTACAAAGTGGGCCCCACTTCTACAATGAGTGGCGCACTCTTACTCAATCTACTCTCGATGGAAATCATCGAGCAACTCATCGCTACTGGCGTCACACCACCGACCTACGTCAGCCAAAATGCCGACGGTGGCGCAGAGCACAACGAAGCCTTGGCACAGAAATACCGCCACCGTATTCGTCGCCCGATTTAGAGCAGGACACGATCCGTACAGACTTTGCTTACGAAGACGGCGTCACATCAGGCGCAAGGGCTTGGCATAAAGCCAGCCCCTACAATTGTTCGTAGCGAGCGGGTTGATCCCGCGATTCTCTTGAGTCTCAGACGGCACTCTGACTCGCCGCAGACATCACTTCCACTCCGTGCCCAGCACGGCGCACGGCTAGCGTGACTGTAAACGTATCTTGTTCAGCTTATTACTCCGGCAAACATCCATGACTGAAGTGACGTGCTTGAGCGGCACCTCCTCGTCGGCGACCAGCAAGATTGGCAGGTCCGGCGTCAATTCGCCTGCGAGCTTGATCGCCTCCTCAAACTGAGGCATCTCGATCAACTGATTATTGAGATAGATCTCCCCTACCGGACTCAGCGCGATCGTGATCTGTTCCTGCACTTCATTCTTACCCGCGGTTTTGATCTCGGGAACAGTGATATTCAAGGCACTAATCTGCTTGAACTGCATCGTCACCATGAAGAAAAAAAGCAATACAGTAAGCACATCGACCAAAGGCACGATGTTGATCGAAGGGTTGCGACGTCTATGTGAAACTAGGCTGCTCATCGTCTGTTAGGTCAACGTGTGCAAAAAGTTTTTACGCCTGTGGGCGCTTACGTGCGAGTTCAGTCAAACACTCGACACCGACGCTAATGCGTGCGGCGAGCAGCTCAACACGACGCAATAAATACGCATGTGCCGCTAGAGCTGGAATCGCAATTGCGAGGCCAAGGATCGTCGTATTCAAGGCCAACGCGATGCCGCCGATAAAAGCACTCGGATCCACCAGTCCACTGTCGGCAAAGAAATTACCAAACACCTGAGTCAAACCAGTCACCGTGCCCAACAAGCCCAACAGCGGCGCCGCGCCAATCACGACTTCGAGAAGAAACAAGCCACGCTCCATACGGCTCACCTCTAAGCGTGCAAAGGCTTTGAGCGCTTCTGGGTCGGGATGGCGGTCGCGATAAAAACTAATGATACGGCCAGTAACAGAGCCGAGATCCGACTCCACCTGATCTAAATCTCCTTCCACAAAGGCATCCACCAATCGTTGCGGAATGACACTGGAGCTACGCAGCGCAATCAATCGCTCAACCGTGATAAAAACCGCGATAAAGGAGCACAGAGCCAAGGGGTAAAGAAAGATGCCAGAGTTCGTCAGTAAATCCATAAAGAGGAAAGATGGAGCTTAGATAAAAAAGGCGCAACCGTTTAGGTTGCGCCTTTTGTCAGAAAAGAAGTATCAAAGTTACTGATCCTAAGCCTGCATATAAGGCAATGCATCCGTCACTTTTGTGACATCTGCCGCACCTCGAAGTAACTCATCGAGTGGATCAAACGTGCCATTGAGCAAACTCTCACGAGCGCCGGCTTTGATGTCGCACTGGATAAACTCGTCATCGAACCAGACCTTGTGGTCTTCCACATCGATGGTGATCTCTAGGTCAGGATTACGATCGATCGCATCTGCAAGGATCTGACGATCCGCATCGGTTGCGACCACGCATACAACACCTAGATTAGTCGAATTACCGAAGAAGATCTCAGCGAAGCTGCCTGCGATCACTGCATTGTAGCCCGCCCGTAGGATCGACTGCGGTGCATGCTCGCGCGAACTGCCGCAACCGAAGTTATTGCCGCTCAAGAGCACTGATGCATTCGCAAAGCGGGGATCGTTGAGGTTATGCTTCTTATCTTCGCCAGACTCGGTCTTGCGAACATCGTGGAAGAGATACTCACCGAGGCCATCGAAAGTGATGCACTTCATGAAGCGAGCAGGGATAATACGGTCTGTATCAATATCGTCACCGGGGACGAATACGCCCTTACCGGTAACCTGTTTAATCGGAGTGGATGCCATGATTTTTAAGATTTAGGAATTTGAAATTAAGACGGAGGTCTGCCGGAGATGGCAGAGCCATTACGAATTTACTAAGCGACTGTGAATACGTCACGTGCGTCGGAAACTTCACCAGTAATCGCAGCGGCTGCGACCATCAACGGGCTCATCAGCATCGTACGGCCAGTTGGGCTACCCTGGCGGCCCTTGAAGTTACGATTCGAGGAACTCGCGCAAAGCTGATCACCGATCAATTTGTCAGGATTCATCGCCAAGCACATGGAGCAGCCTGCGGCGCGCCATTCGAAGCCGGCTTCGATAAAGATCTTATCCAAACCCAACTCTTCGGCAATCTTCGCGACGACCTGAGAGCCGGGAACAATGATGGCCTGCACACCGTCAGCGACCTTGTGGCCCTTGACATAGCGTGCCACTTCTTGGAAGTCGGAGAGACGTCCGTTGGTACAAGAACCAATGAAAGCGACGTCGATCTTCTTGCCCTTGATCGGACTACCACCTTCGAACTTCATGTATTCGAGGGCTTCAGTGATCGAAGCACGATCGGATTCGGTCGCACCGTCAGCAACTGCTGGGATGTTTTCAGTGATGCCAACGCCCTGCGCTGGGGTAATCCCCCATGTGACAGTCGGTGGAATATCCGCGGCGTTGATGTCAACCACATCGTCGTACGAGCAGCCTTCGTCAGAAGCAAATAACTGCCATTGCTGAACTGCAGCGTCCCAAGCGTCACCTTTTGGTGAGTATGGTCGACCTTTGAGATATTTGAAAGTGACTTCGTCTGGATTGACGTAGCCGACACGTGCACCGCCCTCGATGGACATGTTGCATACCGTCATACGCTCTTCCATCGTGAAGCCCTCAACAGTCGAACCGGCATACTCGTATGCGTACCCCGTGCCACCTTGAGTGCCGAGCAGACGGATGATGTGTAAAATTACATCCTTAGCGTAAACACCAGGAGCTAAATCACCGTTCACATTGATGCGGCGAACTTTTAACTCGTTCAAAGCGATCGTCTGCGTTGCGAGCACGTCGCGCACCTGACTGGTGCCGATACCGAACGCAATCGCACCGAAT
Source organism: Opitutia bacterium UBA5964 (assembly GCA_002430605.1). Classification (GTDB taxonomy): domain Bacteria; phylum Verrucomicrobiota; class Verrucomicrobiia; order Opitutales; family Coraliomargaritaceae; genus Lentimonas. Next base: position 10,626 of record DJBY01000054.1, on the reverse strand, counting down.
GCACCATGCGTCGCAGTGTGCGAATCACCACAAGCGATGGTCGTGCCTGGCTGTGTGATACCTTGCTCAGGACCGACAATATGGACGACTCCCTGCTTACCAGTGTTGGTGTCAAAGAAAGTGACGTTGTTTTCCGCACAATTATTGCGCAGCTCCTCGATCATACCCTGAGCGAGCGGATCGCTGTAAGGCTCGACCGCTTCATTGGTCGGCACGATGTGGTCGACCGTCGCGAATGTGCGATGCGGGTATTTCACCTGAAGGCCTTTGTCTCGGAGCATGCCGAAAGCCTGCGGACTCGTCACCTCATGAATCAGGTGTGTGCCAATCAATAATTGCGTCTGTCCGTTTGCCAACTGGCGAACGGCGTGCGCATCCCATACTTTTTCAAATAAGCTTTTGCTCATAATAGTGTCCTCATCAGGAGGGTTAATCTCAAAAGCGTCTCAATAAGGATACCTTTGTGGGGTCTGGCAACCGCAAAGAAACATTTTGATTATTCTACCACTGCGCTAAGGCTACGTGGGCATTAAGCAAGCAAAGGAGCGTGGGCGACTCGCCCACGGATTCATGAACGAATGACTCTGCACTGCCGCTGCTGCTGACACAGATGTGGCCGGGTCGCCCACACTCCGAATCTAAATCGACAAAAAAACCCGCAGCCTAAACTGCGGGTTTTTGAAAAGCTTTATTTGGGGGTAAAAACTAGAGGATCGCCTTGAGGCCAGCTCCTGCTTTGAACTTAACTGCTTTAGAAGCTTTGATGCGAATCTTATCACCCGTTTGTGGGTTGATACCATCACGAGCTGCGCGCTTGGTTACCGAGTATGTACCGAAACCGATTAGTTGGACATTTTTGTCCTTCTTAATGCCCTTTTTGATACCTTCAAGAACGGCTTGGATCGCGCGCTCTGCGGATGCTTTGGAAGTATCTGCGCCTAGTGATTTTTGCACTTCTGCAACAAGTTGTGCTTTGTTCATATATGTATAATTTGATTGAGGTTGTTTGGCCTAATGACCGTACGAGAAAAGACGCTTTGAATTCATAATCGTCAACAGTAAATCGCTCTGAATAGGCTATTTTTTCACGTTCCTAGCCAACATCCATGCTTTACGATACTCTCAGAGCCATATCAACTTCCCTGCTGCGCCTCAACCACCTGTTTTAAAAGGATTTCAACCGCCTCAATAATTAAAATTTCTCGATCTAACGCAATTTGTCCCGCGCGTTTTAGAAGTTGAGAAGCCATGATTTCAGCCTGTTCTTCTGGCGCTCCCATTTTTAAAAACAACGATTTGATTAGAGTCAATTGGTCTGGCTCGGCTTCCATCATTCTGCCCCTCCCTTGATCGACTGAAACAGTCCCTCTATTTTTACGCTGCCAGTCTCATGGTTTAGCAACTCGCCAACGACCGCATAGCGAGTTTTTAAGAGAGCCACGCCTTGCCAGCCATTTTCAGTCGAAAAGGCGCTGCGCAACTCCCCGATTTTCTTCGACTCTCTATTATATAATGCAATCGGGCAATTCGGTGCGCGGTCAGAGCCCGAAATGCGGAACAATCCACGCTGCGGTCGTCCCACATGATGCATCCGCGAAACCACCTCTTGCCCGAGGTAACAGCCCTTTGTTAGCGAAACGGCATCCCCCACCAATGCGCCCTCTCCAGGTAAATCATTTGGGCCTATTTCGCAAGGCACGCTCGGAATCCCCGCCGCGATCCGTATCAATTGCATCCGCTCTGCTGAAATCCACTCCATACCAATCTCAACCAGACGCGCTTTCAGCTCGGCTATCGTCGCCGCAGAATCAGACCACAGTTCGAAACTCAGCGCTGTCGAACGTCGGCCGCACGACAGCATCACACCCAACTTATTTACAAAAGAGCCCGCCTCTGGCACGGAAAACCCCAACTGCTGCAGCACTGCAAACGCACCCTCTCCAATTAAAGCCAGCGCCGCACCAGTCGACTGCGCCTCGATCTCTACATCATCAGCAATGATATGCTGCTTCAGCTTCTGCGCAATCACTGCCGAAGCTGAATACTCACTCAAAATACGGAAACGCTCGGCCCCTTCGCAGAAGATCACACTATCCGCGATCACCTTGCCTTTGACATCTAACCAGACCCCATAAGTGCACCGCCCCACATCAAACGGCCGTAGTTCATTTGAAAACTGACTCTGCAAAAAATCGGCCGCATCCTCATCCGTCACCAGCAGGTGCGCGGCGGGCTCATACTCATATCCAAAAAAAGACTTCATACCGGCAACTTGCCCCGCCTTGTATCATTTTTCAATCGGAGAATTCGAGTTTCATGCCCAGACTGGAATTATGGCTTGTTCCTTCACACTTGGATGGTTAAACATCGCCGCCTGTGAAAAAAGTGACCGATATCAACATCTCCTCCAAAACGCTCTTACCAACGCCTCTCGCCCTGTGTGACGAGATCGAAAAAACGGAAGCCGCGGGCAAATTCGTCGCCGAAAGTCGCGAAGCCATTAACAAAATTATCTTTGGCGACGACCGTCGATTACTCATAGTCGTCGGTCCCTGCTCGATCCACGATCTCGAGGCTGGCCGCGAATACGCGCATAAATTGGCCGCTCTCGCAGAAGAAGTCAAAGACCGCATGCTGCTCGTCATGCGCGTCTACTTCGAGAAGCCGCGGACCACGGTCGGCTGGAAGGGCCTCATCATGGACCCGAATCTCGACGGCACCAGCGACATCCCCGAAGGCCTACGCATCGCACGCCGCTTCCTCAAAGAAGTGATCGACATGGGCATGCCGACAGCCACCGAGCTGCTGGACCCGATCACGCCTCAATACATTGCCGACCTCATCTGCTGGTCGGCAATCGGCGCACGCACTACCGAAAGTCAAACGCACCGCCAGATGGCATCCGGCCTCTCGATGCCACTTGGCTTCAAAAACGGCACCGACGGCGGTCTGACCGTTGCGCTGAACGCGATCAAAGCAGCCAGCCAGCCACAAACATTTCTCGGCATCGATAACCTAGGTCAAGCCAATGCCCTCACCACCAACGGCAATCCGAATTGTCATATCGTGCTACGCGGCGGCTCCAACGGCCCAAACTACAGCGCCGCAGACGTCAAAAAAACGAGCGATCTGCTCAAGGCCGCGGAGCTGACTCCAGCGATCATGATCGACTGCAGCCATGCCAATAGCAGCAAAGATCCTGCCCTTCAGCCAGAAGTCTTCAATCAACTGATCCAGCAAAGCCTAACTGACCCGAGCATCATCGGAGCCATGGTCGAGAGTAACATCAATCACGGCGCTCAACCCTTCCCGCAGCCGATCGAAGACCTCAAATACGGCGTCTCCATCACCGATGGCTGCATCGATTGGCCAACCACCGAGGCAATGATCAAACAAGCCTACCAAGCATTGGCAGCGACTTTCGAAGCTTAACAGACGACTTGGACGAACTGGTTTAATCCAGCGCACTAATGAGTTTTTATTTATCAGTTAAACTCCACCACATCGCTTCAGCACTTTTTTTAATCCAAAACCGAAAACGAAAATCATGAGTAAACAACCTATTCGCGTCGCAGTCACCGGAGCAGCCGGAAACATTGGCTATGCCCTTCTCTTCCGGATCGCATCTGGCGCTATGTTTGGCCCTGATCAACCGGTCGCACTCAACCTAATCGAAATCCAACCGGCACTCGAAGCCCTCAAGGGCGTCGTCATGGAACTTGATGATTGCGCTTTCCCACTCCTTAAAGACGTGGTTGCAACAACTGACCTCGACGAAGGCTTCAAAGATGTCAACTGGGCCTGCCTGGTCGGCTCCGTGCCACGTAAAGCCGGCATGGAACGCGCCGACTTACTCAGTATCAATGGTAAGGTCTTCACTGGACAAGGCCAAGCGATCGCGCGCAACGCTGCTGCCGATGTTCGCAT
>DJBY01000054.1:2944-6445 GCA_002430605.1 Opitutia bacterium UBA5964 | reverse complement strand
TCCCGAATGATCGTTGGTTTGCAATGACGATGCTCGACGAAAACCGCGCCAAGACACAGCTCGCTCAAAAGGCAGGCGTCGACGTCACCGAAGTCACTAACATGACGATCTGGGGCAATCACTCCGCCACACAGTATCCTGACTTTTACTCTGCACAAATTGGCGGCAAGTCGGCAGCCGAAGTGATTGGCGACGAAGCATGGTTCAAGGATGAGTTCATTCCCAACGTGCAAAAGCGCGGTGCAGCAATCATCGCAGCACGTGGCTCCTCATCTGCTGCATCTGCAGCCAACGGCATCGTTGACGCAGTTCGCAAGATTGTCACACCGACACCAGCTGGCGACAGTATCAGTATGTGCATCTGCTCCGACGGCAGCTACGGTACCATACCAGGCTTGATCACGTCCCTTCCGGTGCGTTCCGACGGCAGCAAGATCGAAGTCGTTCAAGGCATCGAGATCAACGAATTCAGCCGCGCTAAAATCGACGCCAGTGTTCAAGAGCTCGAAGACGAACGCGAGGCCGTCAAAGACCTGATTTAGATTCTGAACTTCAATCGTTTTAAAACAAAGCCCGACGTCCTCAGCACGTCGGGCTTTTTTGACTTAGTCCATATCATTAAGAAGCACCAGAGCACAGTCGTTCGATTTTCAATACACGCGGCAAAGTATTGACTCATAATCAAAGATTAACGAAAAGCTTTGAATATCGAGCGACAACCCTCAAGCGTAGGCCCACTGCTCAGCTCAAACAACCTCCCCTATGATTCCCTATTTGCACATATTGATCCGCGTCGAAGACGATGGCTCCTTGCATGCATTGGGCGCATTCACCACCAAAGAACAGCAAAGCGCCTATCAAACCGCTGCTGGTCTTCAAAGTAATCAAGTGCGCTTGGACTTTCACAACGGTCCCTTCGAGGAAGATACAAAAGTGATCTACGCTGGGCACCGGCGCTGGAATATGAACCGCTTCCAACTCGCGGGCTACTTCAAGACTGAAGGCGAATCTTGGACATGGGTGACTCAAGAAGGCTATGTTAGCGTCCTTCAAATTAACACCGATTTCAATAGCGAGAAAGCACTCGAAAAAGAAGCACTCGAACGCTACGCAAAACTACAAAAGCGCTGGCGCCTCAGCTCATACGAAGACCTCATCGCCCGCGAAGGTGCCGAAAAAGCACGCGCCAATCTCATGCTGCGCTTTTACGAAGACGCACTCGAATCCTTCAAACCAAAGTCCCGTCGAGACATACGAGCCCTCTACGCTCTATTCGGCCTCATCGTCGCCTTACCGTTCGCCATCTTCTTCTTCCTCAACACCGCCCCCGACTTCGGGGTAGACGTCAATCACGTCAAATGGCTCCCCGACTACACGTCCCGTATCTCTTACTATCGCTCCAAACAGGTTCAAGTCTACGAGTTTCAGGTTAGCCTAGAAAACTTTAAAGCCTGGGCCGAAAGCAACGGCATGCAGGTGCACCGCCTAGCCAAGCAAGAAACTCTTAGCCGCTATAAGGCCTATTTACCCGCAGACAAAAAGCAACAAAGCCAACCGATATCGCCCGACGGCTCCGTTTCCGTTGAGCAATTCGAAACATGGCAAGCTGCGATCAGCATCCGCGTCAAAGATGGCCTGATCGCACAGAACGCCGCCGAAGGCTCCGCCACTGCGGTGTATGATCAAAAAACAAAAAAAGCCTATTTTGAGAATTTAACTATCTTCTAGGCAAAACGATACTGTTAGAGCGACCGACGAGTTCAACCGTTCAAGGTTCTCGCCACCCGTAGCCATCTACTGTTTTGACAAATTTCCAGAAAAGAAGACTATTAACTGAATCAGAGGCATAAACTCTATTTAAATGCAGGCTAAACACCCCAGAGGATTTTCACTCGTCGAACTAATGGTTGTCACCACAGTCATTGGAATACTTGCGCTACTAGCCGTACCAGGAGTCTTGGCCGCCGCACAACGAGCCGAAGCCACCGCGGCTGCTAACGACATTCGCGTCTTCACCAATGCCATCGAATTTTACAGCACTGCTGAGGGCGGTTATCCACCGCAGATGACCTACCGTGAGATGCCAGAATCCATCGAAGGCTACCTACCAGGCACCTGGAAAGACGGGACTTACAATTGGTTTTACGTAAATACCAGTGATTACATTTACCTTTACGTTTACAACTTGGGCTTCACCCCAGAGCAAGCAGTCCGCATCGATTCCATCATTGACGATGGTAACATCGGCAGCGGCAGGATACGGATGGCCTTCAACGGATCTGGCCTCATGCACATATTTGAATCCAAGCGATAAGGCTCAGGACACCGGTATAAATCCGTAAAGCCAGACTTGCTATTTAGCCCAAGCCGCGCGATCGTTTAGGTCGTTCTTTGAGAGAACCTCCGTAAATGCGGATCAAGTTCTTTTCGTAATCCCAAAAATCGAGTCAGTTCGTCGTGTGATCACCTTCACTCCTGACCACTCACTCGTCACTATTTTAGCTCTCAGCTTATCAGGCTGTTCGCTTTACTTTCAGGGGGTGTCACGGATTCGACCTTGTGTCGTAATACGAGGCTGCATGTCGGAGATAATGGAGGCTCCGTATCAATCCATTACAAATAATAATTGGCGAAGAACAATTCGCTCTTGCTGCTTAATGCGGCAACGTTTCACCCTAGACACCTGCTAAGGGAGTGAGGCGTCGACTAGCAGGCATAACTGATAATCTGGCTTCCGCTTATCAGTTGTATTTAGGAAGCCTGGAAACTGGATAGCTCGCATTTAGGCGATCCGGCAACGACAATAAATTGAACGCTAAGCATGTAGATGCCACGTAAGAAAGCACGAGGGACGCGGGTTCGACTCCCGCCACCTCCACCATTTAAGGCTCCGAGCAATCGGAGCCTTTTTTTGTGCCTGCTCATTGATTGCTGGCGAATCCTTCGCGGACTGTAACATGCAAGGGTCGGCCTCCGCGCGGACCGCTTTTTCAGGCTAATAGTGCTACATTGGAGGTTAATTCTGAGGTTTTTGAATTCCGCTTACAGTCTTAATTTAAGGGTAGTTGCTGCGCTCGGATTTGCATTCGCTGCTCCTCCTCGCGTGTTTGGACCGCTACCAGAGGGCTAATTAGATTATGTTGACTTACCTCACTGTTCGTTAATTATTAATGCTACCAATTAGATAAACTTATAAGTAAAACTATGAAAAATACCCCTATTTTCCAAACTGCTCTATTCGCCACGATTTCTCTACTTATCTTTTCAGCGACCACAACAGCAGCTACCTATCAAAATGCGGATGGAAATTGCGTGCAAATTGATTACCGCACAGAAACTGGCGTGGGCATTCATTCTTACAGCGGCGCGAATCTGCAAGCTGGTGCCAATCTGAACGGTGCCAACCTGCCAGGAGCCAACCTGCCAGGAGCCAACCTTAAAGGGGCCAACCTTAAAGGGGCCAAGCTGGTCCGTGCTGACCTGATCGGCGCCAACCTGGCC
>DJBY01000054.1:0-2733 GCA_002430605.1 Opitutia bacterium UBA5964 | reverse complement strand
CCGGTGCCGACCTGACCAATGCCAATCTGTCCCATGTCGACCTGCGATTCGCCAACCTAACCAGTGCCGACCTGTCTGGTGCCAAAATGACAGGTGCCAACCTGAGCTTTGCCAAGTTGACCGACGTCGTCCGCTAATTAGCATATTGAATACGACTCGAACGGTGCGTACTTCGCCTCTCTCGTAACTTGAGAATGCATATAATCGCCACTATTTCAGCCCTCTTTAGAGGGCTTTTTTGTGCCCTCTTAAATCGCCAGTCTCTGCAAACACTGCATCGTTTTCAGCCGCGAGGAATCATTGCATGAGGGCTTCGCTGCGCTCGGATTAGAGCGTGCGCACGATTTTATTCGCTCGCGCTACAGTAGCCTCAACAGCGCCACTGGCGCTAGCGCTTATTTTCATCTGATGCTGAATTTCGATACCGGTACAACAGCTGTTTAGGGATGTGGCAATAGTCATCGGGGCGCCGAGTCAGCCGATCCTGATGCGCGGCAGCGCTTTTCACGTAGTTTGTTAGAGGCATCACTTCGACCACGATCCGCGACGCATCTGTCCCCGCGAAGATCCACTCTTTCGCCCTGCGCAGGTGGGATGGGTCCTGACTATACACTCCAGTCCGGTACCTCGCTCCCACATCGTGGCCCTGTCGGTTCAGGCTGTAAGGATCAATAATTTCAAACAAAGCCTCGATTAATTGCTCAACCGACACCTTCTCGGGATCGAACAGGGTGCGCACACATTCGGCAAACCCATCGTAGTCGCCGTGCCTCTGATTGGTCGCACCGTTGGCTCGACCTGCTTCGGTTGACAGCACCCCCGGTACGTGCCGAAGAAACTCCTGGACGCCCCACAAGCAGCCGCCAGCAAAATAGACCTCTTCAGTGTTTGGTGTCATATGAGCAGGCAATTATATTTTGTGACTTGGAAGCCCGCACCGCCAGAAGAGCTCAGGCCGTGGCACGAGTCACTCACAATCGGACATTACGGAGTGCAACAATTGGGTTGAAAAAACTGTTCGATCTGGTCGCTTCAGTCAATCCAACGATGTTCCCATAACTTCCGGATTAGCACCGGACGGTTTTGTGTGTCATAGTCACTACCCGCGCGCGCCAACTGAACTAGGTGCGCAGCCCATGATCTTACGAAACACTCGTGAGAAATGCAGCGGATCTTGGTAGCCGAGCTCACGGCCGACCGCGCCGACTTGAAGCTGACCGTCGCGCAGCAACAGCCACGCGGCGCTCATCTTACGGTGCAAGAGCACTTGATAAGGCGACTCGCCATGATACTTTTTAAAGATCCGACAGAGATATTCGCTACTATAGCCAGACCGCTGGGCCAGATCCGATAGCGCATGCAGGCTCTTATATTCGCGCAGTAGAATCTCCATCGCTAAATCATAAACCACCCGCGAAGCGGATTTCTCGCCACTAGCCGAACCTTGATGCCGGGCAATCAGAGCGAGTAACACCGCCTCTAGCCCATCCACAACCTGCCCGGTCTGCGCATCACTGTGCTGACCTTCGTCGACGATCTTATGCAACACCCCAACCAGCGACGCCACATCACCGAGCTGCAACACGCCACCGGGTCGAAGTCCGACGCTATGCCATACTTGCGGGAAGCTGCCCCCCCCTCGCACAAAAAAATACTTACGAAACGGCCGCTCGGCTTCATTGCCGAAATGCTGCGCGACGCCGGGGCCATAGGTGAACACCGAACCATGCCGTAAGTGCCGCAGCTGCCGCCCCTCTCGAAAGAATCCGTGCCCGCCGACAACCACTTCCAAAGTCCAGAAAGGAAAATCACTTCGTTCAATAAAGTAATCTGGTGTGCACTCCTCATAGCCCGCCATAAAAACCTGCCCAGCAGCGTCTGCCATCCTTGAAAAGTTTGCATAACGCCCCTGTCGGACCAGCGGTGATAACTCTAGAGGGAATGTTTTCATGTGAATTTACTGCAAATTAAACGTTCAATAATATCCATATCGAGTCAGGAATATCTCTAACAAGCAAGAGTGATATAAGCTATAATACAGGCTATGAATAATTATCCCTTCACTTTTCCCAAGATCGGCATTCGGCCCACGATTGATGGTCGCCTCGGTGGTGTACGCGAGTCTCTCGACGAGATCACCATGAATATGGCGAAGCGCGTGGCAGCGCTCTACAGCAAAGAGCTCCGTAATCCAGACGGCAGCCCAGTCGAGTGCGTGATCGCTGATACCAATATTGGCGGCGTGCGCGAAGCGGCGGCGTGCGAAGCAAAATTCCAACGCGAAGGCGTCGGCCTGAGCCTGACTGTGACACCTTGCTGGTGCTATGGTTCTGAGACGATGGACATGGATCCGCATCGCCCTAAAGCGATCTGGGGCTTTAATGGCACCGAGCGCCCTGGCGCAGTTTATCTCGCAGCGGCACTCGCTGGTCACACCCAAAAAGGCATCCCAGCCTTCGGTATTTACGGTAAAGACGTGCAAGAAGCGGGCGACGAAACGATGCCGGAAGACGTCGTTGAAAAACTCCTTAATTTCGCACGCGCCGGCCTCGCAGTTGGCTTCATGCGCGGCAAGTCGTATCTCTCCATGGGTGGCACTTCGATGGGAATCGCTGGCTCGGTAGTCGACTCGTCATTCTGGGAGCGCACACTTGGCATGCGTGTCGAAGCGATCGACATGACCGAGTTTGTTGGCCGCATGCGCAAAGGGATCTACGACCAAGCTGAATTTGA
>DJBY01000050.1:49253-50638 GCA_002430605.1 Opitutia bacterium UBA5964 | reverse complement strand
CCGTGTGAAAATCTGCATTGCCAATTCTAAACAAAGAACCAGCACGACGCTTGTCTCACACGGAGACACGGAGCCACGGAGTCACGGGGGCTTTTTCACTGCACAGAACCCAAGCTCCGTGTCTCCGTGGCTCCGTGTGAAAATCTGCATTGCCATTCCAAACAAAGAACCAGCACGACGTATTTTCTCACACGGAGGCGCGGTGTCAGCCCGACGCAGCAACTCCAGCTTCGTGCGCGAATAGCTCGCCTCGACTAACAGCTCCATAATGCCCAACACTGCATCCGCCAAACGAGTCCCGAAAATGAACCGTTGGTTCTTCGGAAAACTATCCACACGCTCTAATAGCCACTCGGTATAATCATACCAACGGACGAGCAATACAGGCGCAGCAGGCTTCTTTGGCATATTAGGTTAAATCACTGGAGGGCAATGCTCCGTCATTGCAGCAGAGCCGGAGCAGAACCACAGACCAACTCTCTGCACCATACTGACGCGGAAACGACGGAAGCCACCAGACATTCAACTCCATCATTAGAGAAACTGATACTACATCTTGTTTAGAATAATTCCAATTAGGCTTGCATTTAATCCTTTTCTGGCTTTATTGCTACTCAGTCTCATTATTAATTATATTTAGAATGATTCTAAATATAACCGCGAAACTCGACCACCGATCAGACCACACATGCAACTGTCACCACAATATAAAGAGCTTCTCGACGATGCTCTGGAGCGCAGCGGACAGCGTTCGACCAAGCAGCGCGAGCACATCTTTGCCCTACTGCTGGAGAAACGCGACCACCCAACCGCGGACGAAGTCTATGCGCGTGCGCGTCAAGACATGCCCTCGATCTCACTCGCGACCGTCTACAACTGCCTCGAAACACTGACTGACACCAGCCTCATTCGCCAAGTCAACTTCGAGCGCGAACCGACCCGCTACTGCCCCAACCTCACGCAGCACGCCCACTTCTATTGCCGAGAAAGCGGTGAAATTGTCGATATCGAACTATCCGAAAAATTGATCTCCGAACTAATGGCCACCCTACCGAAAGGCTTTTCAGCGCAGCATATCGACATCGCCTACGACGGTAAATGCGGCGAGTGCCACGACTAACTTTTCAACTAATTTATAATTAAAATATCATGAACACGCTCGAAATCAAAAATCTCAATGTCTCCATCGATGGCCAAGCCATCCTTAAAGACTTCAATCTCACTGTTCCTAAGGGCGAAGTACACGCACTTATGGGCCCGAATGGCACCGGTAAGAGCACGCTCGCCAAGGTCATGGCTGGCCACGAAGACTATACCGTCGAAAGCGGCGAAATCCTCCTCGACGGCGCCAACATCCTCGGCGAAGCGCCCGACAAAATCGCCAA
>DJBY01000050.1:43936-48968 GCA_002430605.1 Opitutia bacterium UBA5964 | reverse complement strand
TTCATTCGTGCCGCTCGTCAGGCACGCCTCCCCGAAGGCGAAGACATCAACGCAGTCGAGTATTACAAAGAACTCTACGCCAAGATGGACGCCCTCAAAATGGACCGCAAGTTTACCGCACGATCGCTCAATGAAGGCTTCTCTGGTGGTGAGAAAAAGCGCTGCGAGATCCTGCAAATGTCGATGCTCAACCCGAAGTATTGCATAATGGATGAGACCGACTCTGGCCTCGACATCGACGCACTTCGTATTGTTTCCGAAGGTGTGAACATGATGCGCGCCGAAGACCGTGCCTTCCTCATCATCACACACTACCAACGCCTGCTCGACTACATCGTGCCGGACGTTGTTCACGTCATGTTCGACGGTCGTATCGTTCACAGTGGCGACGCCGAACTCGCCAAAGAGCTCGAATCCAAAGGCTACGACTGGGTCAAAGAAGCATTCGTTACCGCAACTGCGTAAGCGCGAGTTCTTCGCCATTACCAATTAGCTATTAACCATTACTTTATATGTCTAATACAGATACAGAAATTCAACACAAAGCCATCAACGTCGACACCGAGAAGGGAAACTTTAAGTATCCTGAAAACTACGAGTTCGATGCTGGTGTGGGCCTCACTGAGGACACCGTCAAATACATCTCCAAAGTCAAAGGCGAAGATCCATGGATCCTCGACTTCCGCCTCAAGGCACTCGAAATCTTCCAGAAGAAACCGATGCCGACCAAGTGGGCCGACAAGGATCTTGAAAATATCCACTTCGACAAGATTCGCTACTACCTGTCCAAAGGACAAGTGCCTGCACGCTCATGGGACGATGTGCCCGACGACGTGAAGGAAACCTTCGAGCGTCTCGGCATCCCCGAGCAAGAGCGCAAGTTCCTCGCTGGTGTGGAAGCACAGTTCGACTCCGAAGCCTCCTACTCCCGCATGAAGGAGGACCTAGAAAAAGAAGGTGTCATTTTTGTGGGTTCCACCGAAGGCCTGATGAAGTATCCGGAAATCTTCAAACCTTACTTCGGTAAGGTCATTCCGACTTCGGACAATAAGTTCTCCGCGCTCAACAGTGCGACTTTCTCTGGCGGCAGCTTCATTTACGTGCCTAAGGGCGTGAAACTAAAACAACCACTGCAAGCCTACTTCCGTATCAACGCGGAAAACTTCGGCCAGTTCGAGCGCACGCTCATCATCGCCGACGAGGGCGCCGAAATCACTTACATGGAGGGCTGTACCGCACCCAAGTTCGAAACCGCTACGCTACACAGCGCCGTGGTCGAGCTCGTGGCTCTCAAAGGGGCCAAGATTCAGTACATCACCGTGCAGAACTGGTCGTCCAATGTCTTCAATCTGGTCACCAAGCGCGGCATGGCTGATGAAGATGCCGAAGTGAAATGGATCGACTGCAACATCGGCTCACGCCTCACCATGAAGTATCCAGGCGTGGTCCTTAAGGGCAAAGGCGCCCGCGGCGAAGTGCTCTCCATCGCACTTGCCAACGACGGCCAGCACCAAGACACCGGCGCTAAAATGATGCACCTCGCCGACAACACGACCAGTAACATCATCTCCAAGTCGATCTCGATCGGCAAAGGACGCTCCACCTATCGCGGTCAAGTGCACATGCCCAAGCACCTCAAGAATTGTAAAAACAATACTGAGTGTGACGCATTGCTGATCAACACCAACAGCCGCACCGATACCTATCCTGCCATCACCACACGCGGTGAGAACAATACAGTGCAGCACGAAGCTAGCGTCTCCAAGGTGAGCGCCGAGCAGATCTTCTACATGATGCAACGCGGCCTCAGCGAAGGCGAAGCCATGAGCCTCGCGGTGAATGGATTCGTCAACGAATTGATGAAAGCCTTCCCAATGGAATACTCCGTCGAGCTCAAGCGCCTCATCGACATGGAAATGGAAGGCAGCGTCGGCTAGCAGCGTGGCCTCGGTCGTTAGACCGAGGATGACGAATGCTGGACATCGAACATTTAACTTTGAATACAAAATGACTACAGTTTTGGAACAACCAACAAACACCACCAACGAACCCGCATGGCTCAGCGCCCGCCGCGACGGCGGCAAAGCTCAATTTGAGATGCTGCCCGCGCCCACTACACGCGATGAACGTTGGCGCTTTGCCTCAGTCGGCAAGCTCAGCATCGACGGCTTTGCACCCGCAGCGGCTCCAGCAAGCGATACGCTTGCCGGGCTCGTCGAGCGCTCGAACCTGGTAAGTGATCGCGCCGGTCAACTCGTATTCGCCGACGATGCGCAAGCGCAGTTCGAAGGCATCAGCGACGAACTCGCCGCACAGGGCGTCATCTACTTGCCCGTGCTCGACGCCATTGCACAGCACCCCGAGTTAATGGAGAAATACTTCCTTCAAGAATCCACAGAATTGGGTTCAGAGAAATACTTCGGTCTGCATGCAGAGCTGGTCAAGGCAGGCTCGATTCTCTTCGTCCCCAAAGGCGTCGAGATTGAGAAGCCGTTTGTCAATTACTACTGGACTAGCGGCAAGATGGCAGCCGTGTTCCCTCATACATTAATTATTGCAGAGGCTAATTCGAATGCCTCCGTGGTCGATATCTTCTTCTCCGAAACTGCAACGAACCCGGCCTTGAATGTCTCGGTGTCGAACATCCACGCAGCCAGCGGTGCCAAGGTCTTCCGCAAGGTCGTGCAGGATTGGAATGAAAAAACCGTCTCCTTCCAACTCGACACCACGATCGCCAAGCGCGACACATTGGTAAAAAACGTCGCCGTCAACATCGGTGCTGAACGTGCGCGTTTTGAAAATCAAACACGCATCGAGGGTCCTGGCGCAGAAGTGAAGATGTATTCGCTCACCGTAGCCGAAAATTCGCAAGAGTTCGACCAACGTACTTTCCAGACGCACAACGCCGGCAATGCCGTGTCCGACCTACTCTATAAGAATGCACTGCTCGACAATGCACGCACCATCTTCTCCGGCTTGATTAAAGTCGCCGAAGGCGCGCAGCAGACCGACGCCTATCAGACCAACCGTAACTTGCTACTCGACCCAACCGCCGAGGCCAATGCACTTCCCGGTCTAGAGATTCTAGCCAACGATGTGAAGTGCTCACACGGTGCTACCACTGGTAACGTCGATTCCGAAGAGCTTTTCTATATGATGCAGCGTGGTATTACCAAGCGCGACGCTATGAAGCTCATGGTATTCGGCTTCTTCGAGGAAGTGATCGAGAAGGTCGATAGCGATGAGCTCGCCGACAACCTCCGCGAACTGATCCGCAACAAATTCGAATCCAAGATCCATTAAACGCTTTCGCGTTGAATGGATCTTAATGAATAATAGGTAATGGCTAATCGCTAATCAGCATTCATAACCTATCAGCCATCATTCATTACTCATCAGCCATTAAAACAACATGCCAGACGACCAAGTAACACTCACTCGCGAAGTTGAAGTCACACTCATCCCCCAAGGCACGCCGATGAGCTTGCCCGAAGGCGAGACTGTCACCATCACGCACCGCCTCGGCGGCAACTTCACCGTCATGACGCACAACGGCATGTTCCGCATCAAAGGTGTCGATGCCGACTGCCTAGGCGAAGAAGTCACACAAACGACCAAAGACGCTGCAGCGGTTAGTCACGACGGCACACCACCGGAACATGACACACTGTGGGAAGCCCTCAAATCCGTCTTCGACCCGGAGATTCCCGTCAACATCGTCGACCTCGGACTCGTTTATTCGCTTGAAACTAACGCACGCGAAGAAGGCGGCCATAAAATCACTATGGACATGACGCTCACCGCCCCTGGTTGCGGAATGGGGCCGGCGATCGCGGAAGACGCCAAGATGCGCCTCGAATCCGTCGCCGGCGTCAGCGAAGCCCAAGTCGAGATCGTCTGGGATCCACCTTGGAACCAAGATATGATCACCGAAGAAGGCAAAATGGTGCTCGGGTTGATCTAGCTTTTCAAAAAGTCATTCTCTCCACCTTACGGGTCGCGCAAGCGACCCGTTTTTTGTGTGCCCCTATAATCCCATCCTCCCTCGAGCGATTCAAGCTAGCGGCGCGAAATATCCAGAATCGGTTCTGTCTAGGCACAGCAACGACCACGATAGAGCCCCTCGCCAGGAAGTGGCATGGCATTATGGCATGGGCTCTTCTGCCGTCGGGTGATCCTGCCCTTTATCAAGGAGCGCGACGCAAGAAAAGGCGGGAGAAGCGCACAACATCAAGGGGATCATCGGCTGCAGAAAATACCTAATGCCTAATATCTCCTCAAACTTGACAATAAAGTTTACTAACGATTAATAGTTGAACCAATAACTTATTAAAAATTATACAAAAATGAAACCACAGACACCTCTCCTCGCCCTCATTACAATTGCGGCATTCAACCTTTCAGTCTCCGCTCAGACTTTTACATTCGGCAATAATACAAGCGCAGGACAGGCCCAAGCGGATTTCGATGATTTGGCATCTGGATCAACTATCTCAGGGGGGCTCACCCTAACAGCCGCTGCGAGTTCAGGAACGTTTAACTCGACCCCCGCTGGCGGGTTTGGCATCAACGCAATGCCATCAGGCGATATCACGAACCTGTTTGACAATCAATCCATAGATGGAGCGGAGTTCATGACCTTCAGCTTCAATCAAAACGTCGATTTCGTTTCAATCGAACTCACCGAGTTTGGAGCCGACGAAGCCTTCTTAACAATTGCAGGAATCACTACCATCATTGGTTCAAGCTCTTTCATATTCGCATCTGGCACAACGCTTGCCGCCAATACCGATGCCACTTTCGGCTTCCAATCAGGTAACGGATTTGAACTTTCCTCATTAGTTGTCACCGTCGTCCCCGAGCCAAGAACATACGCACTGCTCTCTGGTTGCTGCGCACTGGTCGTTGCGATGCTTCGGCGCCGCTAGCAGTAAGCGCCCACACGTACTTGATAAAAAAGAGTCTCTTCGTTTACGACTGAACCAGTTCCACGCCCTCAGGGCAGGGTATGGATATCCACCACTGCCATGCC
>DJBY01000050.1:20176-43765 GCA_002430605.1 Opitutia bacterium UBA5964 | reverse complement strand
TCACGGATCCCCAGTGACTTGAGTATTCGCTCCGCTACCCACTTGGGGCTGCCCGTGGCAATCGCCATCGGCAGATGCTCGCGATGAAACTCGGCAATCGCCTGCACCGAAGCCACCGGCTGCACCGAAGCCAACAGCCCCATAAACAACGCTTCTTTCGCCTCTGCGATCGCGACCGCATCAACCACCTTGCCCTGCTCTTTAGCGAGCAGCTCAATAATCTCCGACGCAGGCACGCCACCGAGCGCGTAGAAGCGCTCTTCGGATAGCACCAGTCCATGCTCCGCCATCGACTGAGACCATGCGACAAAATGCGTCGGCATCGTATCGGCCAAGGTGCCGTCCAGATCGAAGATCAAGCCGTCGTACTCGTGGTGTAGGTTCTTCATGTCGCCCAATAGAAGGCGCCATCCAAGCATAGCAAGTGAAACCACTCAGCCGGCGAGCAAGAAGGCTCGCCACTCTCTGAATTTCCGCTTTCAATTTACAGACAGGCCTATTCTCAACATGTTACGCTCTCTACGAAACGCATTCATCACAGGCATCGTCGTCATCCTGCCACTTGGCGTGACGATGATCGTCATCCGCTTCTTGCTCGATAAAATCGGCACGCCCGCCAGTAAATACTTCTTCTGGTTCCTCGATCCAGAGTTAAAATCGATGCCCATCGTGCAGGTTGGCCTTGAGTTCATTTCCGTGCTGGTCGTGTTACTACTCATCACCTTACTTGGCTACGGTTCGCGCATCTTTATCGGCCGCATCCTCCTCAACAGCATCGAACTTCTGCTGGATCGATTACCCTTCGTCAGCACGGTCTACCGATCCGTCAAACAAATCGTGCAGACCTTCAGCCAGCAAAAGAAGGCCGTTTTCCAGGAAGTCGTCCTCATCGAATATCCGCGCAAGCGGTGCTACGTGCTCGGATTCCTCACCAGTACGGCTAAAGGCGAAACACAAGACGTCACCGGCGAACATATCGTCAACGTTTTCGTACCCACCACGCCCAATCCAACCAGCGGCTTTCTGCTGATGCTGCCCGAAGAAGACATCACACGCTTGGACATGACGATCACCGACGGCATGAAGCTCATCATCTCCGGCGGCGCAGTGGTGCCGAATCGCACGAGCGGCGAAGCCGTACTCATCAACAATCCGGCAGAAATCAGCGTCACCGTATGAGCGCACCCGCGGTGACCGAACGCGCGCTGGTGCTGCGCATCGCTGCCAGTGGCGAGTCCTTTCATAAAATCGACATTCTCACCGCAGAGAGCGGCACCTTTCTTTGCCTCAAGCGACTCTCGAAGAACCCCTCGCAGAGTGCCGCGGCCGATCTATTCGATACCGCCGACATACAACTGGAAACCTCAAAGCAAGGCACGGCTCGTTTCGTTAAAGACTACCAACTGGTGCACCGCCGTAACGGTATCGGCCAATCGTATCGCAAACTACAACACGCCTCAGATTTCTGTGCGCTCATTGCTCAAAATGGCCCGCATATGGGCGACCCCGCAGCGCTCTACCATATTACCGAACGCACCCTAGACGCGTTCGCCGAGCGCGCACTCCCAGCTATTGTTTTTCTAAAAGCGATCTACATCCTACTCAAAGACGAAGGCTATCCCGTGCGCGAAGCCTGGTGGCCGGAGCTTCCAGCTAATTTACGCGAATCAGCCAAGCAATTGATCAACCCACCCACGCCCGACAGCGCAGCCCCCGAACAGCTGGAAGCGTGCGCACAGATCAGCCGTAACCTCTGCCACTGGCTCCGCCGCGAAACCGACTTAATGTTGCCGAATAGCTTAGCTTAGGAGTCCCTGCGAATCGAACTCCATCCTACTTATCGCCGGCATTGTAGCGTGCGATCCATGCAGCGCTCCACTGCGCATAATCATCAGCCTCAATGTGAGCACGAGCCTGCGCCATCAGATCCAAGAAAAAGTGCGTATTGTGAATCGACAGCAGCGTGTGCGCCAACAGCTCCTTCGCCATCACTAGGTGACGCAAGTAAGCGCGGCTGAAATTCTTACAGGTGTAGTTATCGGCTTCCATGATCGGCTTCGGATCGTGCTTAAAGCGCTCATTCTTCAAATTCAACACACCCTCGGGAGTAAATACCGAAGCATGGCGCGCGAGACGGGTCGGCATCACACAGTCAAACATATCCATGCCAAGGCCGACCATCTTCAACAACTGCGGCGGCGTGCCCACGCCCATCACGTAGCGCGGTTTTTCCTTTGGCATCACCGATGCAGTCGCGGCAACTTGCCGAATCATCTCCTCTTCTGGCTCTCCGACACTGACGCCGCCAATCGCATAGCCCGGAAAATCCATCTTTGCCAATTCACGACCACAATGTTGACGCAAGTCATCATAAATAGAGCCCTGAATAATACCGAAGACATGGTGCCCGGATTCGAGAAAGCCATCTTTCGTCGCATGCTCTAAAAATTCACCCGCCCAGCGGATCGTACGAGCCACCGCTGCTTCGCACTCCTCCCGCGCACATGGATACGGCGGGCACTCATCGAGCACCATTGCGATGTCGGTATCGAGGTCCTTCTGTATCTCGAAGCAATTCTTCGGTCCGAGGAACAGCTTACGCCCATCCAGGTGCGAACGAAACTCGATCCCCTCTTCCGTGATTTTGCGCAGCTTGGAGAGGCTAAATACTTGAAAACCACCACTGTCGGTCAGAATCGGGCCTTTCCAGTTCATGAACTTGTGCAGCCCGCCCATCTCCTTCACCAGATCAGAGCCAGGACGTATATTTAGGTGGTAGGTATTACCCAAAATAATCTGCGACCCGACCTCTTCGATCTGCGCAGGCGTCATCCCTTTCACCGTGGCCTGAGTGCCGACCGGCATGAAAATCGGAGTCTGAATATCGCCATGACGTGTTTTAAGGACTCCACGACGAGCCGAGCCGGATTCTTTGAGCAATGTGAACATGGCAATGAACTAAAAACATCGAAGGTTGAACGTCCAACATCGAATTGTTGATTTTTTAAAGGTCGCGCAACTTCAGACGAGAGGTATTCGAAGTTCGACGTTGAATGTTCCCGCTTCGGCGTTCTTAGTCATCTCCCCTGATGAGTCTCGACATTCCAAGCATCCAAAAAATTGACGGCAGCGGCCTGCGCTTTGCCATCATTGCCTCGCGCTATAATGAAGCGCTGGTCGACTCGCTCGTTCGGCATGCCAGTGCCACACTCACCGCAGCAGGTGCCGAAGCTCCTCTGATCGAGCGCGTCCCTGGCGCCGCCGAGCTCCCCTACGCAGCCTCGACAGTCGCGCACCACTCTCAACTCGACGCGATTATCGTGATCGGCGTCGTCATCGCTGGTGACACCAATCACCACGAGATCATCGGCGACAGCACCGCCACTGCCTTACTCAATGTCAGTATCGCGCAAAAAGTACCCGTCATTAACGGCATCCTAGTCGTCAACCACGTCGCACAAGCCGAGGCTCGCGCCGGAGAAACCATCAACCGTGGCAAAGAATTTGCCCAAGCAGCCCTCGAAATGGCTCAATTTACACATAAATGGAAGACAACGAACCAGTAACCCGCCGCTCACAACGCCGTGAAAACCGCATGAGCACCGTGCAGTTCCTCTACCAATGGGAGTCGAACAAGCCGAAAGTCCTCGCGGACGACGTCTGCCAGTTCTTTGAGAACCAAGAAGAAGAGCGCGCCTACTACGCTTTTTCCGAAGAGCTCGCGCTCGGAACCATCGAAAACATCGAAATCATCGATGGCCACATCAGCGAGCACGCCAACAACTGGACCTTCGAGCGTATCGCCAAAGTCGACCTCGCCATCCTGCGTCTTGCTATTTACGAACTCCTCTATCGCAACGACATCCCACCGATTGTCAGCATCAACGAAGCGATTGATCTAAGTAAGATCTTTTCAAATCCAGACTCTAAGCGCTTCATCAATGGGATTCTCGATAAGATGAAGGACAAAATCACACGACCTCTGCGTAAAGCAGCGGACTAAGGATTCGACCAATGCGTAGTCTCTTTAAAAAATTCAAAGAGGGGCTCAAGCGCCAGACCCCTACTTTCCACAAGGCCTTTGATGACGTCTTCTCCGGCGCCAAGCTCGATCAAGACGCACTCGATCAACTCGAAGAAGCCCTCTACACCGCCGACTTCGGCGTCGAAACCGTAGAGGAAATTATCAAAGAGATTCAAGCTGCTTACAAGGCCGATAAGGAAATCCGCGGCCAAGACGCGGCCAAGATCGGCGCGACCGTGCTCGCCCGCGTGCTCGAAGGCGCTGAAGGCATCGTCACCGTCGGCCAACACAAGCCCGAGGTCATCTGCCTAATCGGCGTCAACGGCTCCGGTAAGACGACCACTACCGCCAAGCTCGGACACCTGTATCAGAATGAAGGATACAGCCTCCTAATTGGCGCGTGCGACACTTTCCGTGCCGCAGCCAACGAACAGATCAAACACTGGGCCGACAAGCTGAAGATCGACATCGTCGCCAGCCACCACGGCGCCGACTCCGCCGCCGTCGCTTTTGATGCGTATGAAGCCGCCAAAAGCCGCGGCCACGACATCGTGATTCTCGACACCGCAGGCCGCTTGCACACCAAGAGCAACCTAATGAAGGAGCTCGAAAAATTAAAACGCGTCCTCCAGAAGCAAGACCCCGAAGCGCCACACCACAGTTGGTTGGTCGTCGACGGCAGTCTTGGTTCCAACTCGATTGAGCAAGCGCGCGTCTTCAACGAAACCTTCCCACTCACAGGGCTGATCATCACCAAGCTCGACGGCACCAGCCGTGGCGGCGCACTGGTCGGCATCTACCGCGAATTGAAGCTGCCAATCTACTTCGTCGGTCTCGGCGAACAACCCGACGATCTACAACCCTTCTCGACGAAAAACTACGTCAACGCCATTTTCGGAATTACTGATGACGCGTAGGGGCTTTGCTTGCAAACACCGCACCTTCTATTTTAGCCTTTAGCACTTCTTGAGATCGAGCAAGCTCGAGCCCACAACAACGACTAACATGAGCACCACCGCACCACTCACCGTCGAACTCGCCGAACGCGCTTATCCGATTCATTTCAGCGACAGTCTGAGTGCGTTGAAAAAGGACGTCGCAGCCCTACGCGCGGCTGGTCGCAGTGTCCGCGTGCTCAGCGATGCCAAGGTGCTCGCCGCACAACCTGACGTCCTGGCACAGGCCGGGTTCGAAGATGCCGAAATACTCAGCCTACCATCGGGCGAAAAGACCAAGTCGGTCGAATTCCTCAGCCAAGCCCTCAGCTTCTTGGCGGTGCAATCCGCCAACCGCGACTGTGCATTATTCGCATTTGGTGGCGGCGTGATCGGCGACCTCTCTGGCTACGTGGCAGCCAGCTATCTGCGCGGCATCGATTTTTACCAAATCCCAACCACCCTCCTCTCGATGGTCGATAGCTCGGTCGGCGGCAAGACCGGCATCAACCTACCTGAAGGTAAAAACTTGGTCGGCGCATTTTGGCAGCCTAAAGCCGTCTATATCGAGACCCGCTTACTGGAGACCTTACCACCGCGCGAATTCGCTGCCGGCATGGCTGAGGTCATCAAATATGGTATGCTCTACGACTTGGATTTCTTCAAAGAACTGGAGCAAGTCGACTCGCTCACCGCCAGCTCCCCCGAACTAGCCGCCATCGTTCGCCGTTGCTGCGCGATCAAAGCCGAGATCGTCGCCGACGACGAAAAGGAAACTGCAGGTTCCGGCGGACGCGCCCGACTCAACCTCGGACACACCTTTGCCCATGCGATCGAAAACGTCGCTGGCTATGGTCATTATTTACACGGCGAAGCCGTTGGCATCGGCCTCAACCTCGCCACCCAACTTTCGGTCGAACTCGGCCAAATCGACGCCAGCGACATCGCCCGTGCCAATGCACTCATCGAGCGCTTCGCCCTCCCGACTCAGCTCAAGGCACCACTCCCGATCTGCGACCTCATGGCCGCGATGCAGCGCGACAAAAAAAACCGCAGCGGACGCCTGCGCTTCATCAGCATGCAAACCCTCGGCCACGCAGTGACCACTGACGGGGTCGATCTCGCACTGGTTGAAGCACTCTGGAAAACAGTAGGCGCGAAATAATCAAATGCGCCCAGAGATCAAGCGAAGCAACGAAGCCGACGAGTTTGAAACAGCCGAGCGCTGCTCGATTTTGGAAGTGTCGAACGATCCTGATGATCCAACTGTTTCGATCGCACGTGCACGAGTGAAGCCTGGCATCACGACCGAGTGGCACAAATTAACAGACACCGCTGAGCGCTACCTTATCATTTCCGGCACTGGCTGCGTGGAAGTCGGCACGTTGAAGGCAATTAATGCCAACGTCGGCGATGTCATACGCATCCCCGCTGGCACTCGCCAACGCATCACCAACACAGGTGACGATGATCTGATCTTCTATGCGATCTGTACGCCTCGGTTCGACCCCGATTGCTACCAAGCAATTTGAGGGAACGAGAAGCCCATGCGGCTAATTTCGAGATTATCGGCGCATCCACAGCAGTCGGCCAATGCTGAAACTGTGGACAGCTGAGATCGCGATGATCAAACACAGCAGTCGTTGGATATGTACCACAATCAAGCTCCGCGACCGTTGCTTGCTACTCAAAACGATAGGCACAAGCAGCAGTGCCAACAACACCGAGCGGAGAATGATGCCGCTTGGGAATTCCCCGTACGGATTCAGCTCATCGGTAAATCTCGATCTACAACAATCACTGCTCTAGCGCAGGCTGCAATTGACTAACTGTAAAAACATACGCCATTCCATGATTTTCATGCAGGCCGACACTTGTGATTTTGCAATTATTACTTAAAATTTAAACATACAGAAGAACGCCCCAGCCCCGCAAGCAGGCACGACATGTAAGCTCCTGCTATTAAGCCCCGATCCTCAACAAGAATCGGTCATTCGAGAGCATTTGTCCAAAGTAGAGGATGAACTATATGAGCTCTTGCGCATCGAAAACCTCGATGACCTAGAACATGTCGACATTAAGCATTCCTGGCATGCGGTCCTGCTCGACATGCGTATTGAAACGAGCCTTGTGCTCCAAATAATCAAATCAATCGGCGCAATCAACAGATCAGTCGCGCTGCTTTGCCTCTATCGAAGCCATGCACAACTACAACAGCAGCAGGAAATCATCCCTCTTGTGGATGATTTCCTACTAGCCGATTCGATGGCCGAAGGGGAACTCTCGACTCGCATTTCCCATGCCATCCAGCGCCACCACAAAGACGCGCAACTGCTGTCAGAACAGAACTTACTCAAGCAATTGCTAGAGAATATCCCCGATGCGATCTACTTCAAAAACAAGCAAAGCCGCTTCCTCAAAGTAAGTAAAACGATGAATCAAATCTACGGATTTTCAAATCCGAAGGAGATTATAGGCAAGACCGACTTTGATCTTTTCACTCCAGAACATGCACAACCCGCATACGATGACGAACAAAGCATAATCGAGACCGGCAAGCCGATTATTGGTAAAATCGAAAAAGAAACGATGCACAACGGCCAGATTCGCTATGTTTCTACCACCAAGATTCCTTTACGTGATACGCACAATCAAATCATAGGCACCATGGGGATGTCTCGCTTAGTCACCGACCTGATCGAGGCGCAAGATCAACTCGAACGTGAAGGACGCCTACTCAAGACGATTATCGACTACGCATTGGCAGGCATTTTCGTCAAAGATAGAAAAGGGTGCTACCTCATTGTCAATCAACGTCACGCCCGCTTTCTGGGCGCATCCTCAATCGAAGCAGTAATCGGCAAAACACTCTTGGATTTTTTTGAACAGACAGAAGCCGAGAAAATTAATACCAATGATATGGCGATCATGGAAACAGGCAAAGGGGTCGAGTATATGATCGATCATCGACAGCGTAAGAATACGCCCGACCTGTGGCTGCTAACGAGTAAAGTGCCCTTTTACGACAAAACTGGAAACTGCATCGGCTTAGTCGGAATCTCGCAAGACATCACATCTCAAAAAGAGATTGAATTCAAACTCAAGTCAGTGATTAAAACGCTCGAAACCACTAAGCTTCAACTGATCGAAGCCGAAAAGCTAAAAACCGTCGGTCGATTGGCTGCGGGCATCGCGCATGAAGTCAAAAACCCACTGGCAGTCGTCACACTTGGAATAGATTTCTTAAAAAAGCAACTAACCGAATCTAAGGAAATAATGGAGGTGCTCAATGATATGCAGATTGCCGCTGATAAAGCCAACCATGTGATATTCGAACTGCTCGACTATTCATCACCTCACGAAATTAATATGGTGCCGGAGAGCATCAACGAGATCATTGAACACGTGCTCACATTCATGCGCCACAATCTCAACGAGGCCCATATCGAATTACAGTTGGAACTAAGCCCAAACCTACCGACCGTATTGATAGATACCAAAAAAATGGAGCAGGTCTTCATAAATTTGTTTCTAAACGCAATCTCGGTCATGCCAGAAGGCGGAAAACTAAGCGTAAGTAGCCACAACCGAACTATGCAAAAAACAGGCTCTAACGTATCCAGCCAAATGACTGAATGCTTTCGAATCGGGGAGCAAATTGTAGTCATTGAGGTCAAAGACACGGGCGGTGGACTCTCAGCAGCAGCACTCGAAAAAGTATTTGATCCTTTCTATTCCTCCAATTCGACCGGCAATGGCACTGGCCTCGGCCTCTCCGTAACGCGAAGTATAGTTGATATGCACCGCGGATTGATTACACTAGAAAATAGACAAACAACACTGGGCGTATGTGCCCGATTGATATTTCCCACTACCTCAAAAAATGAAAGCTAAGACTAAAAATACCCCTGGACTTCAACCACGCCGTGTCCTCTTAGTCGATGACGAGGCCTCTTTTACACGCATGGTTAAACTTAACCTAGAAGCATCAGGTAAATACGCCGTGCGCGTGGTCAATGAGAGCCCCATGGCTCAACAAGCCGCCAACGAATTTAAACCGGAGATCATCTTACTAGACATCGTCATGCCTGAAGCTGATGGAGGCGATGTTGCCGTGCAACTTCGTCAACATGCAAACACTCAAGACACACCCATTATTTTTGTCTCCGCCATGGTCTCACGCAAAGAATCCGGCAGTGGCTTTTATGAAAGTGGCGGCGAACACTTCCTAGCTAAACCAGTAAGCACCGAACGCCTTTCCAGCTCCATTGATAGCGTCTTAGCCAAATGCGTATAGCCACCTCAATTCCTGCCCCGAAGGCATCGACCGGATTATAAAGTCGAGCAGAGCGAGGTCTAAGCCATGATCATTATAGTTGCAAAACGAAATCGATTCGAAGGCCTACAATCACACAAACGAACGAACTCAGTAGCGGCTTCTACGCTTTACCCCCTACCGCCGCATTCGCAGCAAGCGGCCAATTCCGAAACCAGCCACGGCCGAAATCGCGATGATCAAAAACAGGGGCAGCTGTATTTGCACCGCGACAAAGCTGAGTGTCACCTCCTTGCTGTTCTGGAAGATCAGCACCAACACTAAGGTCAACAAGACCGAGCCGAGAATAATGCGGGTGTTCTGTTTTGTCAGTTTCATTCCTTAATTTTGAGCACGATAAAGTGATTTATTTCGTTATGCCAAATATACAACCGATTCTTGCCTACTTGAAGTTGTGCCTCAAATGCCTCGGGCGTAGTCACTGCTGTGCCATTCACTTCAAGAATGACCATTCCGCGAGCCATGATATCCGCATACCGAGATTCGGGCAGCACGTCACTGATCAGCACGCCATCGATTTCATCTGGCAGAGAGAGCCCTTTGCGTATGCGCTTATCAATCGCCTCTAGTAGCACGCCATCGAGAATGTCCTGCTCCAGATCAGTACTCGCAACTAAGCCACTCAAGCTGCCTAGCACCACCGGTAACGTCAGCGTCTCATTTAGACGAACCAGTGTAACCTCCACTTCACGCCCTGGACGCATTTGCGAAACTACCAGTCGAAGTTGTGGTGCCGATTCGATCACTACAGCATCGACTTTCAAAATAATATCTCCGTGACGTATCCCCCCTTCATCTGCCGGCGAGCCAACTTGCACTTGGTTCACCAAAGCACCACGCGTGGATGGCAAGTCAAAGGCGTCTGCCAAGTCTGGCGTCAAGTTCACGGGTATCAATCCGAGCAAGCCCCGTGGCACTTCGCCGGACTCGATCAGATTCGTCACCACATTCAGCACCATGTTGGACGGAATCGCAAAGCCGATGCCGATACTCCCACCCGAACCGGAGACAATCGCAGTATTAATCCCAACCAACCGGCCCGCAGCATCGATCAACGCGCCGCCAGAATTTCCCAAATTCACTGACGCATCGGTCTGGATGAAATTCTCATACGCACCAGGTCCGAGAATACCGGACGAATCACGCCCGAGCGCAGAAATGATCCCCCGCGTAGCGGTCAGTCCGACATCCAACGGATTGCCAATCGCAAATACAATATCGCCGACGCGCAGCTTGGCACTATCGGCAATCGTCACAATCGGCAGTGCCTCGTCGGGCTCGATTTTCAAAATTGCGACGTCTGTCTTCTCATCCGAGCCGATCAATGTCGCCACATACTCGATACCATCGCTAAGACGCACACGAATCTCATCTGCCGCTTTGCCATGTTGCACTTGCACCACATGGTGATTTGTCACGATGTAGCCATCCTCTGAAATAATCACCCCGGAGCCCACCCCGACCCGCTCGAGACGCTCTTTTTGATTGGGATCGGCGTCTGGCAATGGGCGTCCCCACTGACGAAATAAATCCTGAATGCCCTGCGGCGCACGCTGGTAATACGGCGACTGAACAATTTGCGACGAATACACCGCCACCACCGATGGCGTCGCCTTCTCCAGCACATCGGCATACGAGACGACTGGCACCTCCCCGATCGCGCTTACTGGCCTGGAGTCTTCAATGATTCGAAGCTTCGGATTTTTCTCCGCCGCAATCAGTGAGGCGACTAGGATACCACTAAACAATAAAAAGGAGGTAGATTTCATAAAAAGAGTTGGGCTGATGTGTTCAACAGAAGTCAAACAGCTCGGCTCCGCAAGTTCAACGCTTTGAAAAAGAACGCGCCGCTGCATAAGAGACAGGGGCATCTTTAGACGTGCATTTACTAGAAAAGAAATAGTAAAATGCGTAAAATTCAAGGCATTGTCTGTCTGTTGTCCTTCACCCCCGAGAAGTAGACGCGACCAGCCTCATTGCCTAAACCAACAGATTTACTGATTTTATCATGTTATCACTCTCGACTACCACTGGTTATGCAATCCGCGCGCTGAGCTGTCTAGGCCCCCCCGATGGCCCACCAATGCTGGTCAAAGACCTCGCCGCGCAATCCGACGTCTCAAATTTCTACCTTGCAAAGATCATCAGTCGCCTGAGTGAAGCGGGGTTGGTCAAGAGTAAGCGTGGCTACACTGGCGGCGTCCAACTCGCACGCCCAGCTGAACAAATCAGCCTACTAGACGTGAGCCGTGCAATCGACGGCGAAGAGTGGACTGAGAACTGCCTACTCGGCATGACACAATGCTCCGACGAGCGCGCCTGCCCGCTGCACCACTTCTGGAAGAACACGCGATGCGAGATCAGAAAAAATCTAGCCGAAACATCGCTGAAAGACTCGGCTGAGTTTGAGGCTCACCAGAAAAAAACGAAATAACTCCTCATTCTAGAAGGAGGAAGCAGTAGACAGGAGTGGGTGGCTCAAGAAGAGGCGATTAACTTAGGTAATTAAGCGCTCGAAGAGAAACGCCACTCTCATTATCTTTGCCAATGGATTAAATTCTTCCCCCTAACGCTAATCAATCCTCGTATTAAACCTTCAACTGCCTTAACAATTGAAAAAGTTACTAGTTTAGCACCCTAAACAATTAAGCACAGCGAATGGAGACCTCCCTCAACGTAATTGAACAAGCCAAAGTTCTCATCGTAGATGACGAGCCTCACAACCTGCAACTAGTGGCTGAAATATTACGCCTTGAGGGCATGCCCTGCATTCTTGCGATACAAGGAGACGAGGCCATCGAAGTCGCCAGAGAGCAACAACCCGCACTCATCCTACTAGATATAATGATGCCAGGGCTAGATGGCCTAACAGTGTGCAAAATACTCAAGTCTGACGAAGCAACCAAGTCGATCCCAGTCATCTTCTTAACCGCCGCCACCGAAATCAGCGATTTAGTCAGCGCCTTTGCTGCAGGCGGTGTTGATTACATCAAAAAGCCTGTCATTCGGGAAGAGTTACTCGCCCGCGTTCAGACACACATCAGCCTCAATCAAGCGCGCCAACAACTTAAAGCACTCTACCAGCAAAAAACAGATCTGCTAACGACACTCGCGCATGACGTTAAAAACCCGACAGGCGCGATCGAGGGCTTAGCGACGCTGATGATGGAGGACATCAAAGAAGGCAGCTACGACTCGCGCGAACTCTACTCGATGCTAGAGATGACCAGTCAGTGCGCCCGCGGGATGACTGAGTTCGTCAACGACATCCTCGACGAAGAGACACGCACCCAAGGTGAGATCCCGGAACTCACCGAGGCTCAGATCAATGTCGCAGAGATTCTCACTCACTTGGTGAAGCTAAATGCCGTTCAATCGAACGAGAAGGAAATCCGCCTCACATATGAGCCAACATTTAAGCCAATGGTGCATATCAGCCGACGCATTCTAACTGGCATGTTTGATAACATCATCAGTAATGCCGTCAAATACTCGCGAATCAACTCGGAGGTCATCATTCATCTGATGCCAGCCCAATCGCAGCCAAACGGCTTCCGTTTCGAAGTCCACGACAGTGCCTGTCTAATTAGCCCTGAAAACAGAGAGACACTCTTCAAGAAATTCGTAAAAGGCACCGAAACCCCGATTGGTAAAAGCTCCTCTCATGGAATCGGCCTAGCGATCGTAAAGCGCTTAGTTGATCTGTGCCATGGCGACATCGGCGTACGGGAGCGAGTGGGCGGTGAGGGCAATGTATTCTACCTAGAAATACCTCTAGAATCGTAGAATGCCACCGAAACAGCTCTGACAAATAGGTATACCCACCAGTCAGACAGCACGTCTGAGCTGCCTTTCAATTGACTTGATTTTAAACGCATTACCCGCGCTTGTAATTGCTTAGACTCGACTTCTACTTTAATACACGCACGCGGTTAATGGGCCCGCATAAAAGCCTTGATTGCTGCCGGAGTCGGCTCGACTGCGTGCTTCACAATCTCGCGCGCTTTCAACGTCTCCAATGATGGGTGCGTTGACTCCTGTCCGATAGCGTCGACAATCGTATCTGGGAATTTAGCTGGATGCGCAGTCGATAGGACGAGCTGTGGGCCATCGAAATCGCCGGTAAATCCACACGCCGTGTGCGGGTCAGCTATATAGCCGTATTGCTCATAGACACGCTTGATGATCGCGCCGATCTCCGCGTCATTTGTGCGCGAACTGCTGATGCCGTCCGACTTAAAGTCTTCAAACACGTACTTACCCGTTTGCTTAAAAGTGCTGATTACTTCGCGCACCTTAGCCGAATCGCAACCTTCCGCGTAGTATAGGAAGCGCTCAAAATTGGAAGCGACCTGAATGTCCATCGACGGGGCCAAGCTCGGTGCGACCTCATCAAGCTGGTAAATGCCGGTTTGAAAGAGTCGGTGTAGAATATCGTTTTGATTGGTCGCCACGCGGAAACCCTTGATCGGCACACCCATGCGCTGCACCAACCAACCGGCCAGGACATTGCCAAAGTTACCCGTTGGCACCACGAAAGTGACGTCCTCTCGGATCTCCGCCGGCAAGCGAAAGAAAGCAGATAGATAGTACACGCACTGCGCCAAGATCCGGGCGAGGTTGATCGAATTGACCGCAGAGAGACCGACTTCAGCCGCGAACGCATGATCCTCGAATACAGTCTTCATCGCCGCCTGAGCGTCATCAAAGCTGCCCTTGATCGCCAGAGGGAAAACGTTGTCCGCCCCAGTGCAAGTCATCTGACGTTCCTGTAGTGGCGACACACGACCATCGGGATACAGGATAAAAGTCTTCACTCCAGTCTTACCAAGTAGTCCGTGAATCGCCGCCGCACCGGTATCGCCAGAAGTTGCACCGAGCACAGAGATCGGATTTCCAGTGCGAGCGATCTGTGCTTCGTAAAGATTGCCTAGAAATTGCAGGGCAAAGTCTTTAAACGCCAAAGTCGGCCCATGAAACAACTCTAGGACGAACAGATCGTCGCTCAGTTTTTGAATCGGTGCGATGTCCGCATGATCGAACTTTGTATATGAACGCTCGACGATACTCTTCAACTCGGCACGGTCGATATCAGTGGCAAACACCGCCATAAAGGCTTCGCAGAGTTGAGCATAGCTGAACGACTCCCAGTCTTTTAGAAAAGGCGCCAAGTCAGGTAGTGTCGCGGGCAGATACAATCCACCGTCCGGAGCCAGCCCTTGGGCAATCGCCGTTGAAAAAGAAACAGGAGGCACTTGGCCACGTGTGCTGATGTATTTCATGGCAACAGAGTTCTGAATTCAGAGCTAAAGAGTCAATCCACAATTGAGCACTGCGGCGCAGCGCGTGGGACTTTCCGCATCGGCACAGCCAGCAGTATTATCGAAATATAAAGACGCCTAGGCGTTCAATATGAGCACCTACTAAACCGCAAATTTCCAGATCCATCCGTCAACGGCGACGCCACTGTAACGGCGCAATCGTCTTTGCACTGGATGGCCTCAGCACTAATTCCAGCGAACTGATTGCCAAAGTCACGGCCTTGATCGAGACGACGCAGTCGCCCTCACACGCCTGCAATATCGCAGAAGATTTGCTCAAAGGCGGTGATCGCATTTTCCATCAGCTTGAGATCGAAGCCCTCGTCTGGCGCGTGCAAATTATCAATCGGCGTAAAGAGGCCGATCATCAAGGCATCCAGTCCCGCGCGTTTATTAAAATCAGCAATCACTGGAATGCTGCCCCCTTCACGCAAGTAGATCGGCGCATGACCAAAGCATTGCTCAATCGCACGGTCAGCTGCCTTGAACGCACGCGCCAAGGCTTCTGGTTGATCTGTGGGTGTATTTGGGCGCTCCGGCGGCACTGCAAGATATGCTTCTGCTACTGGGCCGCGACGCACCTTCAACGTCACTCCTGCGGGGCACAGCGCTTCAATCGCAGCGACGACTTGATCCTGTGCCTTATGCGGGTCTTGGTTGGCAACTAAGCGGCAAGTGATTTTTGCAAAGGCTTCGCTGGCGATCACCGTCTTCGAACCTTCACCCTGATAGCCACCACCGATACCATTGAACTCAAGCGTTGGACCGAAGCGCACTGCTTCGAGCGGCGAGAGGCCATTGGCCGGGTAAAACGCAGGCACATCGAGCAACGCTTTATAGCTTTCGACTGTCTCTGGGTAGCGTTTTAATTCTTCACGTTCCCACTCTAAAACCGGCAGCACGTCGTCATAAAATCCAGGCACATTCACACTGCCATCCGGATTGTGCAGCCCAGCGCAAATCTCCATCAATGCTTGTAACGGATTATAGACCGCGCCGCCATGAATACCCGAATGCAAGTCACTCTTCGGCCCGCGCACTTTAATTTCCAAATCAACTAGGCCACGCAACGCGGTGGTGATGACCAACTGCTCCGAGTTCGGGCTACCAGTATCAGAGACAAGAATAAAGTCTGCCTTAGAGATGCGCTCGGCATACGTATCAAAGAACTTCGGCATACTTGGGCTACCGATCTCTTCCTCCCCCTCGATCACATAGGTTATATTGAGCGGCAGGTCCGGGTGCTTCGCCAACACACGAGCAAGTGCCGACATGTGCACGATGGTCGGTCCCTTGTTATCGGCAGTGCCACGACCATAAATACGACCCTCACGCACCGTCGGCTCAAACGGAGCACTCGTCCACAATTCAAACGGGTCGGCCGGCTGCACATCGTAGTGCCCGTAGATCGCAATATGCGGCCACGCCGGATCACCAAAACGTTCTGCTAGAAGAATCGGGTGTAGCGCCGTCTCCACCACTTCGACCGTGAAGCCAATCTCCTGTAGCAGGCCAGTGGCATATTCACGCGCGCCTTTCATGCCATCCGCATACGCGGGGTCCGTCGAAACGGAGGGAAAACGAATATATTCTTTAAGAGCTTCGATTGGATCCAACATGCGCCCTAATTTGCGTTGTCCCTCTCACAGGTCAAGTAAGCACATAGAAATAACATGACCTCCCCTGGGGTAAATCCTGTCGTTACGATTATTTGCAGCGCGCGGGCTGATCCCGCGATTCCCTGTGTAGGCTGCCCGTCGCCACAAAACTTACTCACTCTCGCCCAAGGCCCACTTCAAATATGCGGGAGCTACTTGCTCTGCGCGCACGACCACCCACTCCGGCACATCGTAAGGATGCTGGGCTTCGATATATGCGAGCAGTTCGGCACTGCGCGCTGCAGAGAACTTCACCATCAGCCGCCATTCGCTCGCAGACTGAACTGCACCTTCCCAACGATAGACCGACTGCACACTCGCATCAATCTGCACACAAGCGGCAAGCCTCGTCGCAACCAAACCACTGGCGAGGCGCTGAGCCACGGCTTCAGAATCCACCGTCGTCCAACCGATTAACAAAGTGTCATGCATGATTTGATTCAATAATTTTGGTTTCAAATAAACTAGCGGTGATCCCAAGGCAATGTCACCTGCACGGGTTTGTGATCCCACACCTCGAAAGGCTCAAAAATCTTACCGGGATTGAGAATTCCCTTCGGGTCGAGCGCATCTTTTACCGCTCGCATCGCAGCGATCTCAGCCTTACTGTGTTGCAGCTCCATAAACGGTGCTTTCGCCAAGCCCACTCCATGCTCGCCGGTGATGACGCCGCCCAGATCAACCACTTTCTGCATAAGCTTTTTGATCCCTGCCTTCGCCTTAACTGCGTCTTCAGCATTTGAGCGGTCATACATGATATGTA
This sequence comes from Opitutia bacterium UBA5964, assembly GCA_002430605.1. Lineage (GTDB taxonomy): Bacteria > Verrucomicrobiota > Verrucomicrobiia > Opitutales > Coraliomargaritaceae > Lentimonas. The sequence goes on along the minus strand of DJBY01000050.1, from coordinate 26,728 downwards.
CATGCAAGTTGCCATCACCTGCGTGGCCGAAAGTCGGCGTATCAAGGCCGATCTCTTTCTTCAACGCGATGGTATATCGGATAAGCTCTGCTTGCTTTTGAATCGGCACCACTACGTCTTCGTTCAATTTGGTATTGGCAATCGAGAACATCGATTGCGAACAGGTGCGACGCACCTGCCACAGCGCTTCGGCCTTAGCATCGGTTCGAGCCTCGCGATGCGCCAGCGCACGACTCTCCATAAACTCTAGTAATCGGGTGCGTTGCTCACGCACCTCAGCTGGACGCCCATCCACTTCGATCAATAAAATCGAAGCGCGCGGGCAATCGTCAAAAATCAAATTACCTGTGTAGCGCTCCGCACACGTCACGGATTGACGGTCGAGAAATTCGAGAATCGACGGATTGAGTCCGGCATCGAATAGAGCCACCACGGCCTTGAGTGCAGCCGCTTCGGACTTGAAGGCAAACATACCGGTCCAGCGCTTTTGCGGTTTCTGGATGAGCTTCAAGGTCGCGGCAGTGATCACGCCGAGAGTGCCCTCAGAGCCAATCAACAAATCCCGAAGGTTCAGGCCAGACACGTATTTCTTCAGTGCTAGGCCTAGTTTAAAAGGACTGCCATCGGCATAAAAACCTTCGAGGCCGAGCACATAGTCGCGGGTCACACCATACTTCACGCACCTCAGGCCACCTGCATTGCAGGCGATATTACCGCCGATGGTAGAGTATTTCTTCGACGACGGGTCTGGCGGATAAAACAGACCAACGGCTTCGACTTGATCCTGTATTTCGGAAGTAACCGCGCCCGCACCGACCGTCACCATGCGAGACACCGTATCAATCTTAATGTCATTGAGTGCCGACACATCCAAGACCCAGCCTCCGTGCAGGGGCACAGTCGAACCCGTCGCAGACGAACCCGCACCTCGGGCAGTCACGGGAATCGTATATTTATGAGCGAGCTTGAGTACCGCGCCGACCTCGGTAGCGATTTGCACTTTCACCACCGCATCAGGCAAAAACGAAAGACGCAGGTTATCTAGCGACGCATCGAAGCGGCTTTTTTTATCCACAAAGACACGTCCCGGCAATTTACGGCGCAAGGCCTTCAAAGCCGTTTGGCTGGTGACCTTGCTTTCACTCTCTGGTTTCCGACTGGGTTGACGACTCATATGACTCACAGTGTATAATTGATATTACAGTGAATTCAACCACATCTGCGCGGAACAGTCCTAGGGGTACCCATCTCGCAGTGTGCCGAGAGATTTTTGTCTAAAATGTACGACCCTTGGTTCCTACCATTCGAATTCATTAAAATGGCAGGCACGTCCTCTGCGCACAGGTTAAGTCTGCTTTCACCAGAGTTAGTGCGGTGTCTCAACTCTAGCGTAGGTCGTTAGAGTTAGTGTTCCTTCAGCTAGGGGGAAATGCCTCTGTAATCTTGCTATTTAAGGCAGCATCCGAGCAGCCACCCTATCATCTTACGCCACTTCGCTACGTGCGAACGGCAAGCACCTGCGTATCCAGTTCGATAGTGAAACGCGCGCCGACTCGATCCTCGCGATTCTCGGCATACACTTTGCCACGATGCAACTCAGCGATCTCTTTACAGATTGCAAGGCCGAGTCCAGTGCTAGTCTCATTGCCAGTCGGGTGCACCGACGTCTTTCCGAAATGAGTAAACAGCTTATGCATCTCATGCTCCGGAATACCCGGTCCTTCATCTTCAATCGCGATTTTAAAGATCCCATTCACTTGCTCGGTCGTCACTCGGATAAAAGAGCCAAAAGGCGAATACTTGACCGCATTGCTTAACAAGTTATCCATCAAGCGCCGGAATTGAGCCTTATCGAGCATCAATAGGTCTGGCATGCCGCGGTCATCTAATTCCAACCTGATGGACTTCTTAATCGCGGTGAACTGATAAATATTGAGCGAGGAAGAGACCACCTCACGCACCTGACAAGGCTCTGCTTCTGAACGATCTTCGCCACTTTCAATGACCGAGAGATCAAGCAATTCATCGACCAGATGCAGCATCAAGGCTGAAGTCGATTGAATCGTATCTGCAATTTTTTTCTGTTCATCATTGAGCGGACCGCTCTCAGCGAGGAACTCTGATAGACCACGAATCGAGGCCAACGGATTGCGCAAATCATGCGATGCGACACCAATGATGCGATTTTTCGCAAGATTGGCTTTCTTTAGACCATCGATAAATTCGCGTTGAAAGCGCATCAACACACGCATCTTTAAGTGATTCCGAATACGAGCCAAGGCCTCGTGGCGATTGATCGGCTTTGCTACATAGTCACAGCCGCCCGCATCGAGCCCTTCGACGATCGAACTGGTGTCGGAGCGGCCCGTTACAAAAATAATCGGCACCTCCTTCAGCCCCGGCATCTCCTTAATCTTCCGACAAGTCACGAAACCGTCGATACCATCCATGATAACGTCGAGCAGGATCAGATCTGGCTCATGCGCCTCGATACACTCAATCGCACTTTCGCCAGAATCAGCCTCATCGACCACGAATCCACTGCGCTCAAGCACACGGCGCAATAACTTACGAATGATCTCATCGTCGTCCACGACAAGGATACGAGATCCTTCGGTATTAATTTCTGCGGCTTGATTCACTGAGGCGATAGGTAATGGATACGATAAGTAGTCAGTAAAAGAGCTTAGTGAGCTCAAAGTCAACCAAAGGGACTCTTAGCTGAATATTCGCTGACGCTTTAATATTGCACCCGAGCGGCCTCTTCGCATTTTCTTCCCGCTATGCTTCAAGCTGGTATCGTAGGTCTCCCCAATGTGGGCAAAAGTACACTGTTCAACGCTCTTACGCGCACACGTAAGGCAGAGTCGGCAAACTATCCGTTTTGCACGATCGACCCGAACGTGGGCGTCGTTCAAGTGCCGGACAGCCGCCTGGAGCCTCTGCGTGAGATCTCCAAGACGAATAAGGTCATCCCTGCGGCGATTGAGTTTGTCGACATCGCCGGGCTAGTTGCTGGTGCCAGTAAGGGTGAAGGCTTGGGCAACAAGTTCCTCGCTAATATCCGCGAGGTCGATGCCATCGTGCACGTGGTGCGTTGTTTCGATGACGACGACATCATTCACACCATGGCCACCATTGACCCGCTCCGTGATATCGAAGTGATCAACACTGAGTTGATCCTCGCCGACATCACCTCACTAGAGGGCCAACAAGATAAGCTCGTGAAGAAAGCGCGTGGCGGCGACAAAGAAGCGGCCGAGAACGTCGCACTCATTCAGCGCCTCCTCCCGCACCTTAACGAGACCAAGCCCGCGATCACACTCGATCTATCGGAAGACGAGCACGTCGCGCTCAAGCGCCTCTGCCTACTCTCAGCCAAACGCGTGCTCTATGCTTGCAATGTTGCCGAGACAGACCTCGCCGACTACTCGGGCAATGCCTACGTCGCAGCCGTCGAGAAATTCGCCCACGAGCACCACGGTGCAGGCACTTGCGTCGTTTCAGCCTCGGTCGAAGCCGAGCTAATCGACTTTGACGACGAAGAAGCCTCAGAGTATCTCGAATCACTCGGCGTACAGGATTCTGGCGTCTCGCTCCTCATTCGTGCGACCTACGATCTGCTCGGCCTCGCCTCCTACTTTACTGCGGGCGTGCAAGAAGTGCGTGCATGGACTTTTAAAAAAGGCATGAAAGCACCGCAATGTGCTGGCGTCATCCATACCGACTTCGAATCAGGCTTCATCAAAGCCGAAGTGGTCGCCTACGACGATCTGATCGCAGCCGGCAACGTCGCCAAAGCACGCGAAGCTGGCAAATACCGACTCGAAGGCAAAGAATACGAATTTAAAGACGGCGACGTGACACTCTTCCGCTTCAATAACTAGGCGATGTCTCGATTCCGCACGGCCGTTTCATTTCCGCGCCAGCCTAATAATCGCGATTAGCCTGAAGAATAGAAGTTTCGCACAGTTGACTAAATCGAGACTCACTTGCACTTCTTCATGACGAATATGATCTCGCGAATTCACCACTCTTACTCTCAATGCCTGCCACTCATATTGGCCGGCATCGCAGCACTCTGCTTGAGTGGCTGTGATCAGGCGCAACCCGTGACCTACCAGATTCCGAAGGAGCAACGCGCCGACTCGCTGCCAACGATGGCAGCGGCACACACGCCAGAAACGAGCGCCCCTAGCAAGATGAATGTGCTGCCCGGCATGCAACAAGCGGCCAACGAAGCTGGCGAGATCGGCTACATCACTCCTGAGGGCTGGGAAAAACTCACCGCAAGCGGCATCCGCAAGGCGAATCTCAAAGTCACTGACGACACTGGCAGCGCCGAAATCACCATCCTCACTTTCCCTGGCGATGTCGGCGGACACCTCGCCAACATCAACCGCTGGCGCGGTCAAGTCGGCCTCGAAGCAGCCACGGCCGAAGACTTGCCCGCTTCCACCGCAGGCTATGATATTTCAGGCCACAGCGGACTCTACGTGCGCCTCGAAGGTGAGACGCAAAGCATCCTCGGCGCCCTCCTCCCCTTCCATGGCAGCACTTGGTTCTTCAAAATGCTAGGCGACACCCCGACGGTGCTCGCCAACGAAGCATCGATGAAACAATTCCTCGATTCCATCGAACTCGAAGACCACGCTCACTAAATCATGAAAGCGCTGTTTCAATTCTTTGCATCCCTGCGGCTCACCGTCGTCCTGCTCGCTTTGTCCATGGTGCTGATTTTCTTTGGCACGCTCGCACAAGTCGAAACTGGCATCTGGAAAACACAGAAGGACTACTTCGAAAGCGTTTTGGCGATCTGGGCGTACCCCGGAGCATGGATCGCATACGATAAGCTCTACTGGCTGCGCATCCCGATGCCTGGTGGCTACCTGCTCGGCGGCATGCTGCTGATCAATCTCGTAGCTGCACACGTCACTCGGTTTACATTAACCGCCAAGAAAGCCGGCATCTTCCTAATCCACATCGGCCTGATCCTGCTGCTTATTAGCGAGTTACTGACCGACGTGCTCTCTGAAGAAAGCCAAATGCCCGTCGATGAGGGCGCCAGCAGTAACTACTCTCAAGAATATCGCGACAACGAGCTCGTGTTGATTGACCGCATGCACGCCGATTTCGACACCGTGCATAGCATCCCCATTGCACTGCTCAAGCCAGGTAAAACCGTCGCCGTGCCAGAGAGTCCGCTGACGATCCGCACCGTCAGCTACTACCCGAACGCACAAATCGGCCGTGCCCAAGAAGGTGCCGCGCCAGTCGAGTCTGCCGCCAACCAAGGTGTCGCCGTTAAGATGAACGTCGTCGTCACACCGACTGCGGTTACATACGCGGAGAATCAGATCAACACCGCCACTGCTTACGTCGAAGTAATCGGCCCCGATGGTTCACTCGGCATTTGGTTGGTTTCGAATGTAATCGACGATCGCTTCCCACCGCAAATGGTGACTCTCGGCAAACAAAGCTGGGAGATCGCCCTACGGCTAAAGCGCCACTATTACCCATTCGCAGTCGAGTTGGTCGATTTCTCCCACGAGAAATATCCTGGTACTGAGATCCCTTTCAATTACTCCAGCGAAGTGATGGTACGCCACAGCGATACCACCAAAAATCAAAAAGCGCTGATCTACATGAATCACCCACTGCGCTACGAAGGCCTGACCTTTTATCAAGCCTCTTTCGCCAACGACGATCGTACCTCTATCTTCCAAGTCGTACGCAATCCAGGCTGGATACTGCCCTACGTCAGCGTACTGCTAATGGGAGTGGGCATGCTCGTCCAGTTCGGCATGCATTTCTTTAAATTCCTCAAAAAACGCGCTACCGTCTAATGAAGAAATTCGCTTTCACTCTGATCCTGATCATCGCTGCGCTCATCGTCGCATCGGGATTCAAGCCAGCCACCAACACCTCGGACTTCGACATCGCCAGCTTCGCCGAACTGCCGGTGCAAGTCGGTGGCCGCATCAAACCGCTCGACTCGGTCGCGCGTAACACACTGCTCGTGCTCGCTGCACGTCAAAAGGTCGTCACTCCCGAAGGCGTCACACTCAGTCCGATCGAATGGTTCATGGATCTGACAATGCGCCCTGAAGTGGCCGACACCTATCGCGTGTTTAAAATCGAATTCCCAGACGATCTGGGTATCGCAGGTCTCGCACAAAAAGGCCAGCGCCACTACGCCTTCAACGATCTATTGCCACACTTCGACGAGATCCTGCGGCTCTATCAGGAGATCAATCCTGAGCCGAAAAAACGTAGTCCGTACGAGCAACAAATCGCCGATTTGAACGACGGCCTCACGCTCTACCACCGTGTCATGCACTCGCTGCACCCGGTCGGCACCCCTGAGCGCCTTGATCGACTCGTCGATGAATATCAGAGCTACATTAGCAGTATCGCACCAGGACTCGTGGCCCTCCGCCAACAGCAAGCGGGAGAGGACTACGATGCCGAACTGCTCAGCAGATTCATTCAGTTTGGCGACGATTATTTGAAACTTTCGAAGACCGCCTATCTGCGCGTCGTGCCGCCAAT
>DJBY01000050.1:8078-19935 GCA_002430605.1 Opitutia bacterium UBA5964 | reverse complement strand
CCTCAGCCCTTACGTCACGAGCTACGCCAGCCTGACAATGGCATATCGCCTGGATCAGCCCGACATGTTCAACAAAACCGTCGAAGAATTACGCCAGCGCTTTATCGGTGATTTTCCGAACGATATTGGTCGTGTGCATTTCGAACGCGTCTTCAACCAAGCACAACCGTTCTACCTTTCGATGCAGCTCTACGTGCTGATCTTCTTGACCGTCTGCATCTCATGGCTGCGCTGGCCCGCGCCGCTGGCCAAAGCGGCATTCTGGGTGTTGTTGCTCGCCTTTGCCATCCATACCTTAGGGCTGATTGCACGCATGTATATCCAAGAGCGTTACGGTGTTTTTGTGACGAATCTCTACTCTTCCGCCGTGTTCGTCGGCTGGGGTGCCGTGCTGCTCGGCGTGATCCTTGAAAAGTTCTATAAGAACGGCGTCGGCGCGGCGATGGCCTCACTGGTCGGTTTCTGTACACTCATTATTGCGCACCACCTGTCCATGAGTGGCGACACGCTCGAAATGATGCGCGCGGTGCTCGACTCTAACTTCTGGCTAGCGACGCACGTCACCGTCATTACGTTCGGCTACTCCGCCATGTTCTTTGCCGGCGCACTGGCACTGATCTTCACTGTGCTCGGGCTATTCTCTAAGCGCTTCAGCAAAGAGTCGGCCAAATCCATCGTCAGTATGGTGTATGGCATCACCTGCTTTGCCACATTGTTTAGCCTAGTTGGTACCATTCTCGGTGGGATCTGGGCCGACCAATCCTGGGGTCGCTTCTGGGGCTGGGATCCGAAAGAAAACGGCGCGCTCATGATTGTGATCATGGGTGCCATCGTGCTACACGCACGCTGGGGCGGGATCGTGAAAGAGCGCGGTCTCATGGCTTTGGCTATCTGTGGTAGCATCGTGACCGTGTGGTCGTGGTTCGGCACCAACCTACTCGGTGTCGGCCTACACGCCTATGGCTTCACCAGCAGCGGCTTCTGGTGGACAGTCGGCTTTGCCGCCAGCCAGATCTTTTTCATCTGCCTAGTGAACTTACCTTGGCGCTACTGGCGCAGTGCATTTGGCGAAGATAAAAACCGCCTCGACCGCAAACGCATCCTAATCGCCGCCCAAGAGAGCGAAAAAGCTTAATCGGCGAGCGCCCGAATAGGCGATAAGCCCGCAGCAGTCGCATCTAAAGGAGCATCGAACAGCGACTCAAAAACAACAAGATTCGGTCGAATTTTAGTGTATGTTATGGTGTCATTTAACGTACCATCAAAGTAGAGTTCATAGCCCATTGGCAGACGAGGAGACGCCGCCGCTTCAAACGGCGCAAAGTGAATTTCAAGATCCACCAAATCTGTTCCTCTCAGAACTTGAGTCCGGCGATAGACCTCCTCATAGCTCTGCTGGTCAATATAATGATAAATGGGGAACGGCAATAGCTCACGACTCACGATCACCGCACAAGCACGCCCTTGCCATTGCTCATCAGGCAAGCGCTCCAACACCGAATCGAGCCGGTAATCAAGTGCCTCATGGGATTGATAGCTCCACGCTAAGTGTGCGAGCGAACTCTCAAACAACGCCACTCGCATGAAGAATTCGACTTGGTCCTTATTTAAATTTAGCGAATCCTGCTTAAACCATCCTTGCTGCCCGTCATAACCATACTGAAAGGTATACTCGACTCCAATACCCTCTGTTTTTAATGTATACAGATTCGGCCGACGCGCCATCACAACCAATTCGCAGGTTGTAGTAGCAGACGTAGCCGTCCCATTCACAATCAAAGAATCCACCTCACTGAGCTGTGTAGCCTCTAAATGTTTATCCAACAGGGCCACCAATGAAGACTGCGCCGGCACCTTGCTATTTGGCTGATCGACGAGATAGCTGACCTGCGGCTCCGCCACCATTGCAGGCGGTGCAACAACAAGCGCAGTGCCAGCCAGCAACAAATAATACATCAGTCCCGCGACACCTCCAACTACGACCAGCACTGTCCCAACGAAAAGATACGCTGTTCGCTTAGCGACTCGTTCTCCTAAAATATTAAAATACTGCGATGATTTCATTTTACATTGCGTTTGGCAAAAGACCAAAAAAATGACCATTTGAACTTTTATACGTCGAGCGCCTCACAAATAGAAGCATTAAAGCATAACGCTGCCGAGTTGCTTTAATTTACACACAAAAGCCCGCAGCTTCCAAACAGGAACTACGGGCAATTCGCCGCATGCGGCATACAATTGTTAACAACAAGCTCCGCTACAATTAGCCGCCGTTTGACTGACGCTCCATCTCAGCGAGCTCTTCTTGGGCTTTGGCAACACGCGCTTGCGCTTCTTGGATGCGTTTCGCTCGCGCTTGAGAGTCCTCATAGGCCTTTTTCTTCACGGCCAACTCTGCTTCGAGGCGTGCCGCCTCACGCTCTGCCGCGCTAACATCGGACGTAGTCGAATTACGCGCAATCTCATCACGCACTCTTTTCGCCTCCAAGGCCTGAATCTCGTCTTCTAGCTTCACCTGAGCTTGTGCTTCTTGATCATACTCATATTGACGCTGAGCCTCAGCGGCTTCGAGCTTCTCCTTGTTCTGGTCATACTTGCTACCACCCAGACCACCGAGTGCAGCACCCGCCGCAGCACCCACCGCCACATTCGTCCCACTACCGTCACCGAGCTGAGAACCAATCACAGCGCCCAGAATCGCACCAGCCGCCACGCCGACATTACGCCCCGTATTGCCATTATTCGAAGATGAACATCCGCTAAAAAGTAACGCAGCGCATAAGAGAAGAGGAGTGAGTGAAGCTTTAAACATAACTGGACACTATTGTTTAGTAAGGAAATTGCAATATCGAGAATAAATCGCAGAGTGAATGGGCAAATACAGCCACAGGCCTAGTAGATCCGACTCCGACATCTCAAATTTGTTTCCATATTCCCTAGGCAGCGCGCCGCGATCCCCACACACAACACCACACCCATGAGTTTACGAAATCCTGAACGCGGCCTCTTCTCGGTCAAAGGCCTCATTTTCAGCCTCGGCCTGATCGCCTCCTTCATCTTCGTCGGTGTGCTCTACGGCGGACTGATCCGACCAGCGGCTGATAAAGCCGCACTCGCGCAAAGCTATGGCGTCGAGGGTGCCAGCTCATCCTCTGGAATCTTCGTGATTCTTAAAGATTACGAGCAACAAGTCTGCATCTCCCTCTTCCTCTGGGGCATCATGATCCTCGTCTATAAGTTTATCCTCGTTCACTCGGAAGCTACCGTCCTCGGACGCTTCGCACCTGAGAGCGAAGGCATCGACGCCGAACCAGAAGTCGATCTACTGAGCGGCGCACGCAGTATCTCTCGCGAACGCGCAGGTAAGCTCTCCGACGAAATAGACGAAAAAAGCGCACGCCCCGATCTTAAAAATAAAATACTCCCTTACGTCATGGCCCGTGGTCTGGAGCGCTACCACATGACAGGGAATGTGCCCGAAACCACCGAGACTATCATGGGCCGACTCGAAGTCGCCGCCGAACAACAGGAGAGCGAACTGTCCATGCTTCGCTATCTGGTTTGGGCAATCCCATCCATCGGCTTTATCGGTACCGTCCGCGGCATCGGCGTCGCCCTGCACCGTGCGGACGAAGCCCTGCAAGGCGATATCTCCGGCGTCACCAATGCGCTCGGCGTCGCCTTCAACTCGACCCTCGTCGCTCTGATCATCAGCATCGTCCTGATGCTCCTGATCCACCTACTGCAAAGCGGACAGGAAGGCCTGATTCTCCGCGTCCAAACCTTCTGCCGTGAACAAATCATCGATAAACTCTATGACCGCGACGAAGCGGACGGCGAAAGCGAGATTAAGATCGAAAATACCCCCGACGTGCCGCCCTTAGAAGACGGCACCACTCTCAACTAGGGTTAGGCCCACTTATTAGTTAGACATTGCATCGATGAAACGCCGAGAAGCACAAAGCTCCGCACTGTCTTTTATCGACTGCATCTGTTGCGGTTTCGGTGCCGTATTGTTGCTTTTCATTCTGACGGCGAAGAGTCAAATCGTTCAGTCGCAGGATGACGCCACGCAATCACTCGCCGCTGAAGAGACTCTGCAACAAGCGATCGAGGCCGCTGAGGCCAAACAAAAATCTCTAGAGAAAGACATTGCCGCACTCGATCCGCAACCTGATCCCAATGCTAGCAGTGTTGCTCAACTTGCCGCCGAGCAAGAGCGACTCGCCAAAGCCATCGAGGATCAAACCGAGGCACTTGCCACGCTCGATAGCAGAACTGAAACCGTCGATGCCGTGGCAGGACTCGATCGGCCATCCGCCGACCAGAGCTACTTATCCGGGCTGCGCCTAAGGGGGCCACGTGCAATTATTCTACTCGAAAACTCAGGTAGTATGCTGGCCGTAGATGCTAAGAGCGCCCTCGAAATCATCCGTACTGGCGGCGGGGCCAGCGCCGAAAAATGGCTGCGCGCCAAAGCCGCGGTGCGCGCCGTGATCGCCGCGATACCAAAGGGCACCAAAGTCGCGATCTTGCAGATGAATGAAGCCACTTCGGCGGTATCCGGCAGCGCCGCAAGCCCCTACATCGACCCTTACGACAATAGCGCCCTACTCACCACACTCGAGCGACTCGACGCACTCGAAGCCTCCGGCGGCGCCGACCTATCTACAGCCTTGCGCACCGTCGACAGTCTCAAAGAGCGGCCTAGTAGTCTCCTATTAATCAGCGATGGTTTGCCGAGCGCGCCCAACCCCAGTCATCGAAGCCTCTCCGAGGCTGACCGCGTGCAACTCTTCAAAGGCGCGATGCTGGCTCGCCCGAACTACCCCTTCAACGCGATCCTCTTCCCATTCGAAGGCGATCCCTCTGCCGCGGGCCTTTTCTGGCAACTCAGTGGCCGCACCAACGGCATCACCCTCATCCCCGACAACGATTGGCCCAGCCTCTAAAGAGGCAATAACTAATAGCTAATCTTTAATTAATGATAAAACGAAGACAGATGGAGGTATTCAGCCTCTCCTTCCTAGACTGCCTTTGCTGTGGCTTCGGTGCGATTCTGTTGTTGTTCATTCTATCAATCGGCTCCGGAAAGGCCGGCGTCGAAAGCGAAATTGACGATCCCACCTTACAAGCCATGCGAGCGCAACTCGCTCAACTCGAAGCAGACGTCGCCAACAAAGCTGCCCTCCTCGAAGCCTCCATCACCAGCAAGCAAACCGAGCAAGAGCGGCAGCGCATACAATCGATCATTCAAGCATTGGAGACCACGCTCGCCGACCTTCAACAAGAATTCGATAGTAAACAAGCCAACCTCAGCACCAGCCAGCAAGCCGTCGCCGAAGCAACACGACTCATTCAAAGCTTTAAGCACGAGGACCTCCCCCCCATCGGCCTGCCCGCCGATGCCACGCACGTCGCCTTCATCATCGATACCTCGGGTAGCATGCGCAACCAGATCACCAATCAGCTCCACTTCGGCGTCATTGAGCAAATCACCGAACTCCTAGACAGCCTACCAAAGGTGAAAAGTATTCAATTCATCGATACCAGCGGCAACTACATGCTTCGTGACCGCCGAGGCTTTTGGCTACCCGATACTCCTGGCTTACGCAATCAAGCCTTACGCGCGGTGCTCAACTACCCGCTCCTCAGCGTTAGCGACCCTGAACCCGGCGTGCGCAAAGCGTTCCTCGACCTCAAGCAAATCACCACGCCCAACGACAGCATGAGCCTGTATGTGATCGGCGACGACTTCCGCGGCTCGACTCAAAGCTTTCTGCTCAAACTAGACCGGCTTAACCCACGCGATCCGACCACTGGTAAACGCCCAGCCTCGATCAGCGCGATCGGCTTTCCTACCCTAATCAACCCCTTCCAAATCGGAGCCCCGCAAGGCAATGCCCGCTTCGCCAACATTATGCGTGAAATTGCCGAAGCCCACGACGGTGTGCTCATCCTCAAACCCAGGATCTAAACGACAAAAAGCCAGCAAACAAATGCTGGCTTTTTAATAGTAAACGATGGTGCGGGTAGACGGAATCGAACCGACGACCTCTGCGTGGAAGGCAGATGTTTTACCTCTAAACTATACCCGCATAATCGAAGGGCGTACGATGCCCACCCCTCCGCCAATGGGTCAAGACAGGAATTCAGAGAAATTGGCGTTTTTTACTACCATGAATGCTCCGAGACCTCTCACCGACTCAAACACAGTCGCAGGATCACCTAAAAGCCCTCTTCTTCGGGGAATGGGATCGGTGCATTCATCGCTTTTTCTTCGATAAAATCCTGCAGAATTAATGCTGCTGCCCGGGAATCAATCTCACCGCTGCGGCGGTCGATCTTCTTTTTTTGATCCTTCAAGCCCTGCTCGACCGAGTGACTCGATAGCCGCTCGTCGATCCGGTGCACGGGCAAGCCAAAGCGCTTTTCGATTTCGCCAATAAACACATCGACCTCCTTCGCTTTGAAACCGACCGAGCCATTCATGTTCAACGGATAGCCGCAAACGATCTCATGGATGCGACGTGTCTTGATCATCGCTTCAATATGCTGGAAGCGCGCCTTTTTCGTCGCAGCTACAGCAGCTGGCAACGGCACGGCGATACCGACCTCGTCGGCATGCGCGAGTCCGATTCGCTTCTCGCCCCAATCTATGCCTAGATAATTCATTGAATTATCGGGAGACCTGAGAGCTGAGGCTTGAGAGCTGAGAGAAGATAAAGAAAGACATATTCTGTATAGGTTATTTTACATCAAATGCTTGAGTGCCTCTTTCGCACCGATCGCTTGGACCAATGCCTTAATCTCCTGCGCCTTATCTTTATGGCACACGAGGGTGGCATCGGCGGTTTTTACCACGATCAGATCCTGAACTCCAAGGAGTGCGACGAGGTGATCGTCATCTCTCGAAAAGACTATATTGCTACTGGAGTCTTGAATGTGCGCGTTGCCGCGCACCACATTGCCCGCATCGTCTGCTGGATAGTGGCGCTCGACGGCAGGCCACTCCCCCACGTCGTCCCAATCAAAAGCGGACTCCACCATCACCACGTTTTCCGCTTTTTCGATGATCGCATAGTCCACCGAAATCTTCTCTAAACTCGGATAGTGCGCCTCCAGCAATGGGTCGATCGCGGTGCCTGCAGCTAGGCCAGTGTCGATAGCTTGCAAAGCGCTCCAGAGCGACGGCGTATTTTTTGCCAGCTCGGCAGTGATGGCCGCGACGGACCATACAAACATACCCGCATTCCAAAAGTAGTCACCCGAATCGAGATAGCTCTGCGCGGTCGCAAGGTCGGGTTTCTCAACAAAGCGTTTCACATTAAACACAGCGCGTCCGGCAAACTCACCGAGCGAATCGGCCTGTTGAATGTAGCCATAGCCAGTGGCAGGAAATGCGGCAGTGATCCCGACAGTCGCCAGCACAGGATTCGCCTCGGCAGCGGCAAACGCAGTTTCTAAAGTTGAACGTAAGCCCTCGCCATCGTGAATCACGGCATCGGCCGGCAGCATCGCAAACGATGCATTCGGATTTTCGCGCGCCACCAAAATTGTCGCTAGCCCGACAGCGGCGGCAGTATCGCGGCCAATCGGTTCGCCGATCACTTTGGCAGGGTCGAGCTCGGGACACACTTTGAGCACGGCAGCTCGTTGCTCTGCGTTAGTGATCACAAAGATATCCTTGGCAGGCACCAGCCCATGCAGACGGTCAATGGTCTGCGCCAGCATTGCCTTGTCACCGACAATCGGCAGCAACTGCTTGGGACGAGCCAAGCGACTCTCGGGCCAAAAACGTTCACCGCGGCCACCAGCCATAATCACTACATATCTATCTGCCATGCCGCTAAGCTTGCGCGATGCGCGCATTTGGCAAGACCAGAACCTACTTACACCCGCTCCCAAAGAGTTGCAAAGACGCATAATTTACAACGCACTACCCGCATGACACTTTCTGCTGCCGACAAAGAATCTCTACGCCAATCGCTGTGTGCGCTGCAGCGTGCGACCCTCGAAGCCATCCTCAAGGAACGTGCGAGCCGCAGCACCGACCAACTCGCGGCGATCACCGAGGAGACGGCGGCGGACGTGATCTACGCAATTGATAATATTGCCGATCAAGCGATTTTTAAATGGTTTGAGGACAACTGGTCAGCAGCGTGGCCGGTGCAAATCATCATGGAAGGACTGGACGATGCACACACGCTTTGCTTCCCACTGGGGACCAAACTCGAACACACCACCCTCAAGTGCATCATTGATCCGATCGATGGCACGCGCGGCATCATGTATGACAAGCGCGCGGCTTGGATACTGGCGGGCATCGCCCCACAGCGCGGCGCCGACAATACACTGGCCGACATCGAAGTGAGCGCGATGACCGAAATTCCCACCACCCGTCAATGGCGCGCCGACCAACTCAGCGCGACACGCGGCGGCGGCATGCACGCCTCAACCTTCGACATTCGCAACGAGTTTAAGCAATCGCCAGTCGAGCTACAACCGAGCCAAGCCAGCGACGTACGCCACGCCTTCGGCACGATCTGCCGCTTCTTCCCCGCGGGCAGCACCCTACTCTCTCAAATCGAAGAACTCCTTTGGGAACAACTCTACGGTGAATCGAGTGACGGCACGCCACTGGTGTTTAACGATCAGTACATCTCTACTGGCGGGCAGTTCTATGAGATCTTAAGTGGGCACGACCGCTTCGTGGCAGACATCCGCCCGCTGGTGTTTCGGGTGCTGGACATCGAAGAAAATCTCAGCGCCCACCCATACGATGTATGCTGTGCGCTCATTCTCGAAGAGGCCGGCTGCATCGTCGAACACCCAGATGGTAGCCCGCTGAATTGTCCACTCGACACGACCAGTGCGGTGAACTGGGTAGCGTATGCGAACCAGGCATTGGCGGATCATATACGACCCGCGCTGCAGACGGTGCTGGGTCGGTTGGTGGGGTAGAGAAATGCAGGGTTCCAAGCGTAGCGACAAAAGTCCAATGCTCCGTCATTTGCATGCGTAGTGGTGGAAACGATGGCGCGCTTCCGTCCAGAGCAACAGATCTCTGAAATGATATGACACGGCGCCGAGCGGTATGACTAAATCTATCAGCAGCCGAGCAAGACACTGCCAACTACTCACACACAAAAAAGCCCTTCGTTCTGAGAACGAAGGGCTTTTTGAAATATTATAAAACGAAGACGTCTTAAGCGCCGATCTGGTAGCGCACGAAACGCTTAACCACCATGTTCTCACCCATCTTGGAGATCATAGCTGTCAACAATTCCTGAACGGTCTGATCGGGGTTCTTCACGAATGCTTGCTCTAGCAAGCAAGATTCAGCGAGGAACCTGTTAAGCTTACCTTCAACGATCTTAGAGATCGCTGCTTCCGGCTTACCTTCAGCCGACGCTTCAACGACTTTACGCTCAGCCTCGATAATCGCAGGATCGATGTCATCACGAGAGATGCAGGCTGGGTCTACAGCCGCGATGTGCATTGCAATATCACGGGCGAGAGCCTTGAAATCCTCGTTCTTCGCAACGAAATCACTTTCGCAGTTTAGTTCGACCATTACACCGACCTTACCACCGAGGTGGATGTAAGTCTCGATAACGCCTTCGGATGCATCACGACCAGCCTTCTTTGCTGCGGTCGCCTCACCTTTTTTGCGCAGGAGAGCGACTGCCTCTTCGAAGTTGCCGTTAGTTTCAACCAACGCCTTCTTACAATTCATTAGTCCACCACCTGTGCTTTCGCGCAGCTCGCCAACCATCTTTGCTGTAATTTGAACACTCATGTTTCTATATTTTAATAATGTGAAAATTTGAGAAGCACTCTGAAACTGATTACTCAGCAGCAGGCTTTGCTTCGTCTTCGCCGTAACCTGCAGGAAGTGTCACATCGACGTCTTCTTGCTGCTCGAAAGTTTGCTCACGAACCAGGGGAGCGCTCTTTTGCACCTTCTTAGCTTCACGATGAGCGAGACCGTTTTGAACGGCTTCGAGGATTGTTTCCACGATGATACGGATTGACTTAACAGCGTCGTCATTGCCCGGGATCGGGTAGTCGAGGATTGTTGGGTCAGAATTTGTATCAACAAGACCGATCACTGGGATGCCGAGGCGACGTGCTTCAGCCACTGCGATGTCTTCGTTCTTAGTATCAACGATGAAGATAGCCGCAGGAAGTTCGCTCACGTTGAGCATACCTTCGAAGTTGCGGTTCATACGGCTCATTTGGCGGCGAACAGCTGCCTCTTCCTTACCTGGAAGTTTTTCAAGACCGCCGTCTGTATCCATCTGGAGGAACTTGCGGTATTTACCGAGCGAACTCTTGATAGTTGCGAAATTGGTGAGGCCTCCACCCATCCAGCGATTTACGCAGAAAGGCATTTGGCAAGCAGTTGCAGCTTCACGCATGATTTCTTGCGCTTGGCTCTTAGTGCCGATGAAAAGGATTTCTTTGCCGGAAGCAACGGTCTCTTCGATGAAAGCATATGCTTTTTCAAGGAGTGCGTGAGTCTGCTCCAAATCGATGATGGAGATGCCGTTGATATTAGCGTAAACGTATGGCTTGGACTTTGGATTCCAGCGGCGAAGCTGGTGGCCGAAGTGAACGCCTGCGTCGAATAGGTCTTTTGGTGTTACATCCATGATATGTGTTCAAAGCCCTAAGAGTGTTCCTAGGGAGAAATGAAGGTTTCTTGTGTGATTATTGATTGGTTGGTTTTTTAACGAAATGAAGCCGAAGGCCTCACCTTCTCCTACTCCAATGGATTAGGAAAGCGGAGAGGAAAGCGAGCCGCCCAGTGCAAAGCAAGCGTAAAGCTGGCAGTTTTAGTTAAAAATAGCCTGCCGAAGCGCACCACTGGAGGCTGGCCAAAAAAAGGCAGCCCTAATAGAGCCGCCCTTGAATCCATTCGCCTGATGCCTTAATTCACCTTAATCTTACGCGCTTTACAGGTATCAGCTTTAGGCAGTGTCAGATCGAGGATCCCGTCTTCGACGTGAGCGCGAATATTTGCCTCCTTAATACCTACGTTTAAACGTAAGTTTAGCCGATAATCCCCCTCCGGCAACTCACGCCGAAGTGGACGCCACCGCCCAATCGCGGCGTGAGTGCGCGTCCCTGTGATGCTTAGATTATCACCATCAACGGAGATATTCACCCCTTCGCGCCGGACGCCTGGTAAGCTAACTCTGACGTCAAACGCATCATCACTTTCCAACACATCGTAGCGAGGCCGTCGCCAAGTGTGAGCTTGAGCCGTCGGCTCAGTCGTAGTTGTAGTTGTAGTATCGAGTTCTGTAGTGCTCATGATTCAATTCCTTTCTAAGGTTTTCAATTATTTGACCAAGATTTGACGCGATTTAGACGCGTCCTTCTTGGGCATTTTAATGGTAAGAACGCCGTCCTCACAATCAGCGGAGACCCGATCCAGAGCAACACCATCTGGGACAGAAATAGAACGCTGAAAACTGTAGTCTGTTTCAGTATTCTTAGTCTTTTCCGAATAATTGCCACTGCAGGTCAGGACCGCATTTTCGAGTTCCAAGTCGATGACATTCTTTTTCACGCCTGGTAATTCCATGCGTGCAAAGAAGTTGTGATCGTCTTCATAGAGATCGACTGCGGGTTGGCTTAAACTAGCCTCCGAGCCAAATAAATCGTCAATTAGACCACCGAAACGCTCGACTGTTGGCATCCCGAGGTCAAATAGGCGATTTAATGAACCGGCGCTAGGCATTTGCGGATATTCATAGCGTATGAGCTTCATCGTATTTCCTCCTTTGGTTAAGTTACAATGATTAATACTGCATATACTATGCCAATCCATTAAAACCACACAAGC
>DJBY01000050.1:3816-7824 GCA_002430605.1 Opitutia bacterium UBA5964 | reverse complement strand
GCCCACTGGCACTGAATCTGTCACACCAGAAAAGCGGCGCTCAGGTTAAGCCAAGACGCCACCGATATAATCACGGGAAGCCAGCACTTCTTCGGTTGTCAATCGCGGGCTGAGTTCGAGCACCAGCGTGTGCTCTGGGCGGACAAACTCGGCAATCATCTTAAAATCAATCGTGCCCGTGCCCGGCACCTGATGGTCGCGCCCACTGTCCGACACATCATGTAAATGAAATCCCGTCAACCGATCCGCCATCGCAGTCAAATGTTCACGATGATCGAGCAGTCCGCGCTGGTGCTTGATCTGAGCATGGCCGGTATCATGCCAATAGCCGACATGCTCTGGCTCGGTCAGTTCTTTGAGGAAATCGGCATACTCCGCATCGATCGGCATCTCTTCCATACCTTCGCGATTTTCTAGGCACAATTTCAAGTCGCGCTCCTTCGCCCAAGGAATCGCACGCTCATAACTGTTCACAATACGTGGCATTGAGCTCTTCGAGGCCTTACGAATGCGCTTCATCGCACGATCGCGAGGTGCCTCAAACGCTTTATTTCCCAACAAATCGCAGGCCTTAGTATCCGCCTGTTCGATCCACTTCTCGAGCTTCTTCTCTGGAGATTCAAAGAAATACCAGGTGCTGCCAGAATGCATCACAATTCGATTTGCCCCCACCTTGACCGCAAAATCAAGCGTCTGCATCGTGTATTGATCCCACAACCGCATCTCCCGCTTATCAGCAGTCGAAGGCTGATAGAGATTTGGCGCCGCGTGCTGCACGCTATTCGGCAATGGGCAAAAGTTATGCACCGAGGAGATCTTAACGAGTCCTTCTTCGACCGCTTGAAGAATCCCCGGCACCAGCGAAATACGGATGCCATGGCTCAGTTCAATCTGCTTAAACCCTAGCCCCACCATCTCTTCGATCATTTCATAGCCATCCGTATGCCGTGCGGAACACCAGCAGGTAGATAAAGATAAACGGTCAAAAATATCACTCATGGCAACAATAGGGCAGAAAAAAGTCCCGACACGCGTTGCACGGGGCCGGGACTCAATCAAGAGCAAGCGCTTGTCGCACCCGCACTGATAAACTTACATGTTCGAGTAACGAACGCGAAGC
This sequence comes from Opitutia bacterium UBA5964, assembly GCA_002430605.1. Lineage (GTDB taxonomy): Bacteria > Verrucomicrobiota > Verrucomicrobiia > Opitutales > Coraliomargaritaceae > Lentimonas. Next base: position 6,704 of record DJBY01000050.1, on the reverse strand, counting down.
ATATTGTTAAAATCTAGTTCCTTACGCTTACGACGCTTCACCTGAGCAGGCTTTACGAAATAACGATTCGCACGGATCGTGTGAATCGTACCCTCGCGGTCGAGGCGTTTTTTGAGGCGGCGGAGCGCACGTTCAATGGGCTCGCCTTTTCGGACTTTGACTTCGATTGACATAAAAAAATAAAATTCGGGTTTAAGGAAAAGAGGCAGAAAAATGTGCCTGAGAGTGAGTGCGTCAACCCTAATTTTCGATTTCGTCTACCAAATCTTGTTCGGCTCTAGGAGTCGCTACCACTGGCGGGCGCGAAGAGAGTGTCAACGACACGACATTCTCGATGTGGCGCGTATGCGGAAATAAATCGAAAGGCTGAATCAAAGTGATGTCGTAGCCCGCCTCGACGAACTCTTTTAAATCACGCGCCTGTGTGGCCGGATCGCAGGACACATAGACGATCCGCTGCGGGCGAAACTGCATCAATTGCAGACGGAAGCTCGCATCGCAACCCTTACGCGGCGGATCAATCACGACCGCAGTCTGCTCAGCAGGGAACTTCAGGCCATTAAAGATCGCCTCGGCCTTACCGATCACGAAGCGCACATTTTTAATATTACTAATCGTCGCATTCGCCTGTGCCCAGCGAACTGCGGGCTCACTGATCTCAACGCCCGCGGACAGCTCAAAGGATTTTGACGTCGAAAGCGTAAACAGCCCGACACCACAATACGCATCCACCAAGTAGCGTGCGCCCAGCAGCGATGCCTCACGTGCCACGTGTTCGACCAACTCAGGAAGGATGAAAGGATTATTTTGGAAAAACTCCCCAGCCTTAAACTGGAATGTATGGTTGCCGACACGCTCGGATACGATCTCCTGCGGATCAGTCACCACGCCTTCAAGCACATCACGCATTAATATGGTACCTCCACGCTGACGACGCTTCTTACCTCCCGAACGACGCGCTTCTTCACGTGCTTCCGGTAACGCGGCGTTAATTGCATCCGTCGCAATCGGACACTGTTCGACATCGAGAATCTGGTTACGGCGGCCATACTGCAAAAATCCGATCGGCTGCGAGCCATCCTTCGCAGGACGTTCATAGTGGGGGGTGATCTTGGAACGATAATTATATTCTTTCGGCGAACCGTGCGACAACTGCACTGGATGATCGATGTCGCCGAGTTTCTGCATCAACTCTGCGACGTGCTTGGTCTTCTCCTGCAACTGACGCGCATAGGTCATGTGCTGGTACTGGCAACCACCGCATTGCTGATACAGCGGGCAACGCGGCTCGACCCGATCTGGCGACGCTTCGAGCACTTCGAGCAAATCTGCATCTGAATAATTTTGAAAATTGCGGTAGATGCGCGCCTTCACCCGCTCGCCAGGAATCACGAATGGCATCATCACCACCCAGCCATCGACACGAGCGACGCCCATCCCTAAGTTAGTCAAACTCTCAACGGTTACTTCGACTTCTTGGTGGTACTCAAAAGGCTCTGTTACAAAATTTTTCGGTGGTTGCATACCAAGCCCTCCCCAATGCAGCGACATCCTGCAACCTTAAAATCGATAACAAGCTTCCCTTCGCACAACTTCCTGCCCTTATAGGTGCCAATCGATATGGAAGAATCCTACATTCAGAGCCGTCAAAACGATCAGGTCAAAAACCTCGTCAAACTCCGCGAACGCAAACACCGCGACCGCCAAGAGCGCTTTCTAGTCGAAGGCCTGCGCGAACTCGGCCACGCCATCGGCTCCGGTTACGAAGTCGAAACAATTTACTATTGCCCGGAATGTTTCCCCTCCGATCAGCACCAACCCTTTATTGATGATATCCGCCGTAACGATAGGGCCCCGCTGGTACGCATGAGTGAAGACGCCTTCAGCAAGGCCGCCTATCGCGAAGGACCCGACGGCATTATTGCGATCGCCAAACAGCAAAGTCACTCGATCCAGGAACTCGAACTGCCTGCAGCGCCGCTACTGCTGGTGCTTGAAGGCATCGAGAAACCTGGCAATCTTGGCGCAATCCTACGCAGTGCTGACGGTGCCGGCGCGGATGCCGTGATCCTAGTGGACTGCGTGCTCGATATCTACAACCCCAACGCAATCCGCTCCTCGCAAGGCCTAGTTTTTGCACTGCCGATCGTCTGCACCGAACAAGCTTACCTGTCAGAATGGCTCGCGAAACATCAGATTCAAACCGTCGCCACCACTCCCGACACCAAGAACCTGCACTGGGACATCGACTACAAAAAACCCACCGCACTATTGTTCGGCAGCGAAAGCAATGGCCTGAGCGACTTTTGGCTTAGCCATACAAACGAACGCATCCGTATCTCGATGGCAGGCAGAGCCGACTCGCTCAATGTCGCCGCAGCCGCAGCCGTCTGCCTCTACGAAGCAAAACGGCAACGCGCTTAAAAAGGTGCGAGGGCGACTGGCCCGAGTATCCATCGATATTGGCTAACCTGGGCGACTGGCCCACACTGCTCATTTTCAAGGATTCACCACGTGACGCTCCTTGCGGATCACATCCAGCAGCACTTCGCGCAGTTTGTTCAAATTTACTGGCTTGGGCAGAAAGTAATTCATCCCCGCCCGCTTAAACTTCCCCTCGTCCGAGAGCGCACCGAAAGCAGTCACCGCAACGATTGGCACATGCTTGCCGAGTTCGCCGGCTTCCCCAGCTCGCAGCGCCAGCGCCGCGGCAACGCCATCCATAATCGGCATATCAATATCCATCAGGATCAAGTCGCAGCCCTTAGATTTCTGCACCAAATCCAGCACCTCCTGCCCATTCGTTGCAAAAATTACATCTTGCTTCATGTGCCCCAGCGCTGCTGCGACCAAACTGCGAGCAATCGGATCATCCTCAGCCACGATCA
>DJBY01000050.1:0-3589 GCA_002430605.1 Opitutia bacterium UBA5964 | reverse complement strand
CGGAGGCCGCCGACCGGCAATTCACTACTCGCGGAGGCTTGCATCTGCTCCATCTCGAACGACAACAGCGTGTGCACCCCACCCGCCTCATCCGAGTTCGCAGACATCACGCCGTTATAACGCTCCAGCAGCGCAGTCGATACCGCCCAATACAAATACTCCATCTTGATGCGCTTATGATTCGCCCCCGTCGTCATTAGGAAGACTTTCTGTATCTCTTGCTGGCGCTCCTGGGAAGCCTCCTCAGAAGGATTCACGATTTCAATCTTAACATCTCCTCCATCCGTCCGCCACGAGACCTGCAACACCTTTTTCTGGGTCGGGATGTTAACTAAAGATACACTCTCAATCGAGCCTAACAGAGCATTCTCGATGATCGCCCGCAGATGATCGCCATCGCCGCGCAGGCGCAAAGACTTATCCTGATGGCTCAGCTCAAACTTGAGCCCACGTAAATCAGCACGAAAGACCAAGTCCTTCTTAATCTGCTCCATCAAACCGTAAAAATTCACCCACTCCCGATACTCGGGCAAGTCATTCCACTCGGTTTGTATCTTCGATAAATTCACCATCGTTTCTATCACTGCCAGCATGTGCCGCGCACAACCCTCGATCGCGACTCCATTCTCACTCGGAAGCTCTTCTTGCATTAACTGAGCAACGCCCAACAGGCCATTCAACGGGGTGCGCAATTCGTGCGAAAGCGTAGCAAACAAGGTATTCGAAGCCGGATCAATCCGAGAGGCCTCTGCCATCACTGGCTCCTCTTTTGTCACTGGCGGGGCAATGAGCACTGGCTTGGGTTTGCGCAACAACAAGCCCGCCAAGAATACAATGCCCCCAACAAGCACCACACACATGACCAAAAGCAACACTGTTAAACTGTCTAGGCTCGCAACACTCACCCGATGAATCCACGGATCAGCAGCTCGATCGTCAATAAGGATTATTGCTAAATCACATTTAAAAACCACGTTTTTTCAAATCGAATATCGTCTGATTCAGCGCCTCTAGCATTGGCGTTTCAGCTAAATAGCCTAAATCTCGCCGTGCTGCGCTGATGTCGAAATAGTGATCTTTAGCCAACTCCACCGCGACAAAACGAGTGATTGGCGGCTCATCCGGACGGCCGAGCACTTTCCACAGCCCCTCACACAGAGCACCCACAGCATACGCCACAGGTAATGGAATTTTGGTCGTCACCGGCGCATGGCCTAAGCCCTCCAAAATCGAATTCAGCCACGGCCACAGCTCGACCGATTCTCCCTGTGAAATAAAATACGCCTGCCCTGCGCCCTTGCCTGCCGCTAAGGCATCGAACGCATTCAAATGCGCGTCGGCCACATTGCCTACATACGACACATCCACGCGACTGCGCCCATCGCCGACGATTTTTAAACGACCCGCTTGCACACTCTCAATCACACGCGGCAAGAGATGTGGATCGCCTGGCCCGAAGATTAGATGCGGCCGCAAGGCGACAATCTTCAACGACTCCGAATTCGCAGCCAACGCCTCTTCCTCGGCAATCGCCTTCGTCTGCGCGTAATGGCACAGCCAATTTTGCCCGTACGGCAGCGATTCATCGCCGCCGCGGATCGACTCACCATTAAACACCACACTGGGCGTACTGGTGTAGATCAAACGACCGACGCCCTGCTCGCGACACGCCGCCACGACATTACGCGTGCCAACAACATTGGGCTGATAATAACACTCCCAACTGCCCCAAACGCCCGCTCGTGCCGCCACGTGAAACACCGCATCCACACCCTCGCATGCAGCGATCACCGCCGATGCATCCGTAAGATCGCCACACACGACCTCCACGCCTTGCGCTTCCAACTGCGGTTGTGGCGATCGACCGATAGAACGCACGGTGTAGCCGCGCGCCAATAAGCGCTCAATCACATAACCACCCACAAAGCCGCCGCCACCTGTCACCAAAATCTTCATACACGGGCAGACCTACGCACCTGCGAACTTCCTCGCAAGCGACAAACGGTGAATCTTCGCATTATGCCGCACATCCACTGGAAACGATTTCTCAAAAAAGAACCTGTCAATACCACTCGTCATGGCATGGTGCTGCGCGATCTCACGCAGGCTCTCGATGAACTCCGTCCGCGCCGAATCGCCCGCCGGAAAGTGCCCTGCCTCTGGCTCGATTACGATCGCGGGACGTCCCCCGCCGACATCAATCAACGCCGAGCGAAACACTTGTGGGTGTGCATTAAAAATCGCCTCGCAGCAATCCGTATAGAGCGGCCCCTCGGCAGTCCGTACGTGCTCGATCTTCCGGCCACAAAACCATAGGCATCCGGCCTCGCTAATCCAGCCGAGATCGCCCATGCGGTGCCAATGGCGCTCACCATCGGCAATCTTTGAATCTGCATCCGCATCTGGACGTTTATCGTAGCCACGCGTGACCGACGGCCCGCGCACAATAATTTCGCCAATCATTTCAACGGGTAATTCCACGACTTCTCCAAGCGTTGCAATCGGCCCAGCAACTGGCTCAATAATTCGCACATCCACTCCTGGTAACGGGCTACCCACACAGGTGCCATCCCCTAGCGCAGTGCGCAGCGCGGTTTCGCGCAACACCTCCGTCGATGCGATCGAGCTGACAGGTAAGGCTTCAGTCGCACCGTATGGCGTGTGGATTTGACCATTGGGAATGATCGCCGCCATCTGCCGCATCAGCGCAGGCGGGACAGGCGCGCCCGCCATTAAAATACGTCGCACACTCGGCAGCGTCACTGCATGCGCCTCACAGTAACGCGCAATCTTGATCCACAATGCTGGCGAACCAAAACTATTGGTCACCGAGTTCTGCTGAATCGCCCGCACGATCTTTTCCGGATCGACCGTCGCAGGCCGGCTTGGGTTCATCTCTGGCACCACGGTGCACATCCCCAGCGCCGGATTAAACAAGGCGAACACGGGCAACATCGGCAAATCCACCTCGCCAGGCTCGATGCCATATTGCGCACGAATCGCCTCCACCTGCGCGACAAACATGCCATGCGCGTAGCACACACCCTTCGCCGGTCCGGTCGAACCAGAGGTAAACAAGACTGCGGCCAATTCGTCCTCCGCAGAATCCACCACCGGCAAATTGCCCTGCGCGTTATATTGAGCGATTTTTTTCTCGAATCCAGAACCGACCGAGAGCTTGACCGACACTCCGCGAAAACTCGGCCGAAACAGCCGCGCTACCCAGATCGCTGCGGGGATACCGACCACCGCCTCCGGCTGCGAATGCCGCACACACCGCAAGAAGCGCCTCAAGCCCATGCCGGGATCGATCACGATCGGCACTGCCCCCATACGAAACAGCGCAAACACAATACGAATCAAATCCAACCCCGGCTTGACCATCAGCAGCACACGCGTGCCGCGCACAATCCCGCGCGCAGCAAAGTAATGCGCCGTCGCTGACGCCTCCGCATCCAGCTGCGAGAAGCTACGTTCGACATAGCGGATCGCGCCATCAGTCTCACGCCCGACCGGCGCACGCACCGCAGCTGCATGAGGATGCTGAGCAGCTTGTTCAGTCAGAAAGTAAGCGACGTTGTACGGCATA
>DJBY01000077.1:7235-16848 GCA_002430605.1 Opitutia bacterium UBA5964 | reverse complement strand
ACGTTCTTAAGAATAGTTGAGAGTGAGTCCACAACTATTGCCAGTCGAGGCCGATATCCTTCCAAGTGCTTTGGTGCACGGGGGCCCCAGTGGAGATGAAATCGAGTCCCAGTGTGCCGAGGCTCGCTAAGGTGTCGAGTTGGATGCCGCCGCTGGCTTCGCTGCAGGCGCGGTCGCCGATCAATTCGATGGCGGCCTTTAGGTCTTCATTCGAGAAATTATCAAGTAGGATGATGTCGGCACCCGCTTCCAGCACGGGTGGGATTTGCTCCAGCGTGTCGACTTCGACTTCGATCGCTAGGCCTGCGCAGGTGCTGCGGGCGAGGCTGACAGTTTCGGTGAGTCGGTCGCCGCCGGTGGCTCCGGCCACAGCGAGGTGGTTGTCCTTGAGCATCACGCGGTCGAACAGGCCGATGCGGTGGTTGTAGCCGCCACCGCATGCGAAGGCGTATTTTTGCAGCACGCGGTAGCCGGGCAGTGTCTTGCGTGTATCGAGTAGCACAGTGTCGCTCTGGCTGAGTGCATCGGCGTAGGCACGTGTTTCGGTGGCGATGCCGGCTAGGTGCTGGAGAAAGTTGAGAATAATGCGCTCGGCTTGCAGCAGTGGGCCAGAGGGGCCTGTGAGTGTGCCGAGTGAATCGCCGGCGACGACGCGGCCGCCGTCTTGCACGTGTGCTTCGAAGCTGCAGCCTTCGCCGTAGGAGTTCAGTGCGAGTTGCACGAGGCCGAGGCCGCAGACCACCATCGGCTCGCGAGCGGTGAGTTGGGCGGTGCCGATTGCGCCTTCTGGCATCAGCGCGGTGGTCACATCGCCGAGTCGCTCAGGGCGGACGGCGAGGCCGGCTCCGGCGAGGTCCTCGATTTTAGCGAGACCGACGAGTTGGCGTAGATAGTCAGGGTCGAGATCGGACCAGCTGAGTTGTGTGCGGAAGTCGGCTTGTGTGTATCTGCGTGCGGTGGACATGTCTGAATTATTCGAATGACTGGAAGTCGGAAACTCTTTGGTTACTGCGCTCAAAGACAATACGCTTTGTTAATTTACTACGAGTGGGGGTGCCGCCGACGCCAATGCCTGCGCCGACACCGCCACCGCGAGTGCTGACGCTGACGGAGTTAAAGATATTATAATCGGGCTGCAGTGCGTGGTATTCCCAAATGTAGCGGGTGCCGTTCGAGTTCGTGTCGGACTTGATGTGGCTAGGTTCGCCGAGTGCCATACGAACCTGGTCTTCGTCGAATCCGACTGCGATCTGACCGCTGCGGATGAGGCGTTTTTCGACGGCGCTGTAGCGGTTGAACTGTGCCCCGCTCGCATCGATTCGCTGGCTGGGAGTCGAGCAACCGCTGAGGAGAAACAGGACCAGGGCGGCAATTGTGAGGCGGGACAATGTTTTCATGGTTGAGTGGGCCGAGAGTTCCTTTATCGGGAAACTAAGCGTATGGATCGACTTTACTGACTGTCCGATTTCTCTCCAGCCAAATGTTGTTTGGATACTTGGGTGATTGAAATCGCCGTACTCTTCTATTTTGGGAGATTGATTCCCGGGGCGTCGGTCAATTCGTTGCAGGTATCGAGGTTCTTTAGGTGGACTTGAAGCTCGAAGAGGTCGGTGCGGCGATCAAGCCGCGGAGTGACGGAGCCGTTGGCACGACAGCGATAGAGGTCTTCGGTGTCGATGTCGGTGACGAGTAGTGTTTCGACATTGGAATCGGCGATGGCTTGGATGCCATCGCGGGCAAACTCGAAGTCGGAGGGCGTAAAGACCGCGGCTTGGCCGTAGTGAATGTCCATCGCTGGCACACTGGGTAGGTTGCCGATGATACCGGCGGTCGCGACAAAGATTTGATTTTCAATGGCGCGGGCTTGAGCGCAGTAGCGCACACGTAGTTGGCCATGGCGGTCGTCGGTGCAATAAGGCACGAACAGGATTTCGACGCCTTGGTCGGCCAGGTAGCGGGAGGCTTCGGGGAACTCAACGTCGTAGCAAATTTGCACGGCGATCTTGGCCTTTGGAGTGTGCAGGATGACGAGTTCGTGTCCGCCGGAGATGCCCCAGTGGCGCTGTTCGGCTGGGGTGATGTGCAGCTTCGGTTGTGCGAGATAGCGACCGTCTGGATCGAAGATAAGGCACTTGTTGTAGAGCTTGTCGTCTTCAGCGATGGGGTGACTGCCGCCGATGATGTAGACCCCATATTGCTTGGATAGGCGCGACATGAGTTGGATGAAGGGCTCAGTGAAATCCTTCGCCAGTTTCCGGATGCCTTCGGGGGCCGAGAGTGGCTCGATTACCGAGAGCAGTTGCACCGAGAAAAACTCGGGAAAAAGCACAAAATCGGCGCGATAGTCGGCGGCGGTTTCGACGAAGTATTCCACTTGATTGGCAAAGTCCTCGAAGGTTGCGATCTTACGGACCTGATATTGCACACAGGCGATGCGGACTTTGGAGGAGCGTTCTGTGGGGGTGTAGTCTGGATTGAGCCACTCGATCAAGCTGGCTAAATTGTGGCTCATGGGGTCGACGATATAGTTGCGCAAGATGCCGCGCACGATGAAGCCTTGCTTGAGCTGGAAGCTCAGGACTTGGTCTCTGATCTCACCATCTTTGACCTTTTGAATGTAGGCCTCAGGGCTGTATTCTTTGGCATGCTTGGCGTAACTGGAGATACGCCCACCCGCGAGAATCCGGCGCAGGTTGAGTTCTTTACATAGGCGACGGCGGGCTTCGTAGAGTGCGGCACCAATGCCGAGGCCCTGACAGGCGGGGTCGACGTAGACATCGGCACCGTAAAGCGTATCGCCTAGTGGGTCGTGGTTGTGGAAGTAGCCGCCGTCGGTGATGCCGCCGTAAGTATGTGTACGGTAAGGGTCGCGGCCAGTCGCTACGATCAGTGATGCGGCGGCACCGACGATGCGTTCGTCGACGATGGCGACGAGTTGCCCCGCTGGAAAAAGCTTAAGGTGGTTCTGTAGCTGTCGCTCGCTCCAGACGACATTTTCTTCGGCCATTAGTGGGAAGGCTTTTTTATTTATTTCGATCAGATGAGGAATGTCTTGGTGCTCGACCTGACGAATATGAACTAGACTGGCTTTGCCTTGAAATGTGAATGGAGTCATAGATGTACTGTCATAGCATTTTTTTTGGCGTCAAGCAGTCCAAAAAGAACTCGCATATATTCTGAGTTTTTAACAACCATGAGTAATGGTTTTGGAAATCTGTTTTGTAGTAGTGCTCGCAATTGGAGTGGCGGCGTTGTTTTGGTTTATGGTGCGTCAGTCATCAGAGAAAATTGTGCGTCAGTATCGGCAGATCGCGCAGCAGTTGCAGGTTGATTTGACCGAGCCAGCGGCACAGCTCGCGGGGTTTATTCGCGCGGAGCCATTTGTGCATGGTGTGTATCGTCAGCGTGAGCTTTCGATCTCGGTGCCCGGCAAGGGGCTGCAAAATACGCGTCAGATTGAGACGATCATAAAGGCCAAAGTCGACGACGAGTCATTTACATGGCAAATCACGGCGACAGGTTTGTTGGGGACGCTTCGTCAGCGTGACAGTGGCTCGAAGCAACGTTGGTTGAGCGGCGACGCGTTGTTTGATGCCGCGGTCGACGTGCGTACCAATGATGACGGCCGGTTCGAGCGTCTTTTCCACAGCGATCGCCGGGCGCTGCTGACGAAGGCCTTGAAAGGCTCGAAGGCTACCATTGCTCTGCGCGGCGGGGTTTTGTCGTTCGCGGAATTCGGCCTGATCGCGGATGACACTAAGCGTGAGCGTTTCCTGGAGATGTCTGAGCTAATCTGCGATTTAGCGGAGGCGGTCGAAGGCCGATAAGTTCTAGCGAACTTGAATCTCCGGCTGATTCGATTAGAATGTGCGGTTCAATCAAATGAATCAGAGAGCTAGGATGCTTGATTCATTCGGTTTTAGCCAAAATTATCTAATAAACCACAGCGCTCGCGCGCCCTTGCTATGATGAAATCGATACGACTCCAATTCTCTACTGTTTTCTTCGCGACTCTGGCGTCCGCGCAACCGGCGATCACTGTGTACAACGAAAACTTCGGCGTGGTGCGCGATACCGTGTCGCTCGATCTGAACGCGGGGCTCAGTGATGTCAGTTACAGTGGTGTGACCGCGCAACTCGAGCCCGAATCGGTGATTCTGCGAGATCCGAGTGGCGCGGTGGCGCTCAGTGTGGTCGAGCAGAGCTATCGCGGCGACCCCGTCGATCAGCAACGGTTGCTGCAAATGTTCGAAGGACAGACGATTCGGTTCCTCAAGGTGGTGGACGGCAAAGAGGTGATCGAGTCGGGTAAAATTATCCGTGCGCCTTCGATGATTACCACCAAGAATCAATACGGTAATCAGCAGCAAAAGATGCTGGAGCCGATCATTGAGGTCGATGGCGAGCTGCAGACGCGTTTGCCTGGCACGCCACTCTTCCCCAGTCTGGGTGACGATTCGGTGCTACAGCCAACCCTCTCATGGAAACTGTTCTCCAATAAAAAGGCCGCCTTCGATGCCCAACTCAGCTACTTGACCAATGGCATGTCGTGGAAGTCGGACTACAATCTGGTGCTACCGGAACAGGGCGACGCGGTGACACTCACTGGCTGGGTTTCGATTGAAAACAACACCGGCAAGACCTTTGAAGAGGCGAAAATCAAATTGATCGCGGGCGATGTGAATAAGGTGGAGCCGCCACAGAATGTGCGCCGTGAAAAAGTCTACGCAATGGCCATGGCCGATAGCGCGTCTGCACCTGCGGTCGAAGAAAAGAAGTTCGACGAGTTCCATATGTATTCACTGCCGCTGGCGACGACCTTGCGTGATCGGGAGACGAAGCAAGTCGAGTTTGTCCGTGGTGAGAATGTACAGACCACCAAGCTCTATGTATATCAAGGCTTTAAGGTGGGCTATTATGGCGGATTGAACGCGAACCAGAACTACGGGCAAAATACGCAACCGGACGTGGCGATTTACCGTGAGCTTGAGAACAAAGAGGAGAACGGCCTAGGCGTGCCGCTACCGGCGGGGCGCATGCGGTTTTATCGTATGGATGACGACGGCCAACTAGAGTTCACCGGCGAGAACACGATCGATCACACCCCGAAGAACGAGACCATCCGTGTCTATCTAGGCAATGCCTTCGATATTGTCGGCGAACGTACCCGCACCAATTTCTACCAGCACCCGAGTCGCAATATGCTACGCGAGACCTTCGAGGTGGAGATCCGTAATCGCAGTGAAGAGACAGTGACCGTGAATGTGGTGGAGCCGCTTTTCCGCTGGTCCAACTGGGAAATTCAAACGCCGAGCCACGAATTCGAAAAGACTGACGCGCAGACGATCGAGTTTCCTGTCACAGTGGAACCAGATGGCACGCAGACGGTGACCTATACAGTCGAGTATACGTGGTAGGCGTGGTGTTCTTATTGAAGCCAGGATCATACAAAGGGAGGCAATCGCGAGATCGACCCGCTCGCTACGGTATTCGCTTCTGGCTCTGGGGAGGGATGACCTCCGTGTCGTCCGGGAGATGCGGGGGTGGCTGGCATGACTAACAGCCGACAGAGAATCTTGGATTTTTATGTGATTTCTAAACTGCTTGCGGTCGACACGGAGGTCGACCCTCCCCAACAGAATCGCCCAACCCCGACAGAATCGCGAGATCGACCCGCTCGCTACGATATTCGCGTTGCTGCCGTACATGTTGTAGCGACTGGCTTGATGCCAGGATCATATCAAACTATCTTAAAAGCGGGACTATTCCGCCAATTTCGCTTTTTCGTTGGAATAGATCGCTTGCAGCGCTTCGAAGTCTTCGCCGCGTGAGCCGCTGAGTATCGTGTGGTCGTAGAGTTCGTGTTGCTGCATCTCGTCGCGGGCGACTTGCATGCGGCGTTGGATCTCGTCTTCGGCGTCGGTGGCGCGGCCACGAAGGCGTTGCTCCAGCTCTTCGAGCGTGCGAGGCATGATAAAGACGCTGACGACGTGGCCTTTGAGTAGCGGATCGGTTTGCGCGGTCTGGCGCATTTGCGCGGCGCCTTGCACGTCGATGTTGAGCAGCAGGTCGGTGCCAGCGGCGAGTTTGTCCTGCACCTCGCTTTTGAGCGTGCCGTAAATGTTACTGTGCACCTGGGCGTGTTCGTAGAAATGCCCAGCCGCGATTTTTGCTTCGAAGGTGGCGTGGTCGAAGAAATAGTAATCGACGTGGTCTTTTTCACCGGCGCGCGGCTGGCGGGTGGTCGAGGTGACGACGCGCCAGAGCTCTGGCACTTCGGCGAGCATACGCTCGCAGAGTGTTGTTTTGCCACTGCCAGCAGGGCCAGAGACAATGATCAGGAGGCCAGTCTGAGGAATGTTGTTGTCCACGTGGTTTAGTATGTGAATGCAACGCCGATTAGCAAGAGCCCGTATGCAGCAAATGCGCCACCGAAGCGCTTAGGGCGGCTCTCTGCTTTGTAGAGCCAGTCGAAGAAATCGCGCAATTTATACGGATTCGCACCCAGGATCAGTGCCACGACAATTGCGACATACACAAAGGTGACGAGCAGCAGGCGCGCTTGCGGCAGCTGCATGTAGGCCGCATCGAGCAGCACGCCCGCGGTCATGAGTGTCAATGCCGCGAGTCCGCGCACGGCGAGAAAGTCAGGCACATAGTAGAACGAGCCGATGGCGGTGACGAGAAAGACCAGGAAGAGGATGTTCTTGTATTGGCCGAAGTCGGCAGGGCCAAGGTGCAGCACTTTGTAGAGAAACCACGCGGCGGCGGCGCCGAGCAGGATAACGGCGGCTGCTTGTGAACGTGGAAAGGCCTGCGTGCTCTTGGCAGTTTTCATCCCGTGCCAAAAAAAGTGGCCGCCGAAGACCAGAAGAAAGAGTCCTGTGTAAAGTGTGGCTTGAAAAAGTGTCATGATAAAAAGGTGAATGATCGCTGCTAAGTAATGGCTAATGGCTGTGGCGGCGGGTTAAAGCAAAAAAAACGGAGACGGGATTTGTCAGACTGCAGAAAGGTGGGCAAAAAAAGCGGATGAATTTAAAACTAGCAGGTTCGGTGCATTCGATCGATTTGGTCATATTTGATTGTGATGGGGTGCTGCTAGATACTATGGCAGCGAAAATCGAGGCCTTTCGCAGTTGGGTGCCAGAGGCGCATGCGGAGCTGAGCGAACCGTTTATGGCAATGGTGATGGCAGGCTTTGGTAAAAGCCGCACCCATCATATCGAGCATTTTTATCGTGAGCTGCTGCAGATTAACCCGGATGCGGCGTTTCTGGATGCAGAGGTCGCGCGCTTCACTAATATATGTGAACCGCGGTGTGCGTCTGCACAGTGGCGCCTAGGCTCGCGGGAATTTGTGCAAGCCTGTTATGCTGCGGAAATTCCGCGCTATGTGTTATCTGGGGTCCCACAGGTGCCATTGGAGGAGATGCTAGCTTCGGCTGGCGGCACCGAGCTGTTTGACGTGATCATCGGTTCGCCGCCAGGCAAGCCCGAGAGCATGGCGCGTATTCTTGCTGAGACCGACACGCCCGCGCATCGTACGCTATTTATTGGCGATGCGAATGCCGATCACGTGGCGGCGCTGCATGTGGGCGCGCATTTTGTTTATTTTCCATCGCAGGCGCAGCGCCCCGAGGCAGTGGTTGCGACTGAGGTCAGTGACCTTCGTCAGCTGTTGGTCGAAACGGAATGAAACATGTTAGCGCATGAATTTTCAATGCCATGTGGGAGGGATCTTGTGGGATAAATCATTGGCCGTTCTCTGCGGTTTACGAATCCTGAGCGCTGCTTAGTTCTACTTTCCGCCTGATAGAGTTTTTGTTTGGGGCGATTTTGCTGTGATGGCGGGGCGCCCTTTTTGTGTGCAGCTGTAGGGGCTGTTCGCATGACCGACAGTTATAGGAGTGTGGGCGACCCGCCCACGTTGAGACGTTGTTGATGCAAACGAGGGCGAGTCGCCGACACTCAGTTCTGGCTTCTGATCGCTGCCTTCTGGCTACTCATTTTTACTGACTCAACACTGTAGCCTTGGTCTTTCAGTAGCTGGAGGAGTCCATCTTTACCCACCGCATGCGCGACGCCGACCAGCACGAATTCGATTTCAGGACTTTGCAAATAGGCTTCGATTTGCGGAATCCAGCGGTGATTACGATCCGCTAGCATCTTTGCGTAGAGCTGCGGATAGTTGCGCATCTCTGAGATGAATAGGGCTTCGATCTCAGCTAAATCGCCCGCTCGCCATGCGCCGATGAGCTCATCAAATAGTTCCTTCACGTGCGCGAGATCTTTGAGTAAGTAGAGCACCAATTCATCTTCCAGGCCTTCGCCCATTGAAGTGATCAGATCGATTTGAAAATCCGGCGTCTCTAGGGACTGCACTCGTTTCTTATCTTTTAATCCAAGCACATAATAATGCATGTCGACGCCTTCTTGCGAGACGCCGGCTTTGCTCAGCTCCTGCATCATCAGCATCATCACCACCATCCCAGGCTTGATGCCGTTGAGCATCTCGATCGGCAGGCCGCTTTTTGCAGCTTGAGCGGCAAGTGCCTGATACACCTCCGCCGAGAGCACCGTCTTGAGCGTGCGTCCGTCGGTGTAGCTCGCTTTGGCTAGCAGTTGCATCGCAAAGGCCGGTTGTTGGGCTGCGGCTGGATCGATTTCAAACACCAGCGTGTCTGAGGCGGCATAGGCGGAGTCGAACTCTGCCGGAAGTGGATAATCGGAGGGGCGCAGGACATGGCAGGTGCCGCCGATGTAGAGCGATTGCTCGCCTTTGGAGACTTTCCATACCGAGCTTTCGGCCAGCAGCAGAGCGGGGAGGAGGAATAAAATTAGAGCGGCGGGGTTGAGCATAGAACACAGCATAGATGAATGCGCTTCAGTTTCAAGAGTTCGTGTGGCCTCCGTCGTCGGACGGGGGGCTGATAAAGTGTCTATACATTGATCAGTGAGACTGGCTGTACGCCAGGAATCGGATCGCTCCTAAGGGCATCATAACGGGATAAGCTCGCTTGCTACAATTGATTCTTCTCCCGTAGCGACTGGCTTTACGCCAGGCAAACACATCCACTAGGACAAATCGCGGGATAAAACCGCTCGCTACGCTGATCGGTGTCTTCGTTCGCATCGCTTATCGCGAATTGGCGAAGCCATCTCGGCTATCGAACCACCGAGGTCGAAACCGCTACGCTGGTTTCGTTACGCATTGACTCGTCCTTAAACAACCAGTGCGCCAGCTGCGGGAAACCGTTTGGCATAGCTGGCGATGTAGGAGCATTGCGGCACCACCTGCAGCTGCTCGGCGCGCGCGCTGTCGAACGCAGCTTTCGCCAGCAGCCCTGCGATGTTTTGCCCGCGTAGTTCCACCGGCACGTAGGTGTGGTGAATCGTCATTAAGGTGCCGGATCGAGTGTATTCCAGCACCGCTGTGGCATTGCCGATGATGATTTCGAAGCGTGCATGATCGGTTGAATGGTGGACTGTGGGCATTGGTTGATAATTAGGATGGAGGTCTGCCAGGAATCTCGCAGCAGTGAAGGTAAGCGCTCAAGCTCTCAAACCTCAGCTCTCAAGTCTCAGCTCTCAAGTCTCAGCTCTCGAGTCTCCCC
>DJBY01000077.1:0-6982 GCA_002430605.1 Opitutia bacterium UBA5964 | reverse complement strand
GAGCGCACTGCAATCGGCACCAGCATCATAAAAAAGACCCAGCCGAGCATCTTTGGGCCGCTATACCAGTGGAATTTGCGCGCCGAGGTACGTGCGGCGGATTGGGTGATAATGGTAAAGCTCAAGCCATGTGCTCGGCCCCATTTGCGCAGGTGCCGTGATAGCCGCACTTCTTCACTTGCGTAGAGTTTTTGATCAAACCCGCCGACGTCCTCAAAGGCATCGCGCCGGCAAAAGAAAAAGCTGCCCGCGGCGGTGCGAGTGAAGATTGAAATCCGCTTCCATGCGGCGATCCCCAAGCGGCCAACCACTCCGACCTGCTCAATGTTTTCAAATTCGATGATGGCGCCGCCGCCGCAGTTGCCAGTTGCGAGGTGACGCAGCGCTTCGGCTAAGAGTTCGGCGGAGATACGCGTGTCGGCATCGACAAAAACCAGGTACTGCCCACGGCTGGCTTGCGCGCCAGTATTGCGCGCGCGGGCGATTTGATTGATCGGTTCGAAGACGACTAGATCAACGCCTGCTGCAGTCGCAATCGCAGCGGTGGTGTCGGTGGAGTTGTTATCGACTACGATACACTCGCCAGTGAGTCGCTGCGCGGCCATCGCCGCGCGTATCGCGTCAAGCGTCGCCGGCAGTTCAGCCGCTTCATTGAAGGCGGGAATGATGATCGAGTAGTCGGGCGGCATCGGCATGCGTTGGATAATGGTCGCAAACTATTTAAAACGCAACGTGTTGGCAGCATTAGCGTCTCCCTGCTGCGCGAGCGGGGAGTGGCGCGGCGTTGCTCATCACGGTATTGACGATCACGCTGTGTTCGGCGGCCACCGCCTCGTAGGCGGTTTGAAGTGCTGGCCAGACCGCAGTGGCTTCGCCCCAGACCACGGTCGACATCGTGCCAGTGTCGCGATCAATGCCCGTTGCGTCGAGTGCATCGAGATAGGCATGCACGGCTTCGCGAACGCATCCGTCGAGTGCATAGACGGAGACTTGAACAGAGATGAGTGGATCTGTTTTAGGCAGTGGCAGTGGAGCGTGTGTCATGGTTTCTAGCTGAAGGAATCAGCTGTGTGCTGTCACTCCTTGTTTTACGTGGGGCTGTGGAACAATTTCCGTGGAACACTTGAATGCCTTTGCTAGTCTGGGTTTTCGGGCTATTGGTCTCGATTTTAATTCTGTGGAACATTCTTTGTGGAACATTTTTTAGAGTTCGTGATTGTGCGATGCCGTCGGTCTTGTTGGCGCGGTGCAATCGGGCATCGGCTCTGCTCAGCCTGCGACCAGCAGACGGGCTCAAGAAGCGAATTCCACCGGCGAGTGGTTCATTTTTTGGTCGAGGGATGCCGTCCTCGGCGTCCGCAGTTGGACCGAGATAGCCTTTTTATTGCGATAAAAACTGGCCAAGGAAACGCGCGGGCATCGGCACGAGGTCCCGCCAGTTCTAGCGAGAGCGGATGGAAAACTCGTGGTATTGCAATTTTGAGATAATCTCCAAGCACGGCCTCTACCTTTCATGCGCTCCAGCGCAGGCATAAATAAGGTTGATCGTCATTTACCGGGGAACCATCGATCATCACGGCACTAAGCGGGCATGGCTTATTATAAGTTGTGGTGCATACTTCTCCTGCTTGCAGGCGAGCATGCCCTCGACCAGGCAAAACAGGCACTCTTCGAGAAGCCCGTGCCACAACAGAGTCGAACGTCACTCCATCTCAGAGAGTCACTGCCGATGCGGCCATTTCACGCGAATTGACGAGGGACCATAAAAAAGCCCGCGATCACTCGCGGGCTGTTGTTTAAATTAGCAATTAGCACTCTGGCTGCTGTTCTCTGTCCTCTGACCTACACCAGCATCATTGCGGGCGTCTCAAGGATTTCCTTGAGCGCTTGCAGGTACTGTGCGCCGACGGCGCCGTCGATGGTGCGGTGATCGCCGGAGAGGCCGATCTTCATCACTTGGCCGACCACGATTTCGTCGTGCTCATTGACCACGGGCTTCTTGATCGTCGCACCGATGCTGAGAATCGCAGCATTGTTCGGGTTGATGATGCCGTAGAAGTCGGAGATGCCGAACATGCCGAGGTTGGTCACCGTCAAGGTCGAGCCGCTCATCTCGTTGGGAGTGAGCTTCTTGGCGCGTGCCTTTTTAATCAGAACCTTCGCTTCTGCGCCGATCTCGCGCAGACCCTTGGTCTCGGCGTTACGGATCACTGGAGTGACGAGGCCGTCATCGATCGCGACGCCGAATGCGAGGTGCACGTTGGCGTGTTGCTTGATGGTGTCACCTTCCCATGAGCGATTGATCGCAGGGACGCGGCGCACCGCTTCGGCTGCTGCCTTAAGAGTGAGGTCGTTGACGGAGAACTTCGCGCCACCCTGTTCGGGTGGAAGGTCTGCGAGCTTGCTGTTGAGTTCTGCGCGGAGCTGGGCCAGCGGCGCGCCATTGACTTCAATCTGTAGGTAGAAGTGTGGTGCCTGTGTTTTGGATGCGACTAGTGCCTTGCCGATGCTCTTACGCATGTTGGAGACTGGGATCACAAGCTCTTCAAGTGTCGCTGCAGGCGCGGCAGGCGCGGCGACTGAAGCGCTGGCTGCTGGAGCTGCGGGCGCTGAGTTCGCGTTGAGCACGTCTTCCTTGAGGATGCGTCCGCCTGGGCCAGAGCCTTGGATCGTTGCAAGGTCGACGCCCTTTTCGGCTGCGATCTTCTTGGCCAATGGCGAGGCTTTGATGCGTGCGCCTGTGGTGGCAACTGGCGCTACTGGCGCTGGAGGCGCAGGTGCGGCAACGACAGGCGCTGGTGCGGTAGCAGTTGGGGCGGCAACCACGGCTGCTGGTGCCGCCGCGGCCACGGGAGCCGAATGAGTGGCTGCGGGCGCTGTTTCACCAGCTTCGCCGATGGCAGCGATTGGATCGCCGACAGCGACTTCGTCGCCTTCGCCGCAATAGTGTTTGATCAAGATGCCTTCGTCGAAGCATTCGACCTCCATGGTCGCCTTGTCGGTTTCGATTTCAGCGATCATGTCACCGTTGGTGACTGCGTCACCTTCGTTTTTAAGCCAGCGGACCAGCGTGCCCACCGTCATGGTGTCGCTGAGTTTGGGCATATCAATTAGAGTAGCCATAAGTTTGAGAATTAAAAATTAGGAAAAAATTTAGATTAAGACGGAGCGCGAATAGCGCGGAGATGGTAAAGCGCCTGCGGTTTGTCCCGAAGGGGTGACTGCAGCGGGTGCCCTTTAGGGCGATGAAAGAACAATTAAGCCATTAGTTTCATTGCCATTGCAATGATGCGCTCTTGGTTGGGGATCTGCCAGTCTTCGAGCGGCTTGGCGTAGATCGTTGGAGCATCGATCGAAGACACGCGGTGCACGGGTGCATCGAGATAGTCGAAGGCTTTGAGCTGAATCAAGTGCGAGATTTGAGCGTCCACACCACAGTATGGCTTGTTCTCTTCGACCAGCAGCGCGCGGCCAGTCTTCTTGACCGAGTTGAGGATCGTCTCTTCGTCGAGTGGACGGATCGAGCGGAGATCCACGACTTCGACGCTGATGCCGTGCTGTGCTTCCATGGTCTTGGCAGCCTGTAAGGAGAGCATTGCGCAACGACCATGGGATATGATGGTCATGTCAGTGCCTTCTTTGAGGATGTTCGCCACGCCGAGTTCGACGATGTATTCTTCTTCGGGGACTTCCCACTTTTCTCCGTAGAGCAGGGTGTTTTCCATGACAAACACTGGGTCATTGTCGCGGATGGCCGCTTTCATGAGTCCCTTCGCATCGTAGGCGTTGGACGGGCAGACAACCTTCAACCCGGGGTGGTTGGCCACCATGTTCTCCGGAGTGTGCGAGTGCGTCGCGCCGACATTGGTGCCGCCATTGGCAGGGCCACGGATGACGATGGGCACATTCATCAAGCCACCCGACATGTAGCGGCAGAAGGATGCATTGTTAAAAAGTTGGTCGATCGCAACGTAGCTGAACGACATGAACATCATCTCGATGACCGGACGTATGCCGAGCATCGATGCACCAATGGCGAGGCCAGAGAATGCGGCTTCGGAGATAGGCGTGTCGATCACGCGCTTGTCGCCGTGTTTGGCCCAGAGACCTTCGGTGACCTTGTAGGCACCGTTGTATTCGGCGACTTCTTCGCCCATGATGCAGACGTTCTCGTCGCGTTGAATTTCTTCGTCGAGTGCTTGCTTAATAGCTTCGCGGTAAGTGATAAGTGGCATGGTATGAAAGGAGTTAGAAGTTGGAAGCGAGGAGTTAGAAGGCTGATGTCAGATTTCGTCATTCCTAATTCTCAATTCTTAATGGGTGTCTAGTCGTTGAAGAAGTAAGTGCCCTTGAGCTTGCTGTCGGCGTCGTTGTCCACTTCCCAGTAAACATCGGTTTGAATTTCTTCACGCGGTGCGTAAGGGCTGTCTTCGGCGAATTTCGCTGAAGCTTCGGCTTCGTCTTTTTTCTCTTGGTCGATCTTCTTGGCGAGAGCTTCCGTTAAAGTGCCGTCGGCGAGGAGCTGAGACTTGATCAGGTTAATCGGATCTTTGGTGCGCTTGTATTCCTCGATCTCTTCCTTGGTGCGGTATTTCTCGTGGTTGGCGTCCGCCACGGAGTGGCCGCGATAGCGGTAGGTGCGGATCTCGAGTAGGAAAGGCTTGTGCTCTTCGCGGGCGCGCTTCATCGCACGGTTGGCGACTTCGCGAACTTCGAAGACGTCGTGGCCGTCGCAAACTTCCCAAGCGATGTCGAAGGCATCCGCACGGTGTGCGAGGTTTTCTTCGGCAGAGGAGCGTTTGAGGCTAGTGCCCATCGAGTAACCGTTGTTTTCGATCACGAACACGACGGGAATATTCCAGAGCGATACGAGATTCAGCGTCTCCATGAAAGAGCCTTGATTGACGGCACCATCACCGAGGAACGCCATCGCACAGCCCTTGAGGCCCTTGTATTTCAGTGCGAATCCGAGTCCCGCACCGAGCGGTGTCTGGCCAGCGACGATACCGTGACCACCCCAGTAGTTTTTGTCCGGCGCGAAAAAGTGCATCGAGCCACCTTTGCCCTTCGAGCAGCCAGTGTATTTACCATACATCTCGGCCATACACTCGTTCATCGACATGCCGACAGACAGCGCGTGGCCGTGGTCGCGATAGGCAGTGATGATGTGGTCGTTCTCCTCCATCAGTGAAACGACGCCAGCTGCGATGGCTTCTTGACCAATGTAGAGGTGCAGGAATCCCCCAATCTTACCTTGGTTGTAGGCGCGTAGCGAGCGTTCCTCGAAGCGTCGAATCCCTACAATCATGCGGTAGAGCTTGAGCTTGTCTTCTGTAGAAAGCTTTTTGTTGATCGGTGCATCCAAGAAGTTTTGAGGCTTCTTGGCCGGCGGTGCAGATTTTTTCTTGGTAGTAGCCATAATAGCGAAGCCCACGAAATTTGCATAAATCACCTCGATGACAAGTAAATTGAGGGGTTCTGAGCAGAGGGCTACGTTATCAGCCCGCTTAGTAGAATCACTGATTCCAGCTTTTCGGTTTATTTCCCGAGCAGCCGATCGCGTAGTTGCAGAGAGATCGGGCGCTCGCCGAGCCAGATTTGTAGGTAGTGTTGCGCAAATTCCTCGCCAGGAATGGTGATCAACTGTTCGCCGTTGATTGTAAAGGTGGTGCCGACGTTGGCAATATAGGTGAGCGATGAGACGTCCCCGGTTTGGACGGAGCGGTAAGTCGCGTGTAGTTGCTCTGTGGCGGCGGTGATTCGCGACAGAGCCTCGACACTGAGGTTTTTGGCAAGCATGTGATCCGCCGACTCTATAATCGTTGCCTTGGAGATGCTGCGCAAATAGTGGAACTCGAGGCGAAATGAGCAATTGCGCGCCAGTACCTCGTCTGCGGTCGCGCCCGATTCTGTGAAGAGGGCGGCATCGTAGAGCTTGAAGATGAGTTTGTAGGTGACACGATGCTCTCCCATTTTCGGATAACTCACTCCCTCGATTGGTGATGATTCTGCAAACACACTACCTCGCACGAAACTGATTGGCAGCAGTGCAACGATCAACAGGATACTAACACGACTCATACCTATAATTTCAGCTTGGGCACAATGGTTGAGATGCCGCCATCGATTGTAAATATCTGCCCCGTTACAAATCGGGCGTTCGCAGACAGTAGCCACTCTGCGAGACTCGCAATGTCATCTGGGCGAGCGATGTCACCGAGTGGGTGCATCTGTTTTGATATCTCCAACATCTTCGGGTTGCTGGTCATCGGGCCCGCGAGCGGCGTGTCGGTGAGGCTGGGGGCGATTGCGTTGATACGCAGACCGCGCGGCGCGTAAGTCGCTGCCGCAGAGCGCACCATAGCTTCGATGCCACCCTTCGCGGCGGCGATGGCTTCGTGGTTGGCGATCCCGACTTGCGCGGCAGCCGTGCTAAAGAACAGGCAGGTGCCGCGGCTTTGGCGGCTCATATGCTTGGTCGCTGCCCGGAGTGCGTAAAATGCGCTGCTGAGGTTGGTGAGGACGGTGTGGTGCCAGTCCTCGGTGGAGGTAAGGTGCGCGGGCTTGATAAAAATCGAACCAATCGCATGTACATAGCCGTCGATTTGGCCGTGGGTTGCGATGATCTGCTCAAAGCAGGTGCTGAGCGCTTCTGGGTCGGTTGCGTCGCAGCTGTGGGTTTCGATTTCCGGATACCGAGCTCGTAGTGCCTCGAGCCCCTGGGTATTGCGGGCAAAGCCGACGACGCGATCACCATTACGGGAGAGTTGTTCAGCCAATGCGGAACCAATGCCACCACTGATGCCGCCGATGACCACGGTTTTTTGTTCGGATGTATTCATAGCTATACTATTCGTTACAGAGCTGAATACATTACTATGAATCTTTTTCAGAGACTAGAGATCAGAGACCAGAGACTAGAGATCAGAGACCAGAGACCAGAGACTAGAGACTAGAGATCAGAGACTAGAGATCAGAGACC
>DJBY01000059.1:10894-16669 GCA_002430605.1 Opitutia bacterium UBA5964 | reverse complement strand
GTTGCTTATGCTCAGGATAGCTACACCTCCGAAGTGCTTCCTGGTCTCTCCTCTAGGCTGCTGCGTTTCACTCCGTTGCCTGTCTCACAGGCGGATATTCCGGTTCTGGTTGGTTCTAATCTGCATCTCGCAATGGGCGCGACCGAGATTAGGGACATCCGTGCGACTGCAACCGGACTCACGGTTGAACTGACCGATGCGGGTGCTCAAGAAGGCAGTCTTACTTTCTACAGCAAGGCTGTGCTCAAGGCAGTTGCCTCTGAAAATTGCAAAATCACTTCGGTTGAAGATATGGGTGACAACCTCTGGCGTGTGAATCTCGCAGGTCGCCAATGGGGAGCCGATCAATCGATGACTCTAAGTGTCGGTGGCAAGCAGCTTACTAAAACCAGCGTGACCATCGAAAGCGATCAAGCGCCGGATGATTTTCTGAACTATGACACTAACGGTGATGGCAAAGTGACAGAAAATGAATTCGTGGGTGTTTTCATGAAAAGTGCACCTCGGATGGATCGTAATGCCGATGGAGTGCTTTCACTCGAGGAGTTTCCACACGAGGCTTTCTTGAACGCACATGATGCCGACAAAGATGGAAAGTTAACAATGGAAGAACTTGAGCGCGCTTACCGTCAACAGTTTCAGGACTACGATCGAAACGGAGACGGCATTCTCAAGTAGCGCGTCAGATCCTTTGATTTAAGTACTCTATGTGAATTTCTAAGTCCGGCATGCCATGCATGCCGGACTTTTTTGTCGCTGTGTTTCGAGCGTGGCAGTTCGTTACAAATTTGCCGACATCGCACATATGAGTGATGACGAACTGTGACCATCAATGATATGATCTATTTTATATGTACCGATTTGCTAGCTTGATACAGTTATTGATTCAACCCGCGTTACATACAGGGCTGCTTGTCTGTTTTGTTGCTTCGCTTCTCGGCGGGCTTGAGGCGGGTGAGAGTCGTATTCCTAGCGCGAGTCAGCCACAGCGTCCATCGGAGTGGTGGCATCAGCGTCATGCTGAGAAGCTGGTCGAGGCGCAGCAAGGCGACACCGATATTATTTTGATCGGTGACTCGATTACTCAATATGGCGAGCGTGACCCGAGCTATGGGTATTACTTTGGAAATCGAAAAGTGCTGAACCTCGGCTTCGGAGGAGATGGCACCGAGCATGTGCTGTGGCGTTTGCGTAATGGGGAATTGGATGGGGTTCAGCCGAAGTTGGTAGCGCTGATGATCGGCACCAACAATGCCCGCAATAACAGCGCTGAAGCGATTGTCGCGGGCATTGAAGCGATTCTGAATGAATTGGAACTCCGTGTGCCGAAAGCGCAGGTCATTTTGTTTTCGGTCTTTCCGCGCAAAGCAGGCAAGGAGCAAACAACTTTGGAGGGGGTGAATCGCGAGTTGGAACGCTTCGCTGCGAGTGATCAGGTAGAGCATGTCGATATCAATCAGCAGTTTTATACTGAAGCCGATGAGTTGAATGCGGAGCTGTATTATAAGGATTTGCTTCATTTAAGTTCGCAGGGGTATCAGCTCTGGTGGGCTGCCTTGGAACCGCATGTGAGTGGGGCCTTGCAGGAGCCGGCCTTGCCTGCGAATCCGCACCGAGCTGTGCAATCCGCCCCGCGCGGTGGGCCGCGTCACGAGCAGAAGTTGCTAGAGGTGCAGGAGACGGACTATCAACTGGTTTTCGTGGGTGACTCGATCACTCATTTCTGGGAGCGGGAAGGGGAGTTTGGCTTGCCGGTTTGGGAGCGCTACTACGGTCATCGCAAAGCCTTGAATCTGGGCTTTGGAGGCGATCGCACTGAGTGGGTGAACTGGCGTTTGCAGAACGGTGAGGTTGCGGGGCTCAATCCAAAGTTGGTCGTACTCATGATCGGAACCAATAACACGCATGTGACCAAAGATGCGCCTGAAGAAACCCTTGCTGGGATTGAGAGCAACTTGAGGACGATCCGTCACCAGATGCCGAATGCTAAAGTGTTGCTGCTATCGATTTTCCCACGCGGAGAAGGGGTGGAGGATCCGTTGCGTCAAATCAACGAACGGGTGAATGCGCGTTTGCCGGAGCTAGCCGACGCGGATTCGGCGGTGTTTCTCTTGAATATCAATGAGCATTTCCTGGATGAATCGGGACGTTTACCACGCGCTCTGATGCCTGATCTCTTACATCCGAACACTGAAGGTTACAAAGTGTGGGCTGCTGCGATGGAGCCCACCTTGAGTGCACTTTTTAATGATGAACCTGTCCAATAGGACTTTGACTGTATGAAATTTTTTACCCGATTCTTAATTCTGCTAGGACTGATTGCCGTCCCAGTTATTCAAACTCTTGCGGCGGACTTTGCGACGACGAAGGCTCAGCCTCGGGATGACTGGTGGCTCGCACGTCATGAGGCAAAGTTGCAAGAGGTCGCTGAGCATGCAGAGGACATTGATTTGGTCTTCATTGGAGACTCGATCACTCACTCTATGGATGATCGT
Organism: Opitutia bacterium UBA5964; assembly: GCA_002430605.1. Classification (GTDB taxonomy): domain Bacteria; phylum Verrucomicrobiota; class Verrucomicrobiia; order Opitutales; family Coraliomargaritaceae; genus Lentimonas. The sequence continues at coordinate 14,174 of DJBY01000059.1, read as the reverse complement.
GCCCCCGGCCTGGTCGAGCGCACTTTTCCTGGGATGACGCATCTCAATCTGGGTTACAGCGCAGACCGCACCGAGCATGTGCTGTGGCGCCTGCAAAACGGAGAGATCGATGGAATTTCGCCAGAGATTGTGGTGCTGATGATCGGCACCAACAATACCGGGCAGCGTAAGGATCCGGCAGCTGAGACGGTCGGTGGCATTTCGCAGATTGTGGACGCGTTGCAGAGACAATTACCGGAATCGAAAGTGCTGTTGCTGTCGGTGTTTCCTCGTGGTGAGACTGCCGAGGATCCTTTGCGCCAGCTCAACGAGAAGATCAACGCGGAATTGCCGCGCTTAGCAGATGGGCAGAATGTGTTTCATTTGAATATCAATGATGCCTTTCTTGATGCCGAGGGGCGTTTGCCGAAGGATGTGATGCCTGACTTGCTGCATCCGAATCAGAAGGGCTATGAGCTCTGGCTCGCTGCGATACAGCCAAAGGTTCAAGAGCTACTTGCTATGCAAAAGTTGCCGACGCCACCGGAAGTCTGGGCAGACTATGATCCGGATGTAGGTGATTACAATGAGGAGATTGTTCGAGAAGAAGTGCGCGATGGGATTTATTATCGCGAGTCATATATCAGCGCATACGTCAACGGCGAGGAGGTCCGCGTTTATTGTAAGTATGCCGTCAAAGAGGGCGTGAAAAACGCACCTGGCTTGTTGGATGTGCACGGCTGGATGGGAGGCCCGAATCCAGATATGAGTTATGTGAATGACGGCTGGGCAGTGATGGCGCATGATTATTCTGGGATCACGAGCCGTGCTCACTATACGAAATATCCTGAGGCGCAGGTGCATGGGTATATGGCAGCAAGACAGATGGGCCATAGCCTAATCTACAGTCGCATGCCCGATGGCAGTCAGGTAACGAACCCGAAAGCCACATCGCATTATTTGTGGAATGCGATTCAGCGTCGTGCACTCAGTTATCTGGTCGCCCAGAAAGAGGTCGATCGCAACCGCCTAGGTGCAAAGGGCTACTCGTATGGGGGCACGATCATGTGGAACATGGCCATGGATCCGAGGGTCAAAGCGGTGGTTGCTTATTTTGGTATCGGATGGATTGAATACTACCGTAACCGTGCAGTATGGAAGTATAGTCAGCCCTTTAACGCGCCTGAAAAGACACCAGGCGAGGAGCTCTTCTTGTCGGCCGTAGCTCCGCAGGCGCATGCGCCTTATATTACCGCTGCCACCCTGTGGCTGAATGGATCAAACGATCACCATGGCGGGCACGAACGAGCCTGCGATACCTTCAAACGCTTTAAGCTCGGAGTGCCATGGGATTTTGCGGTGCAGGCGCGCGGCCATCACAATACCGAAAAACTGGGCAACGACTGTAAGCTCTGGTTGGAAAAACACGTTTTGAGTAAGGGGAACTTTTGGCCCGCGCGTCCTGCCTCGGTGATCAAACTTGGATCTGGCGGGGTTTCGGAGCTGCATTTGACTCCAGCAAATCCAGAGCGGATCAAAGAACTGCAAGTATACCAGTGTCTCAAAAGCGCGAACAACATTGAACGGTATTGGCGCGACGTTCAATCGGTGCGCAAAGGCAATACTTGGGTCGCACAACTGCCGGTCATGAATGTGGATGATTATGTTTTTTCCTATGCTAATATTCGCTATGAAAACGACTGCGTCGTATCGTCTGACTTTGAAGCGGTGATCCCGTCACAACTCGGCAACGCCGTGGCGACAGACACCAAAGCGGATACACTTCCGGGCGGAGCCGACAGGTGGAGCCATGCCGCACCCGCTGAAGGCGTTGGCGGCATTGAGGGATTCCGCCCGATCGATAACCATCGGGGCACTCAGAGCGGTCAGTTCGCGGATCCAAAATGGAAAGCGCCGAGCGGTGCCGCGCTGAGATTCAAGTTCTACTGCACACAGCCGCAAACGCTGGTGCTGAATGCTGGGCGGTGTGCGACTGAAATTGAAATTACCGCGTCCGACGAGTGGCAGAGTATGACGATTCCGGCTGCGCAACTGAAGGATTCGAATGGTGCTGCGCTGGGAGATTGGTCGCAGGTGGGAAGTATTGGATTCAAGCCGAAGGCGGGATCGGACATTACCAAGGTGATCTTTGCGGACTTTGAGTGGAAAGCGTCCCAAGGGAACACGCTCGAGTCCGGCAAGGACGGCAAGGCCTACTTGACCAAAGAAGCGACGAGTGCCTGCGACACATTCTGGCGGGTGCTGAACGATAAAGGTGTTGAAGGAAAACCAATCAGCGTGGGTGGACAGAAATATACACGTGGACTGGGCGTTCATGCCGACTCCAAAATCAAGTTTGCGCTGAACGGACAGTTCGCTGCATTCCACGTGGTTCCCGGTCCGGATGATGCCCATAGGGGCAGGCTGGAGATGAAGATTCTGGTGGACGGTAAGCAAGTGTTCAGTAGCGGAAAAGTTAGCAGCGCCAGTTTTCAGGCGAAGGCGCTTGATATCTCCGTTGCCGGTGCGAAGGAGCTGACTTTGGTAGTGACCGATGGTGGCGACGGGCCGGGCGGTGATCACGCCAGTTGGGCGGATGCCTATCTAACTATAGCGGACTAGCTCAAGTTGCGGGGCCCCCGATTCTCTCATCGGAGCCTGCGTAGAATTTGTATTCGAAACAGATAATAAGGAACAGCACCATGAAAGCACCTTAGACATTTAAAGATGATTACGCTGGCTTTGTTGTCGGTTATGCTGACTGGGATCCTGCCCGCAGGAGCTTCTGCTGAGGTTGCCTGTCGGGGAGGGCGCCCCTCATGGCGCATCCGTTCAGTCATTTGAGAATGGCGCTTTGTCCGAATCGATCATGCCCTACCTCCTCCATCCCAACGTCGACGGGTATCAAATCTGGATGGTTGTATGAGTCGCGTGATAATCTCAGGTTTTTTGAATGCGCTAATATGCAGTAGCTGCGTGCTTTAGCCGCAGTTTCATCTTGGTAGCGCAAGTGTCGATCGGACGCGGGACTATAAGCGCCGCGCTATTTTTTCTTAATCGGTAACAGACCCTTCTGATAGGCGATCGATACCGCCGCGGGGGCATTGAGCACGTTGAGTTTGTCGTAAACGTGCCGGATATGAGTCGAGACGGTGAAGAAACTAATGCCCAATTTTTCGGCGATTTCCTTCTTTACCAGACCTTCGGCGAGGTGCCCAAGGACTTCCATCTCGCGGCTCGATAGGGAGGCATGAGATTCATCTTTAACGGGCGCCCTTTGAATTTGTGCCATGATGTATTT
>DJBY01000059.1:5322-10622 GCA_002430605.1 Opitutia bacterium UBA5964 | reverse complement strand
ACATCGCTTTCCAAGTCGGACTGGGTGATCACGATGATGGGGGTTTCAGGTATATACTTGCGAAACCATTTCATCGCATCGAGGCCGGACATCTCCGGAAGGTTGAGGTCGAGTAGCAGAATGTCGGGGCACAGGATCGTCTTTGATGTCGGCTCCAGTGCCCGCAATGCGTGTTCTGCGGAGCCGTAGATGCCAATTAACTCGAAGGCGTCATCGAACTCGAAGGCCAGCTTGAGGACGTTGCGATACTCGGGGTTATCTTCGACGATAATGACTTTGGTGGGATCTGGCATCGGGCTATTGATTGATGAAGAACAATCTTTTGTGTTTTAGTGTGAGGATGATTTTGGTGCCGCCATTGTCAGAGCACTCCAATTGTATCTGCGCGTGCATGAGTTGAGCGCGGCGCTTTAATGAAGGGGGGACGTCTACGCCTGATTCGGCGCTGTAACCTTGTCCATTGTCTTCGATGATTAGCTGTATCCGCCGAGCATCGGCCGTGAGTTGCACGCTGAATGCAGTCGCACCGGAATGGCGGCTAATGTTGACTAGGCATTCTTTGTAGAACAGGAACAGGTCGTTGCGTGTGCGGAGTTTGAGCCTTTGGAGGAAAGTCTCACCCTCGACTTCTATCTGATAGTCCATGCCATGCATCATCCGCTTAGCGATACGGTGCATGTCTTGCCGCAGGGTTCCCATCGGGTCGCGTGCCTCTTGTGAATTGGCGCAATAGCGAACTGCATCACTGGTGCGTTCGGTCACGGCCCGCACTTCGCTGACGATCCGTTGCAGTTTCTCTTTTTCATCGGTCGCGTCGTGAGCGAGGTCACTGAGCAAGCCGATGGCATGCAGGTTGGCTCCGACCTCATCATGCAGGTCGGCGGCAAAGCGCTTACGGATGCGTGCGATCTGGCGCATTGCTTTGATGCGTCCGATTAGATAGATGATCAAGATGCCGACTGCCAGTGCTGAGGCGAGGTAGCCCATGAGTCTGAGGTTGGCTTTCTGACGCGCATAGGCCTGGTTGATCGCATTTACGAGATGAGGGCGTTCGGCCTCTAGATCGTGGCGTCTGGCGAGCTGGCGCATCCATACGTCGAAGGGCAAGATGTCGCCGTAGAAATTACGACCATCCGTGAGTGCGTTTAAGTTGCGGTGTAGGTCGATGCCTTCACCGTCAATGGCGAATGATTTGCCCAGAGCCACGTTGGTATTTCCAGAGAAGACTTCGATTTCGGCTAAGCCTAGAATGCCTCTCGGGGAGTTGGTGATTTTTTTGGTAATGTCAGACTTGAGCACCGTGAATTTTAGGTAGCGATAGTGATCTTCCGTAAACTGAAACTGCATGATGGGTCCACTCTCGTAAATGCTGTCCGATTCGAAGTCGACCAGCACACGAGCATCGGAGAAGTCAGCTTGGTTCGCAGCTTCAATTCGTAAGTGCTTGAGCATTCCAAAGTCATCCTTATTTCCCTGCGGCACGCTGTCACTGACTTCCATTCCGTGGAGGTTGATTTGGCTGAGTAGGGACGGGGCTTCCAGGTCAAGTGTGAGAGTGGGGGGAGTCTCGACGGGGAAATTGCAGTAGTAGGCGGTGCTTTGTTTGCCTTTATAGTCGTCCATGATGTAGGGGACAAATCCATCCACGATGTAATTCTGATTGTGGGCAACATATTTAAAAAAAGGCCCGGGCGAGGTGGACGATGCGGTGATGTGTTGTCGGAAAGCGAGATTGCGCCCGTCTTTGACGAGCATGACTTCCGCGAGTTGAAGGACATACACGTGATCCCAGCCGCGTGTGCTGAGCTCGGTCGCGACAATACGGATCCAAGAGGCGCGTAGGTTTTGGCAGGGAATCACCAGTGGTGCCGTGCGTGGTAACAGTTGGTCGGCTGCGGAGTAACTTGCGATGATCTGGCCTTCCGCCTCATTGTTGGTCCCTGCGAGGACATGGAAGGCGCGAGGGAAGCCATCGGCCTGGAAGCCATTCTGTGTGTCTCGTCGAATGCTCGGTACAAGGATGATCTCAACAATCGTTTGTTCCTGATCGAGATTAATCTGCACCCATTCGGTCCTGTGCGGGTCTGGCACTTCGGGCGAATCTGAGCGGTAACCAATCGAACCGGAATCACTGCGCATGGCTAGCGCTGGCAGTTGTTCGAGTTCGGCATCTAAGTCGCTTAAACGGGTCTCCAGTGCGGACAGATCCCAGTCGTTATAACTGACGCTCCCGAGCGCTTGCTGAAGGGCGATTCCGAGCAAAGCCATGAGTCCGAGTAAGCGTTGTAAAGTCATGAGATGTGATTGAGGTCAGAGGACAGAGGACAGAAGACAGTAGTTAGAAGACAGGGGGAGGGGGCTCTGACTTCTGGATTAAGATTAAAATGTTTAAGCAATTATTGAATACAGGTGTCAGCAAATTCACAATAGGCGAAATTCCGATTTATGGTCCATTTGCGTCACGTATTCGTGCGATGTTGTTGCGCATTTTAGAACCGCAGATGGACGCGGATAAACGCAGATTAGGATTCCTCTATCAGCGTGTATCCGCGTTCATCTGCGGTTAAATATTCAGTTCATTGACGGTTTAATAAATAGAACGCAGCTGTGCTACCCGATCATGCCTTTCCTTGAATTGCTCGGCAGTTCCGTGCAGGCACTAAAAAAGAGCTCATCGTCGATGTGTGGGAAAAGGGTAAAGGAGAGACGGCGACTCGCCCTCCTTTGCAGTAACACAGGATGAATGTCGGCGAGTCGGCCACACTCCTATTGCGGTCAATTGCTCAAACAAGCCCAACATCAGAGATCCGTTGCCTCTCAGATGAAACGGGCTGTCGTTTCAATCGAGACTTTCCCGGTAATCGACGATGAACCTCTTTTTAGGCCGGAAGCCGCTTGTTTAAGGCCTTTCGGGTTTTCCGTACTTAGGTGTCTGGTTCTGATTGGTGCAGCTTATTGTTTGCCAGGCTGAGCCAACAATGGCGCCGATGTAATGCCATCCACTGTGCGGCAAGAATGAATCGCGAACTCATTCGAAAACGCAGGGTGGCACAACGGATAGGTCGACTCCACGGTCGATTTTAAATCGTCGAAGGCATCGGCCTGAATTAAGGCGCCGCTAGCGCCCTTATCGCCGCCGCCGAGCATGCGCTCACCCAACACGCCTGGTACACTGCGTGCGATGTCGCACATCGTCTCCAGCTCAGGGCCGCTGATCACATAATCATCCCGTAGCCCAATGCCATCTGCGCGGAAATTCTTGCCCACCTTTGCGATGTCGCCACTACGCCACGCCTCTAGCGTATCGGCGAAACGGGTCTGTGCTTCATACAAGTATTTTAAGCGTCCCACGCTCGCGGGCGCGACTTCCTGAATATAGGCCGCAGCTTCAGCAAATTTTTCAGATGTCGAGACCTCTGCCAGTGACGCATAACCGAATTTTTCATTCAGTAATGCCTTCATCTGATCGCATTCATCACGACGAATTTTATAGGTCGATTTTTCGAGTCCTGGGCGCTTCGTACCTGTATCCAAACTTACGATACGAAAGTCATCTGCATTTCCGCCAAACGGAATGTGGTCGATCGTTCCTTTGTTGGGATTGAAGTATGTGCCCATGCCTGCTTTTGCGAAATAAATCATGATTTGATCCAACTTGCCGCAAGGCGAACCGATGTAGTCGGTCTCCACCATTTGGGCGAGATCAACGATACGCATACCATCTTCAACGACTGTGCCGTTCACTTCAAAGAAGGTCAGGATCAGATTGAGAGCTAGCGACGCTGAGCGCGACATGCCACCACCAGGAATGTTGCCATACAGCACTGCATCGAACCCAGTCGCGAGCGCATAGCCTTCGCGGCGCAAGATCGACTCAACGCCGTGTGGGAAACGTGCCCAGCTATCCTGCAACGTTCCTGGCTCTGCGGCTGCACCCAGTGCGAAGTCGACAATGCCGTCTTCAGGGAAGTTCTCGCTAAAAATACGCACACGGCCCGAACTGTTTGGCTTGAACGCCAGCCAGATGAAGCGATCGGTGCCAACACCGAAGAGTTCCATGCCGTTGTAATCGCCATGTTCGACGCCGAAGCAGAAGCGAGATGAACTGCGGCGCACTTGGCCGCCAGCAATATCGAGGCCGCATTTGTCTGCAGCTGCCGAGAGTTTGCTATGAATGTCTTGTTCCATATCAGTTCTTTCTAGATTTAATCGTGATTAGTCTTGGTAGCCGTTTGGGTTGGCTTGATGCCATGCCCATGCACTGGTGATGATGGATTTCAAATCAGGGAACTTAGGGTCCCATTTGAGTTCACTGGTGATCTTGCCGCTGGCAGCAATTAGTGTAGCTGGATCGCCGGCACGGCGTGGTTTCACATCGGCAGGGATCGCGTGGCCTGTCACTTCGCGTGCAGTCTCGATGACTTGCTTGACTGAGTAACCTTGGCCGTTGCCGAGGTTGTAAATCTTATCTTGATTCTCGATCGCACCGAGCGCAAGGATGTGTGCCTGGGCCAGATCGATCACGTGAATGTAGTCGCGCACGCAAGTGCCGTCTGGTGTGTCGTAGTCGTCGCCGAACATGTAGATCTGCTCACGCTGCCCCAGTGCGACTTGTAGCACAAGAGGGATTAGGTGTAGCTCTGGAGTGTGATCTTCGCCGCGCTCGGAGCTTGCGCCAGCGGCATTGAAGTAGCGCAGTGCGGCGTAGTTAAAGAACGGATATATGCGAGACATCCAGTGTAGGTAGCGCTCGATGATATATTTTGACTCGCCGTAAGGGCTGCCAGGAATGATGCGCTCATCTTCGGCGATGGGCATACGCTCTGGATCATCAAACAAGTTGGCCGTGGAAGAGAGGATGAAACGAGGCACTTCAAATTCGACCACACACTTCAATAGGTTGAGCGCATTTGAAACATTGTCACCGAGGTAGATGAATGGATCTTCCATCGATTCGCCGACCAGCGATTTGGCGGCAAAGTGCATGATCGCTTCGGGCTTGAAGCGACCCATCGCCTCGCGGATCGAGTTGATGTTGGCGAGGTCACCTACAACCAGTTCTGCATCCGGATGCACTGCGGCACGGTGGCCGAGCGATAGGTTGTCAAAGACCATTACGTCGTGGCCTGCTAGGACGAGTTGTTCGACTGCGACACTGCCGATATAACCAGCACCTCCTGTTACAAATACTTTCATATGATGTGTTTTGTTTATTGGTGTAATAAATCTCTATGAGTGCTGCCAACCGTGACGCTGCTTGCTCTGAGGTCAAATGCGTTGTGCATTGGCGAGTCTTTCTT
>DJBY01000059.1:0-5146 GCA_002430605.1 Opitutia bacterium UBA5964 | reverse complement strand
AAGCAGCGGTGGGAAAATGCGGGTGCAACTGCCACTGCTCACTGCCGCCGAACTCTCCAGCCCAGTTGTCGCCGCACAGATGCAGCCTGCGGTGAGGTCGAACGGGCGGAGTTTAGTGCCGGCTAAGTCTGAACTGCGATTATGGCGGATTACCCGACGACGCTGGAGAGCTGGAAGATCGGTAGGAACATAGCCATGACGATGCCGCCGACGACAATACCGAGAAAGCATATCAACAGTGGTTCCATCAGGGAGGTCAGTGCGGCGACGAGGGTGTCGACTTCGCTGTCGTAAAAGTCAGCTACTTTGACCATCATACCATCGACGTTGCCAGTTTGTTCCCCCGCACGGGTCATGTGTTTGACCATCGGCGGAAAGTACGGGTCAATTGCGAGCACTTCAGAGACCTGCCCGCCTTGGCTGATGTGCTTGGAAACCTCTTTGCAGGCTGTTTCGATATAGGTGTTGTCGGATGCCTTGCGGACGATTTCGAGAGTGCGCAGGATAGGGACTCCGGCTCGCATTAAGATGGCGTAGGTGCGGCAAAAGCGTGACAGGCAGACTTTGCGTGTAAGTTCGCCAATGACCGGCAGCTTGAGCATGGTCTGGTCTTTAATCCTGCGTCCTTTCGGCGTCGAGACGACGCGTTTGAAGGCCCAAACGAAGGCGGCCAAGCCGATAATGAGGAAGACGATGTAGGACTTTAGGAATTCGCTGAGGTCGATCAGAATCTGGGTTGGTTTTGGCAACTCCTGGCCGAAGTCTGCAAACATCTCGGCAAACACAGGGATGACAAAGATCAGCAGGATGTTGACGAGGCCGACCGAGAGGCCGATGACGGCGATCGGGTAGGTCATGGCGCCTTTAATCTGTTTCATCAACTTGACGGTCTCTTCAAAGTAGACCGAGGTTTTATCTAGAATTTCGGCAAGGCCGCCACTCGCTTCACCGGCTTCGACCATGGAAACGAAGAGATTTGGAAAGGCGCGCGGATAGACGGCGCAGGAGTCGGAGAACGATTTACCCGCCGACACGTCGGTGCGAACATTACGGATGATGATTTGGAAAACCGGGTTTTCAGTCTGATCCTCGAGCGCTTCTAGTGCGGTGACCAACGGGAGGCCGGCTTCGAGCATGGCAGCTAGCTGCTGGGTGAAGACGGTGAGCTCCTGCAGTTTGACTTTCTTTCGCGGGGCTTGCTTCTCGTAGGACTTCCGCTTGGCGAGTCTTTGCCCCTCGGCGAAACTGAGTTTCTTTTTCTTTGAAGCGTTGAGCGATGCGGGAGTCAGTGTAGCCATAGTGTTCGGTCTCGAATGATTAGTTGCCTGATCTTTCTATGTCTCGATCTAACTTGCAAGTATTCGAAGTGAGAATGTGTCTTTTTTTGATATTTTTGACGGCTTCTCGGGTCTGTACCTCAGTGGTCGGGCAAATTTTAGTGCAGAAATCTACTAGATCATGCCTTGACAGCGACGGTATCTGAGGTTTTTCTCCTCCGCTTTTCTCCAATTTTCACAGGACAACATCATGGGACCAACATACAGACCTTCAAAACTTCGCCGCGCTCGTAAATTCGGGTTTCGCGCACGTAATGCAACACGCGGTGGCCGCAAGGTTCTTGCTGCACGCCGAGCGAAGGGCCGTCACAGCCTCTCTGCTTCCGTCTAAGACGGAGCGTAAATGAGGTCACGGAGCCATGGGCATCCCGACTTCTAAGCGTCTGCGTAAACCGCGCGAATTTCAAGAGGTCCGCAATCAGGGTAAACGTATCCTGTGCGGGCCTTTTATTTTTCAGTGCCGTCGACTCGCGGTTGATGAGGGCGCCGCACGCCGCTTCGGGGTGATTGCATCCCGACGCGTCGGGAATGCAGTGAAACGCAATCTCGGTAAGCGGACGTTCCGTGAGCTTTTTCGCCAGCATGAATCGGCGTTGCCGCTTGGCAGCGATATCGTGATCGTGCTGCGGGCCAGCTTTGATCGGCACAGCTTCAGTGACTTGGAGTCACGCTACTTACGCGCCTGTGCGACTATACTAACGGAGGCCGCGGTCGATCTACCAGCTGAGCAATAGGATGAACGACGAACTGAAACAGGCCCAATCGGCACCACATCGGGCGGGACGCACGCCGTCGCTACTAGCGCAGTTGGCAGCGGTGCTTGTGCGCATCTATCAATTAACACTCTCGCCGTTGAAGCAGGTCTTCTTCGGCTCCAACTGCAGCTGCCGCTTCCAGCCGACCTGCTCTTGCTACGCGCGTTCCGCGTTCTTGCAATATGGGTTTTGGCGCGGGTCGTGGTACGCGTTTCGACGTATTCTACGTTGCCACCCTTGGCACCCAGGCGGATATGACCCGCTTCCGAGCTTGAACAAGCAGGAGAAAGAAGACATTTCAGCACACCTCAACGCACTTTTAGATGGATAAGAAAAATACAATTTTAGGAATCATCTGCATCGCAGCCGGTATCGGCTTCATGTATAAGCAGACCAACGATTTAAAGAACCAGCAGGTTCAGCAACAGCAGCAAGCGGCTGCGGCGCTCGACCAAGCGATGGTCGAAGCCTCTGTCGGCGATGCGATCGGCACAGACCCTGCAGCCTTGGCGGGTGAGGATATCTTGGGACTACTGACTCAATCCCTTGAGGTCGCCGCAGTGGTCGCGCAGCCCACGGTGGTCGCCGCCGAACAAGTCGTCACGCTCTCAAATGACTTTATCGAGGTCGAGTTTACGACCCTTGGCGGAGCGATTCGCACAGTCGAGTTTTTGCAAACGAAAACAGGCCAGCGCGACGATTATGTCTTCAATACAGATGGTCGTCTGCCCGCACTGAGCCTTAGCCTCGCTGGGCGCGATGGTGGCATGCAGGAATTTGCCCTGCCCTATACGATCGAGCAACAGACCGCGGATTCGATCACGTTCGTGTTTAACTCTGGTGATGGGCTGGCGCTGCGCCGCACCTATTCGCTCGCGCACGAGGGTTCTGAGCAAGACCCTTACATTATCCGCCACAGCACTACTTTTAATAATCAAGCCGCCACACCGCAGGCGCTGTCGACGATTTATTTGAATTTGGGCACCTCGCGGCCAGTTGCAGAAAAGCAACTGCCGGCGTTCTTGAATGTTGGGTATTTTGACGGCGAAGATGCGGAGTTCATCGCGATTAACAAACTCACTGGCGGCAAGGGATTTTTAGGTATCGGTGCCAGTGCTCCAGTCGAACAGCTAGAACAATCTGTTCGCTGTGAGTGGGCGTCGGTCAAGAATCAGTTTTTCGCTGCAGTGCTGAGTTCAGAAACGATGGGTCGCGATTTGTTTATTTATCCAGTCGAGGCGCCTGCAGCTGAAGATGGCACACGTGGTCGCCCAGGTATCTCCGGCAGTGTTGGTTACGAGGTCGGCACCGTCGCTGCAGGCAGTGCCAAGACCCTAGATTTTGATTTCTACGTCGGGCCGAAGGAATTTAAGCGCCTACAAGCGCTGGGCAATCAGCAGGACGAAGTCATGCAGTTCGGCTTTCTCAGCTTTATTAGTAAGTTACTGCTTTCCTTCATGTATGCGATTCATTCGGTCGTTCCTAGTTGGGGTTGGTCGATCGTGATTATGACGATCTGCATTAAGACACTGTTCTGGCCGCTCTCAGCTAAAGCGAGTCGCTCGCAGAAGCGCATGGCCAAGATCCAAGGGCCGATGGCAGAGCTCAAGGAGAAATATAAGGATAACCCTCAGAAACTACAGCAAGAGACCCTCAAGGTCTTTAAGGAAAATCAGGTCAATCCGGTCGCCGGGTGCTTGCCGATGCTAATCCAGATGCCGATCTTCCTCGGCCTGTTCTATATGCTTCGTTCTGCCTCAGAGCTGCGCCACGAGTCGTTCCTGTGGGTGAGTGACCTGTCGATGCCGGATACCTTGACGTATATTGCCGGCTATCCGTTGAACATTCTACCATTGATCATGGGCCTCACAATGTTCTTCCAAATGCGCATGATGCCTGTTTCGCCGACTGCGGACCCGGCACAGCAAAAGATTTTCAAGTTCTTGCCCTTCATCTTTTTGGTCTTCCTTTACAATTTCTCATCTGGCCTGGTCCTCTATTGGACCGTGCAAAATCTTTTGACGATTCTTCAACAGAAGATCATTAATAGTCGTCCGGATGAAGAATTGAAGCCCGTCGTCGCTACGAAAGCTGCGACATCGACAGGTAAAAGTGGTTCGCCGAGCACGAAGCCACGCAAGAAAAATAAATAACCACCCACCCCTTTGGATCTCGTGATGCGCGCTGCGCGAGTTTCAGTATTTCACTATTTCAGCGTTTCATTATTCAGCTTTTTTTAGATATGTCAGGACACAGTAAATGGGCTACAATCAAACGTGCAAAGGGTGCTACAGACGCCAAGCGCGGTAAAATTTTCAGCGTGATCAGTAAGGACATCACGCTCGCCGCTCGCGCTGGTGGCGGTGATCCTACGATGAATCCACGCTTGCGCACCGTGGTTGCGAAAGCAAAAGAGGCGAACATGCCGTCTGATAATGTCGAGCGTGCGATCAAAAAAGGCACGGGTGAATTGCCGGGCGTCGTTTACGAAGAAATCGTTTATGAGGGCTATGCGCCGAGTGGTGTGGGGCTGATCGTTGAGATTACGACCGATAATAAAAATCGCTCTGCTTCCGAAGTGCGTAGCACGATGGGCAAGAACGGCGGCAATCTCGCCGGCGTCGGTGCGGTGTCGTTTCAGTTCGATCGTGTCGGCCAGTTCATTATCGATGCGAAGCAGACCGATGAAGAAACATTGATGGATGTGGCGCTCGAAGCGGGCGCGGAGGACATCAAAAACGAAGGTGATCACTTCGAGGTGATTTGCCCGATGTCCGCTTATGACTCGGTTTCACAGGCCTTGAGTGCCAAGGGGATCGAATCAGAAGAGTCGGATCTGGTTTATTTGCCCAATATCCTCGTGCCCATCAGTGATAAGGAAACCGCACGTAAAGTGCTGCATTTGATTGAGATTTTGGATGGTTTGGAGGATGTTAAAGCCGTTCATTCCAATCTGGATCTCGCCGATGGTCTGTTCGACGACGAGGAATAAAAATCCTTAGCGCCTCCGAAAAATCTCTTGCTAAGTCCATCAGGGCTTTGCAGCTTCAATTT
>DJBY01000103.1:22353-23058 GCA_002430605.1 Opitutia bacterium UBA5964 | reverse complement strand
GCTCCGGATTGCCGCCGAGTGGTGCGGCGGCTACGCTGCGTTGATCCATACAATCGGCGGCGTAGTTTTTGTGTAGCTGCCAGCCGGCGCGGTAGGGGGCGCCGTGGCTCTTGATCCATTCGGTGATGGCGTTGAGCACCTCTGGGTTGTTGTGCTGTGACCATTCGGGGTGCAGCCAGACGATGTGGTCGGGGCTCAGCGTGGCGCCGCGTTCGATCAGGGCGTCGACGTATTCAGCGATCGCTTCGGGGCGATCGATGATGAGTTTGAACTCACTGGCACGGGCGACGTTCTCGACGAGGGGCAGCTTCCAGCGCTTGGGGCTGAGCGTGACCCAGTCGAATGCGCCGCGGATCGGAAAGGCACCGCTGGTTTCGAGATGGGTCTTTTGGCCCACCGCATGTAGCGCGTCGGTCAGCGCGCTGAGGTCGTGGATGGCTGGCTCGCCGCCGGTGATCACGGTAAACTCAGCGCGGGTTTGGGCGACTTCGGCCGCGAGGGCAGTGGGTTCGAGGCGAGCAATGTGCTTTGGTATGTAGTCTGGGTGCCAGGTGCCGGCCGAGTCGCACCACGGGCAATGCACGGGACAGCCGAAAGTGCGGATGAAGTAAGCGGCCCGGCCTGCGTGCGCACCTTCGCCTTGGAAGGTGTAAAACTGTTCATGAATCGGGAGCATTTGTAGAGACTTAAGGGCTGAGGGCTGAG
>DJBY01000103.1:18644-22066 GCA_002430605.1 Opitutia bacterium UBA5964 | reverse complement strand
TTGGCTACTCGGGGCGGTAGGCGGCGCTGTTTTTGGAGTCTTCCACGACTTCGATTTCGGTGATCCACACGCGGCCACTGGTTTCGGCGCGAACCATCTGGTCGAAGATGCCGTGTAGGTGTTGGGCGACGCCTTCGCAGGAGCAGTTTGGTAGAATGTAGGGCTTGAACAGGTCGCCCGCGTTGGCCAGCAGCGCTGCAGTTTCGGGGTCGTCTTGGTTAAACAGACAGGCGTGGTCGAGATGCTGATCGATCCAGGTCTTGAGGTATTTGAGTCGCCCAAAATCAACCACGAAGCCATTCGTATCGGTCTCGCTGCAGGCAAAGGTGAGGGTGATGCCCCAATTGTGGCCATGGATCAGCGCGCAATGGTCTTCGTGCAGATGTTGGCGGTGGGCGAACGGTATGTCGCGGTAGGATTTTTTACAGGTGAGCATCTTTTGAGAAGTGGAAAAGTGGGAAGGTGGAAAAGTAGAAACTGAAAGCTTAGAGTCGCCAATTGTTGGCGCGCAGCGTGCTGACGCTCGGCGCGGCGGCGGCGTAAGCGGTTGGGTCGGTGATGCCTGCGAGGTCGAAGGCTTCGCGGCGTTCAATACAGGTGCCGCAGCGTCCGCAGTGGATGTTGCCGCCTTGGTAGCAGGACCAGGTCTGTTCGAAGGGCAGGCCGAGTTCGGCGCCGCGGCGCACGATGTCGGCTTTGGTCCAGTCGACGAAGGGGCGGCTGAGCTCGACCGTGCTCCAGTCGCAGAGGCGGATGGCTTCGGCCATGGCGTCGGCAAACTCGTTGCGGCAGTCGGGGTAGATCGCGTGGTCGCCGCTGTGGGCGGCGTAGGCGATCTGCTCCGCACCAATCGAAAGGGCATGCCCAGCCGCGATCGCGAGCAGAATCATGTTTCGATTCGGCACCACGGTGGACTTCATCGACTCTTCGGTGTAGTGCCCTTCGGCGACGTCGATTTCGGGTGAAGTCAGGCTACTGCCGGCGAGGAGGGGCTGAATCGCCGAGATGTCAGCGGTTTGATGCGGCACATCGATGGCTTTGCAGATCTCGGCCGCATGTGTGAGTTCGCAACGGTGGCGTTGTCCGTAGTTGACGGAGAGCGCATGCACGGTGTGGCCTGCGGCACGCAGATGGTAGAGCAGGACGGTCGAGTCGAGACCGCCGGAATAAATCAGGACGCTGTTCATGAATTCAGTGGTTGCCGAATGGCTGCGACCCTGGGAATTCGTTAGCAGGGCCAGCTGTTGGAGGGGGCAAGGTGATGTTTTTGGCGCACACAGCAAGGTAAAAGAGCGGTGCTTGGTTGGTGGTATTGGCGGTCGCCGAGCACGATGCCCCGCCATTATGTATTGCCAAGCTTTGGCGGTGGAGGGGCATCGTCTCGATGTCCGCGCGAAATTTGCACCGGTTCTGCCCTTTGAAACTATCCTCAATTGCTGGCACACAGACACTTGACAAGCGACCGAGGCCGTTTAGCTTTCTGGATTCTTAAATTAACCTAGCAACATCTTTTTTAAGCGGGCTTCAGTCCGCTTTTTTATTTTCTGCCGCAATGAGTCACGAAATTTTATCAGTCTTAGAATACATGGAGAAGGAGAAGGGCATCGATCGCGCCGATATGATCGAAGCCATCTCTTCTGCGATTGCAGGTGCTGCCCAAAAGGGCGTCGCTGCGGGGCAAGATATCCGTGTTCAAATTAACCCCAAAACGGGCGCATTGAAGGCGTGGTGCAGTCTCAAGGTGGTCGACTCCGTGGGCGATGCAGAGCTGGAGATTCACATTGAAAAGGCGCGTGCCATTCAACCAGATGTCGAGATCGGTGGCGTCATCGAAAAAGAGATCGACCCTGCATATCTCGGCCGTATCGCCGCTCAGACTGCTCGTCAGGCGATCATGCAACGGATCCGCCAGTTTGAGAAAGACCGCATTTACGACGATTACAAAGACACAGTCGGCGACATCGTCACGGGGATCGTGCGTCGCCGTGAGCGCGGTGATTTGATCATCGATTTAGGCAAGGCCGAGGCGATTCTTCCACCACGCGAGCGCGTGCAGGGTGAGGATTATGCGCCGGGCGAAAGCATCCGCTGCCTGCTGCTGAAGATCGAGCAAACCAATCGCGGTCCAGATATTATTCTTTCACGCTCAAACATCAACTTTGTGCGCCGCCTGTTCGAACTCGAAGTGACGGAAATCGCCGATGGCACGGTGACCATCGAAGCGATGGCCCGCGAAGCTGGCTACCGCACCAAGATCGCCGTGAATAGTTCAGATCCGAAGGTGGATCCGGTCGGTGCATGCGTCGGTGCACGTGGTGCCCGCGTCAAGACCATCGTGCGTGAACTCGGTGGCGAGAAAATCGACATCATTCGCTATCACAGTGATCCGGTACTGCTGCTTGAAGAAGCGCTATCGCCGGCGGTGCCGAAAAACATTAAGGTGATCGAAGCTGATCGTCGCATCCACTTCGAAGTGGCTGAAGATGATCTTTCGATTGCAATTGGTCGCCGTGGCTTCAATGCCAAGCTCACTTCCCGCCTGATCGGTTGGAAGCTCGACATCGCCAAGGAAGAGAAGGAAGCAGTTGGCTTCGATGAGAAGGTCGCGAAGGCGCTCAAGGGCATCAATATGATTCCTGGCATTGAGCCCGCGATTGGCGAGCGCCTTGTTTCCATTGGCTTGATTAGCCCCGAAGCCTTCGAAGGCGTATCCGTTGGCGATCTCGTCGACGCAGAATTTAGTGAAGAAGAAGCCAGCGACGTGCTGGCTAAAGTTGCCGCATACCTGGAGCAAAACGCATAATCCAAGTAGTCGCCAAGCCTTCCATCCATCTATCAGATATCAAGTAGTAACTCTTACATGAGTGTTCGTATACATCAGCTTTCCAAACAAGTCGGAATGGAGAATAAAGAGCTCATTGAGCTCCTCCTTAGTCGCGGGTTCGAAGTCAAAAGCGCTTCCAGTACCGTCGACAATATATCCGCCGAATCCCTCGTAGAAGAGTTCGCCCCAAAGCAGAAAGCTGAGGACGTACCTGCGGGCGAAGCACCTGTGGCAGCTGAAAAGCCGAAAGGGCCGATCTTACCAGAGGGCGTCGTCGTCAAGAGTGCCGCCGAAATCAAGCTTGAGCGTGAGGCTGCGGCTGAAGCAGCTAAGCCGAAGGCAACAGAGGCAACAGACGTAGCGGCGCCGAAGCCAGTGGTAGCAGCAAAGCCTGCTCCGATGAGTAAAGCACCGCCAAGTGCGCCTCATTCAAAAGGCCCACCGACGGCACCGCGTCCGAAATCACCACCTCCAGGAGTGGCTCCTGCGGGGCTTAAATCTGCTGTGTCAGCGGCACCCAAGGCTCCGATCGTTGCGAGTGCGCCGGTGCCAGAGTCTAATCCGGCAGCGGCCAAGCCTCCGATTGCCGCAGCACCTG
>DJBY01000103.1:14149-18434 GCA_002430605.1 Opitutia bacterium UBA5964 | reverse complement strand
TGCCGCAGCACCTGTGGCCAAGCCTGCAGTTGCCCAAGCGCCGACACCAGCAGGCCCACCGAAGCCTCCTGGGCCGCCGAAGCCTCCCTCTGCGAGCGCTGTGAAAGCCGAAGCGACTCCTGCCGCGACTGATGCGGAAGCACCGATTGATGGCGAAGCACCAGCGGCACCTGTTGAATCTGTTGAGCGCATCATTCACGCCAAGCCTCCGATTGTGGTGCGCGATTTCGCCACTGAGATTGAAGTGAAGCCGTTCAAGCTGATTTCTGAGCTGATGGAAATGGGCATTTTCGCTTCGATGAATCAAACCATCGAAGAACCAATCGCGATTCAGATTGCGAAGCGTCATGGCTTTAAGCTTGAGATCCACCACCGTGGTGAGACTCAAGCCGAGGTCGCTGAAAAGAAGAAGGTTGCGAAGGTCGCAGACGATGATCCTCGCTTCCTCAAGCCACGTCCGCCCGTTGTTTGTATCCTTGGCCACGTTGACCACGGTAAGACTACGCTGCTCGATACGATTCGTAAGGCCAATGTGACTGCTGGTGAAGCCGGTGGTATCACTCAGCACATCGGTGCGTACCAGGTCGAACACAAGGGGCAAAAGATTACTTTCCTCGACACACCAGGTCACGCCGCTTTCTCGCTCATGCGTGAGCGTGGAGCCAACGTGACTGACGTAGCGATTCTCGTGATCGCTGCGGACGATGCGTTTAAGCCGCAGACCGAAGAGGCGCTGCGCTTTGCCAAAGAGGCGAATAATTCCATCATCGTTGCGATCAATAAGGTCGATGCGAAGGGTGCGAATGTCGAGCGCGTGAAGCAACAGATGCAAGAAAAGGGCATCGCACCAGAAGACTGGGGCGGTGAAACCATTGCAGTCGAAGTTTCGGCATTGAAGGGCACCAACATCGACGAATTGCTCGATATGATTCTCCTGCAAACTGAAGTTTTGGAGTTGAAATCAAACCCAGATTGCCCGGCATCCGGCACCATCATCGAAGCACAACTCGAAGAAGGTCGCGGTGCCACTGCGTCTGTCATCGTTGAGCGCGGCACCTTGAAGAAGGGTGATTCGCTGATTTGTGGTGAAGCCTATTGTAAGGTGAAGTCCATGGAGGATGAGAATGGTAAGGTGCTCACAGAAGCGCCCCCATCGACGCCAGTTAAGGTCATCGGTTGGTCGCAAGTGCCAAGTGGTGGTAAGACATTTACTTCCGTGAAAAACGAGAAGATCGCTAAGAAAGCTGCTAATGAAGCAACAACTGAGCGTAAGCGCGAAGAAAACGTGGCTCCAGATCAATCCGCGAAGAAGGAAGGCGGCGTCACTGTTGAAGATTTGTTTGCCGCGATTGCGCAGCAAAAGAAGGCCTGCCTTAACGTGATTGTTAAGTCTGATGTGCACGGTTCGACCGAGGCATTGGTCAATAGCATCAAGCAGATCAAGAGTGATAAAGTCGACATCCGTGTCATCAGTCATGGCGTCGGCCATATCAGTAAGAGCGATATCGCACTGGCCAGCGCTGGTGAAACCGATGTGACGATTGTTGGTTTTAACGTTCGTCTTGATAATGGAGTGCAGAGCCAGGCGAAGCATCACGATGTGCGCATTATTCAGCACAACATCATTTACGAACTCCTCGACCAAGTCGAAGGCTGCATGGCCGAGTTGCTTGAGCCGGAATTGAGCGAGAAGAAGCTCGGTGCCGCCGAGGTCCGTCAGGTCTTCAGCATGGGCAAAAGCCGCAATGTTGCGGGTTGTATGGTCACCGAAGGCACGATCAATCGCAGCCGCAAGGCACGCTTGCTGCGTAACGGCGAGGTTATCCTCGAAAGCAAGATTGATACACTCAAGCGCTTCAAGGACGACGTTAAGGAAGTCCGCGCTGGCTTCGAATGTGGTATTAATGTCGATGGTTACGACGATTACGAAGAAGGCGATATCATCGAATGCTTCGAGGTAGTTGAGATCCGTCCCACCCTGCGATAATTAGTTTTCCTCGGCGACGTGCGAGCTCGCACGTCGCCGATTTTTTTTTGAATAGGTTCCATCCCTTTAAGTTATGTCGAAACGAATTTCCCGTGTAAACGAGCTCCTCCAGCGTGAGATAGGAGAGCAATTACGTCGCTACTATGGTGGCGTGCAATCCGTCAAAATCACGATTAGTGATGTCGATACCTCGCCCGACCTACGCCAGTGCAAAATTTTCTATGCCGTGATTGGCGACGAGAAGGACATCAAGGAGGCTCAGGCATTTTTTAAGCGTGTTGGCAAAGAGCTGCGCCAACGTGTGATGGCGCGCGTGACGCTTAAATATTTCCCGCGCTTTGACTTTATGTATGACCCGTCCATGCAGCGGGGTGCCGGCATTCTAGACCTATTAGACCAACTAGATAACGAAAATGACAAAAGCTGAATTCTTTCCGAATGAGAGTCCGCTGTTTGCGGCGAGCGTCGAACAGCTTAAAGGCAAGAAGGTTGCCGTGTGTGGCCACTTGCGACCCGACGGCGATTGCATTGGTTCAATCGTTGCGATGGTGCGTGTGTTGAAGAGTCAAGGTATCGACGCCGTGGGCCTCAATCGCGATGAAGTGCCTGCGACACTGAAGGCCTTTGTTGGTGATACGCCCTTAATGCTCGCAGCAGATTTCCATCCCGACGGGCATGTCGCAGTGACAGTTGATTGTGCCGACAAGAAGCGCATCGGCGACCGCCTGATCGAGCTCTTCCCAGAAGTGGCTTTGAATGTGGATCACCACATTTCGAATGTAGCATATGCACAGACGAACTTGATCATCGCCACGGCATCCGCCACCGCGGAGATCCTTGCTGGCTTCTACATGGACCTCGGCTATGAGATCGATGCAGTCACCGCACAGGCCTTGTATGTGGGGATCGCCACCGATACTGGGCAATTCCGTTTCTCTTCGACTACGCCAGAAACATTCGAGATTGCACGCCGACTCTGCGAATGTGGCGCACGTCCGTCCGTTGCTGCGTACGAACTCTATGAGTGCGAGACCTTTGGGAAGATTAAATTGTTACAGAACTTCTTGAATTCGCTGAGCATGGAATTTGATAACCGCGTTTGCGTCGGCCTGATCGAGGATGGCGTCTACGAAGCAACTGGATCGACAATCGATGATTCGGAAGGGCTAGTTGATTATGCGCGTTCCATTGCCGGCGTCGATATCGGCGTAATGATCGAAGATCGCGATGGGTCGCTAAAAGGCAGCCTGCGCGCGAAGAACCCGTTCTATCGAGTCGATCAAGTCGCAAAACTTTTCAACGGCGGCGGGCATGCATGTGCCGCGGGTCTGAATGTCGAGAATAGTTCGATCAAAGAATTCTATCCTCAATTGATGGAAGCATTGGGCAAACATCTCGAAGCGCTCGGTAAGCCAGAGTAATTCTCCCTCCTAATCTGACTCCTAATCATACTCCTAATCTCTTTTTTTAGAGTTCCAGGATATGATTAAGGATTTAAGATTAAGATTAAGAGTGGGATTAAGATTTTAAACTAAGAGTAAGTATTTTTATTATGTCGCAGCCAATTAATGATGACCCAATCGGCGTATTGCTGGTTGATAAGCCACAGGGGATGACTTCCCACGATATCGTTGCGCGCATGCGTCGCGTATTTCGTATTAAGAAGATTGGCCATGCCGGCACACTTGACCCAATGGCGACGGGCTTGTTGCTGATTCTTGTCGGTAGGGCGACCAAAGTCTCGCAGTTTCTGATGAGCATGGATAAGGAATACACTGGCACTGTGAAGCTCGGTGAAGCGACTGATTCGCAGGACGCCGATGGCGAGATTGTCGAGACGAAGCCTGTACCTGAGCTGACGCAAGCGGATGTCGAAAAAGAGATGGCGACCTTCATGGGCGATCAATACCAGACGCCTCCGATGTTTTCGGCGAAGAAGGTCAATGGCCAGAAGCTCTACACGCTGGCTCGTCAGGGTAAGACGATTGAGCGTGAGGCGCGTGTGATACATGTCAGTCGCTATGACATTTTGGATTTCAATCTCCCTGAAATTTCGATTATCGTGGGTAGCAGTAAGGGCACCTACATTCGCACGCTGGCACATGATCTGGGTGAGCGGCTCGGCTGTGGTGGTCACTTGTGTGCATTGCGTCGTACTGCAGTTGGTAAGTTTCGTATCGAAGATGCCAATACATTAGAGGAAATCGAAAATATGGCTCCCTCTGAGTTGCGCACTAAACTGATCCCTGTGAATCAAGCAGTGCCGAGTGTCGCGATGTAGATAGGAGTGTGGGCGAC
>DJBY01000103.1:11269-13937 GCA_002430605.1 Opitutia bacterium UBA5964 | reverse complement strand
CCCGCCCTCTCTCCTTTGCCACCATTTGAGCACTTGCTTCAGGATTCTCTTTTCTTAACTTATTTAGAATGCAACTTCCCACTAACGTCGAACGCTTTGAGGAACTGGCTGGGCTGACTGGTGAGTTGCACTTAGCCATTGGCGTCTTTGATGGGGTGCATCTCGGCCATAAGGCGGTGATCGAATCGGCGGTTTTTTCGGCGCAGCGATCGGGAGGTGTGAGTGGGGTACTGACATTTGACCCGCACCCGAGCCGATTGTTTCGTCCAGATGCGCCGACGCTGTTGATGATGCCGATCGAGTTAAAGACCTCAATGCTGCATACTGTCGGTGTGGGTGTTGTGATTCGAAAGCACTTTGATCGTGTGTTCGCGTCAATTCCAGCGGAGGACTTTTTAGGGAACCTGAAAGCGGCCTTGCCCGCGTTGAAATCAATCTACGTCGGCGAGAATTTTCGATTCGGCAAGATGCGTGCTGGTAGTGTCGCGACTTTGATCGAGTCTGGCAATGAGCTTGGGCTCGGCGTGTTTAGTGTGGAACGTATTAAGCACAATGGAGAGCCGATTAGCAGCACGCGTATTCGGCAGGACCTGGTGTCGGGCCAGATCGAATCTGTGAATGATTTGTTCGGCTATAATTATTGTTCGAATGGGCAGGTCGTTGGTGGCGCACAATTGGGCCGTCAGATTGGCTTTCCGACCTTGAACCTGCCATGGGATCCAGAGTGTCGTCCGTGCTATGGTGTTTACCAAGTGCGCTTCCGCGAAGCGGCAAATCAGCCCTGGGCATTTGCAGTGGCGAATTATGGCGTCAAGCCGACGGTGGCTGGGGCAGCACAATTGCCGGCGCTGGAGGTGCATGCGCTGGACGATACGAAGCTGGATTGCGGTGACTCGATCGAGGTCGAGTGGTTGCGCTTCATTCGGCCCGAACAAAAATTTGCATCCGTGGATGCGTTAAAGGTGCAGATTGCTAAAGATTGTGAGACTGCGCGTGGCTGGTCGATTGCCTCGGCTTGATCGCTGGTGGTTAAGGTCGAAGCGGTTGCCGCTAGGGTGACACTTTAGGCGTAATTGTCGGAGTCAAACAATGACGATGGCGTTTCTAGCATGATTGCTTTTCGAGGAAACGAATGTAGGCTCGCATAATGAATGGCAGTGGCGTCATTGTCAGGGATGTCTGATCGTATCATTGAATTTACTGTGCCTAAGGGTGTGAAGTCCGGACGTGCGGATAAGATTTTTTCCGCAGAGTTTGATGACATTAGTCGTGTCCGATTGCAGCGAGCTTTTGAGGCCGAGCTAGTGACGTTTGATGGCGCCATTATTGATAAGCGCTTCAAGGTGAATCGCCCTGGAGTACTGCGCGCAGTGCTGGAAGAAGTGGTGCTGCGGGAGGGCCCAAGGGCGGTCGATATCCCTCTCAGTATCATTTACGAGGATGAGTCGATTGTGGTGGTTAATAAGCCTTCGGGCATGGTCACGCATCCAGGCACTGGCACCGGCGAGGACACTTTAGTGCATGCGTTATTACATCATACCAATGGCAACTTGAGTAGTATCGGCGCGCCAGATCGGCCTGGGATTGTGCATCGATTAGATAAGGAGACCACGGGTCTGATCGTGGCGGCTAAGACAGACCGGGCGCATCACAAATTGGCGGCATCTTTCAGCGCTCGTGAGACTTATAAGTGCTATATGGCGCTGGTACTTGGCACGCCGCGGAAAACGGCTGGCATCTGTGATGGTCCGATTGGGCGACATAGCGTGGTGCGTACGCGTATGGCGATTATGGCAATGGGTAAAGAGGCGAAGACTGATTGGTCAGTGGAGCATAGTTTCGCCGGTCAGGTTGCGCTGGTTAGTTGTGTGATTCACACTGGACGCACGCACCAGATCCGCGTGCATATGAGTAGCATGAACCATCCACTGTTGGGCGATACGACTTACGGCTACAAGCCAAGTCGCTTAAGAGGGATCGATGTGCCACGTATCATGCTGCACTCGACTGAGTTGCATGTGCAACATCCTGAGCGTGACGAAGAGATGCAGTTTGTTGCTCCGTTACCGGCAGATTTTAAGGCAATGATGGATCGACTGACTGTATAGTGCGGCTGTTTGTGGTGTCGTTGCTTGCATCGGCCAAAGGAGTGTGGGCGACTCGCCCACGTTGAGGCCATTGCAAGCAACGCCGCCACGAATCAGATTTTGTGAATGCTGGGTTGTCTGCGGGGCAATAGTGGTTCTGTCTGATGGCATGTGGTTGCGGTGTGCTGTGTGTTATTTATTTTGTGTCGGATTGGTAGCGTCGCTGTCGGCTGCGCAAGCGCCTGAACTGGCCTCTGAGTTGAGCACGCGTTATGCGCCGTACGCGGACTGGCAGTCGAAGCTGGATGTAGATGTACTGGCACAACAGTCGGAGTCTCGCTATTGGCGCACGGCCGAGGAGATTGCGTTGCAGCGTGGTGATGGTGACTTGCCTTTGGCTGGATTGCACATCGCGTTGGACCCTGGGCACATCGGCGGGCAGTGGGCCGCCGCCGAAGGTCGGCAGTTCCGAATCGAGGAAGATGATTTCTATGTGCGCGAGGGGGAGTTGGTTCTCGCAGTGGCGCAGCTTGCTCGGACGAAATTGATGGCGCTCGGCGCGAAGGTCACGCTGCTGCGGG
>DJBY01000103.1:9776-11035 GCA_002430605.1 Opitutia bacterium UBA5964 | reverse complement strand
GGCGGTACATTTATCAATTGTTAAGGGAGACTTGATGGAACGCGCACGATTGGTGAATCGAGAGATACAGCCGGATGCGCTGATCTCTTTGCATATTAATGCGGCGGCTTGGCCGACTGAGAATGAGAGTGAAAGTAAGGCAAGCGAGAGCGGCACCGCGAAGTTTCGACTGGTGGATTCGAATCATGTACATGCGCTAATTTTTGGCTGTTTGAGCGATGGGGAACTGGAGGCCGAGCTCCAGCAGGAGCAATTGGCGGCGAAGCTGACGAATGGCAGCGGTACTGCAGAGCGGTTGCTCGGCGGCGCGTTGGCGACGGCATTAGCAGAGGCGACGGGGCTGCCAGCGGCGAGGTATCAGGGGAGCAATGCGATTTTATTGAGTGCAGAGCAGCCCTATTTATTTGCACGTAATCTATTGCTACTGCGCATTGCGGAGTGTCCAACGGTATTGTTGGAGCCTTATGTTGCGAATAGCGTCGGAGCTTATGGTCGACTGCAGTCGGCGTTGGCAAATCGGGCTGCGGGCCGAGCGCTCGCGCAGGATGATATCTTACTGCAGTATGCGGATGCAGTGGTCGCCGGGGTGCAGGCGTGCTATGGCCAGGAATAATGCGATGCTCAAAGCCTTCTCGTTTGACGAGGAGGAACCGCTATCTTGTCTCGAAGCGGGCCGCTTCGATCTTCACGTTGGTTGCTTTGCACCCGACTGCGCTGAATGCGATCCAGTTTATTTAATGAAACGGATAGTCAATGGGTAAGTGTAGCTGCTGCCTTGACTCGCTTTAATCGCGGCGATGATGGTGTAGACGATGTTTAGAATCATCAGGATGGGGATCATGAATAGGCCGACGAAGAGTAAAATTAAGATGCCGGCGATCACCATGTAGATCGTCATCGAGATCTGGAAGTTGAGTGACTCCTTGCCGCAGAGATCGACGAATGGGTCCTCGTCGCGTTTGATGAGCCAGACGATGAGAGGGCCGAGAATGTTGCCGAGCGGCACGCCGAGTAATTGGGTCAAGCTCAGCAAGTGGCAGAGCATGCCGAGCGTGTAGTCGGTTTTGACCTCAGTCGCTGGCAGGACTGACTGTGGTAGGTTTCCGGCTGCAGTTGAAGGTTCGCTTGCTTCGTCGTGGTTGTCCATTTGATCGCGAAGCCTAGTGGCTCGAAAGACACGGGCAACTGCGAAATCCGGATGGTCGGAGTGGGGGGCGGTTCGCTGGGAAGAGGTCGCTAGTTAGGAAGGGCGGCCCTCC
>DJBY01000103.1:6397-9608 GCA_002430605.1 Opitutia bacterium UBA5964 | reverse complement strand
CCCTCGTTGCGAGATGTGCCGTGGGCGGGTCGCCCACGCTCCTTACTTTTGTTCCGCACGCAGGAACACGATCGTGTTGCCTGCGGATGCTGCGGCGTCGAATTGATAGCCGTTGGAATTAAATACCTTCAGACCTTCGATGGTCTGCACTTGGTTGCGGACGATGTAGTCGGCCATCATGCCGCGGGCTTTTTTTGCGTAGAAGGAAATGATTTTGAAGGTGCCGTTCTTTGCATCCTTAAAGACGGGAGTGATCAGCTGGCCATTGAGCTCGTTGAGCTTAACGGACGAGAAGTATTCATTCGAGGCGAGGTTGACGACGAGGTCGGAACCAGAGGCCTTGAGATCCTGGTTCAGGAGTTCGGTGATGGTCGAACCCCAGAATTGATAGAGGTTATTCCCGCGGGTATTTTCGAACTTCGTACCCATCTCTAGGCGATAGGGCTGCATGCGGTCCAGCGGGCGCAGCACGCCGTAGAGTCCGGATAGAATACGAATTTGTTGTTGGGCGGCAGCGAAGTCGTCGGGTGACCACTTGGCAAGTGCCAGGCCTTGGTAGACGTCGCCAGTAAATGCCAGAATCGCTTGGCGGCTATTCGCTGCGGTGAAGGTCGGCTGGTAGTTCTGATAGCGTGCATGGTTCAGCTCAGCGAGTTTGGGGCTAAGATGCATGAGCGTACCGACCGCTTCGGTGTTGAGCGCTTTCAGTTGGTTGATCAGCTCAGCGGCATGCGCGGCCAGACGCGGCTGCGTCGCTTTATTGGTGTGTAGCGGGGCTTGGTAGTCGAGAGACTTTGCGGGCGATAGAAGAATCAACATGTTGTCAAACAACCCTGAACTGTTGCGAGTGCAAGTGGGAAGCGCTAAAAGTGGCAGGCAAATTCGAAAGGCGGGGGGTAGGATTTGAGACATCACGCTTGCCAGCGCTCGGGAACCGTCTTTGCTTCTTCGGCATGGCCAACTTATCGCAGCCCAGGTTTCTTGATTACACGATCGCACGCACGATCGCGGACGACTTCGGTACGCCCGTGTATGTGTATGACATGGCAAGTTTGAAGGCGAATGCCGCCGCTGTGCTGGCATTTCCGAATGCCTTTGGATTGACCGCGCGCTATGCGATGAAGGCATCGCCGAATGCCGCGATTCTTAAGATTTTCAATGAGGCGGGCCTACAGATTGACGCTAGCTCCGGGCATGAGGTGCGTCGTGCCATTGCCGCCGGGGTGCCAGCAGCGAATATCAGTCTGAGCACGCAGGAGTTGCCAGCTGATTTTGCAGAACTGTACGAGCTGGGGATCGAGATTAATGCCTGCTCTCTGAGCCAGTTGGAGCGCTTCGGGCAAGCCTGCCCTGGGAAGACGATCGGTGTGCGCTTTAATCCTGGCACTGGCTCTGGTGGTAACAATCGCACCAATGTCGGTGGCCCGGCTTCGAGCTTCGGCATCTGGCATGAATGGATTGATCAGGTGCAGGCGATTGTTGTCCAGTATGAGTTGCAGGTGATTCGTATTCATACGCACATCGGCTCGGGCAGTGATCCCGCGGTGTGGCAAAAGATTTCTGCCATGAGTCTGGATCTAGTTCGCCAGTTCCCTGACGTGGTGGCGCTCAATCTTGGTGGCGGCTACAAGGTGGCGCGCATGGAGAGCGAAGTCGGCACGGACCTGCAGCAGTGCGGGGCACCCGTGGCGGAAATGTTCCGCGAATTTGCACAGGCCACGGGTCGCGAGATCCGTTTGGAAATTGAGCCAGGCACATATTTGCTGGCAAACACCTGTTCGGTGCTGTCGACCGTGCAGGACGTGGTGTCCACCGGTGCAGATGGCTATGATTTTTTGAAGCTCAATACTGGAATGACCGAAATCCTGCGCCCGTCGATTTATGGTGCGCAGCATCCGATCTACATCGTCCAGCCCGAGGCCGCAGCGGAAACGCGCGACTATATGATCGTTGGGCATTGTTGCGAGTCGGGCGATATTCTGACGCCCGCACCAGGAGATCCTGAATTGTTGGCGACACGTGCATTGCCGCTCTGCCAGATCGGTGATCTGTGTGTGATTGATGGCGCGGGTGCGTATTGCGCGGCGATGTCGACCAAGCACTACAATTCGTATCCAGAAGCCGCGGAGATCATGCTCGATGCAGCGCAGGTGCCGCAGTTGATCCGTCGTCGTCAGAAGCGCGAAGACATCTGGGCCAACGAAGTGGCATTGCGGTAACGTTCGGTCGGAGCTTGTGCAGCGCGTCGGCAGCGCGACGCGACACCATCCAGAGTGTAGCCACGGCGCTCGGTCGCCGTTTGCGGAGCATTCGTATGTGAGTCTGTATCTTTTCTACATCGCTTCTTGCTTTGAGCGGTTAGGCTAGGTTATAGATTCGTGCAGTTTTATTAATTACCTCTACCCCTTAGCTATGAAAATTGATCACCCTCGAGTCCATCGTCAGGCTTGCCTCAAAATTGTCCTAGGCCTGTTGTTCGTATGGTTCACCGTTAGCTTCGGCTGCGGCATCATCTTTCGTGAATGGCTGGATGCCAATGCCCCGCAGGTCGGTAACGCGCCATTTGGTTTCTGGATGGCGCAGCAAGGAGCGATCATCTGCTTCGTCCTGTTGCTGTTGGTGTATGCGTTCTTGATGAACCGTCTCGACGCCAAGCACGGCTATTCTGAACGTAAATAACGCGGATATATACGATGACGCAAGATCACCTAAATTTCATTTTTATCGGTATCTCCTTTGCCATTTACATTGGCATCGCGGTCAAATCCCGCGCGGGTTCGACCCAAGAATACTATACGGCCGGTGGCGGCGTGTCACCACTCGCCAATGGCATGGCGACCGCGGCGGACTGGATGTCGGCCGCGACGTTCATCTCGATGGCGGGCACGGTCGCTCTGAGCGGCTATGATGCGTCGCGCTTCTTGATGGGCTGGACCGGTGGCTTCGTCTTGTTGACCATTCTGATGGTCCCTTACCTACGTAAATTTGGCAAGGCGACAGTGCCTGACTTTATTGGCGACCGCTATTATTCAAAGCTGGCGCGCGGCGTGGCGGTGATTTGCGCGATCTTTATTTGCATGACTTACATCATGGGCCAAATGCGTGGCGTGGGTGTGGTGTTTTCGCAGTTATTCGGGATTGGGATTCCGGCGGGTGTGCTGACTGGTGCGGCGATCGTGTTTTTCTACGCAGGTCTGGGCGGCATGAAGGG
>DJBY01000103.1:3769-6150 GCA_002430605.1 Opitutia bacterium UBA5964 | reverse complement strand
GGTAATGTGATTCCGCAGCTCGGATTGATTGGTAACTATACCGCCGATGCTGAGGTCATTCCGTTTTTTGAGAAGCTCAATAACATCAACCTCGAACTCGGCTTTCAGGAATATACCGCCGGCAAGCTCTCAAAGATAAATATGTTTTGCATCACCGCCGCACTGATGTGTGGCACGGCGGGTTTGCCGCACGTGATCGTGCGCTTCTTCACGGTTAAGAATGTCGGCGCCGTGCGTAAGTCGGCTTGCTGGACGCTGCTGTTTATTGCCGTGATCTATCTCACAGCACCCGCAATTGGTGCGTTCTCGCGCGTCAATCTCATCAACAACCTGCACCAGACCAGCTACACGGAAGCACCTGCATGGTTTAAGGATTTCGAGGCAACTGGTCAGATGGCATGGGTCGATAAGAACAACGACGGTGTGATTCAATATTTTGGGCCGGCAAAATCCGAGAGCGGCTCCGACAGTGTTTTTCAAGGTAAGGCACCGGCGTATCCGGTCTATGACGCGCCAGAGGAGCAGCGTATCGGCGCGCTCGGTCAACGCCTGCTCGCTAATAAAGGAGATGACTCCAACCCGAACGAGTTGTGGTTTGGTAATGATATTATGGTGATGGCGAACCCGCAGATGGCAGGCTTGCCGATGTGGGTGATTTCGCTGTTGATGGCGGGCTGTATCGCTGCGGCGCTCTCGACCGCAGCAGGCTTGCTGCTAGTGCTTTCGACTTCGATCTCGCACGACTTGATGAAGAAGATCATCAAGCCAGATCTGAGCGATCGGGAAGAGGTGCGGTACGCGCGTTTCGCTTCATTTATTGCGCTAGTGGTGGCAGCGTACTTTGGCATTAATCCGCCGTCAGCGTTTATCGCGAAGACCGTGGCATTCGCTTTCGGTCTCGCGGCCTCTTCCTTCTTCCCGACTTTGTTGATTGGGATCTTCTCAAAACGCATGAATCGTGAAGGCGCGATTGCCGGGATGCTCTGCGGCATTTCGTTTACGATCGGCTATATTATCTACTTCCAGTTTCTCGACGGTCATGCGGATCAATATTTCCTCGGGATATCTCCTGAGGGGATCGGCTTCGTCGGTATGTTGATCAACTTCGGTGTCGCGTTCTTAGTGAGTGCGTTCACGCCCGAGCCACCGCAGGAAGTGCAGGACATGGTTGAGAATATCCATATCCCGTCAGGCTCTTCCGATGCCTCACATCATTAAGTGGCTATCAACGCGTCGGCAGCACCCAAGGGCACAATAAAGCGACGCGGCTACATTTTAAATGATACCACTACGTTTGAGTTGTAGCCACGGCGCTCCGTCGCCGTGTTATTTGGTGTCTGCCTACCTCGCCGTCCAACGCGACCAGGTGCCACTCGGCACGGGAAAGACATCTTCCTCTCCTGTAAGCAGCATCTCGCCACATTGAGTGGTTCCCGCTGGGAGTAGTTGTTGTAGTAGATTATCCAATACAATGGGAGTGAAGCCGGGTGTGTGACTGGTCAAATACACGAAGCAGGGACGGTCGCTGAGCACACTTTTGACCAGCTTAAGGGTATCGAGCAGTGCATGTTCGATCTTGTAGAGTTCGCCGCCTTTGCCGCGCCCGAAAGAAGGCGGGTCGAGGAGGATGCCATCGTAGCGATTGCCGCGTTTGATCTCACGGGTCAGGAATTTATTGACGTCATCGACGATCCAGCGGATCGGATGTTTTGTGAGGCCGTTGAGCTCGGCATTTTGACGTGCCCATTGCACCATGCCTTTCGAGGCATCGACGTGGCAGCAGTGTGCGCCGCCTTTGGCTGCCGCGAGGGTGGCACCGCCGGAATAGGCGAACAGATTGAGGAAATTAAGCGGCTCTTTGCGCTTGGGCGTTTCGGCGGCGAGGGTCTTGGTGATCCAACTCCACATGTCACGCGTTTCGGGGAATACGCCGAGGTGGCCGAAGTCGGTGGTGGAGAGCTTCAGTGTGACGTCGTTGACGGTGACTTGCCAAGACTCGGGCAGCTTGTCGCGATTACTCCACTCCAGTCCTTCCTTGCGAGTGAAAGACGCGTCGGACGACTTCCAGAGTTGCGGATTGGCGGGATTCCACACTGCTTGGGCGCAGGGGCGATCCAGAGTGATCTTGCCAAAGCGTTCGAGTTTTCGGCCATAGCCGCTGTCAAGGAGTGTGTATTCGTTTTTCATGAAGAAGAGTATGAATGTATAAAAGTGTGAAGGTGTAAAGGTGGGACGAAGCGCGAGTAGCGCGAAGATGGTCAGAGAGGTCTGCCGTGCTGGCCCCGGCTCGTGCGGGCGTAGCATCGCGAAGACCCAAGGGGTGACTGAACTGGGTGCCCTTTGGGCAAGTGAAGGAACAGAGCTGAGGGCTGAGGGCTGAG
>DJBY01000103.1:0-3519 GCA_002430605.1 Opitutia bacterium UBA5964 | reverse complement strand
TGAGAGCTGAGACTTGAGGGCTGGAGATGTCAGGTTTAAGGGCGGGGAGGCGGAAAGTGTTACAGTTAGACAGTCACAGCTTTTACTTTCTCACTTTCATACTCAAGTGCGAAGCGCTTGTAAGCTTGCGGTTCCTAGTCCGGTGGCTAGCGTTTGAGCAATGGAAACGGTATTAGTTTTGACGATTAGCGGTAAGGACCGCGCGGGATTGGTCGAGCAGCTTGCGGAGGTAGTCGCTACGCATGGTGGCAACTGGGAGCATTGCCGGATGGCCCATCTAGCGGGTCGTTTTGTCGGTCTACTTGAAGTGAGTGTCTCTGGCGACGCCCAGCAGGAGCTTGAGGCTGCCTTGCGCACGATCTCGGACCTGGACGTGATGATTGCTGTGGGCGAGCGTGAAGCTCCGCAGTCGATCCGTTTGTTTGATTTGGAAGTGCTGGGCAGTGATCATCCGGGCATCGTGCGGGATGTATTTAAAGCCCTGGCTGCGGCGGGCGTGAACGTCGAGGAGCTGAGTACCAAGACTAGCAATGCCGCCGAATCGGGAGGGTTGCTGTTTGAAGCGCGGGCTCGTTTGGCCTGTGGGCCGAGTGCGCGGCGAGCGGAAATTCAGCGAAACCTCGAGGCCATCGCGCATGACTTGATGGTGGAGATACGCCTGCTCGATTAGGTTGATCCTGCGAGGGTGTTTTAGGCAGTTTAATTGAGCGGAATCTGCGCTATGATTTTGGTGCCTTCTTCGGGGGCGGATAGGATCTTTAATTGTCCACCGACCCGCTCGACTTGATCCCTCATCGCGAGTAGTCCGAAGCTCTCATCCTCGGGTGCCAGTGTGTGGCTCAGTACCTCAAACGATTTGCCGTCGTCACTTATTTTTAGGCATAGGATACCGGCTTGTTGGCTTATTTCGACATCTACCTGGCTGGCTTGAGCGTGACGAGCGACATTTTCTAGCGCTTCTTGAGTGATCCGGAAAATCGTCGTGCGGCAGTATTTATCCAAATCTTCGACTTCAGCAAAGGCGCTCAAATGTGCCCGGATGCCTGTCTGTTCGGCTAGGGTTTTGATTAGTTTTCGTAAGGCAGGGATGAGCTTATGATCATCGAGCTCGGTGAGTTTTAATTTGCTGGCGGATTGCTGCACGACCTGAATCGCTTGTTTGAGTGATTTGCGTGTTTTAGAGATAGTTTCGGGTAAGTTCGGGTCATTGAGGATCTCCTTTTTTTGCAAGTGGCTCAGGGTCTGATTGAGCCGAGTCAAGGCGGTGGAGATGAGTTGATGCATTTCTTTGCCGAGTTGTTCACGCCCTTCTTCCTGAGCGGACAACATCTTGTGTGAGATTCGTTGCAACTGGCTGTGCATTTCTTGTGATTCATTGAGCAAATGGACTAGATGTAATTCGCCCTTTCGGAGCTCTTTCTCTAGCGTTTTCCGATCCTGTATTTCTGCTTGCAGCGCTTGGTTGGTGGCGGTGGCAATTTCCAATTTTCTTCCAGATTCTTGCGCTTGCTTTAGCTCAGTAATGTCGGCAATTACGATCTGGCATATTTTTTTCGTATTGCCTTCGAATGTGGTAGGTTTGGCATAGACGTTGACATCGATGCTGTCTCGTTTGGATCGAAGTAGTTTAGCCTGACACGCGTGCCCTTCGTCCTGGGAGAAGACGTGCTTCAGGAATTCAAGCAATCCCGGCCTGCAGTCTGGGGTGAAAAAACGTGGTAGATTATGATCGATGAGCTTATCTCGATCGTCGCCGAGTAACGAGGCTGCCGTCAGATTCAGATTGGTAATGGTACAGGTTTCATCAATTGAAAGATAGCCGACTGGTGCGAAGTCATATAAGTCGCTGTATTTGCCGAGGAGGTTTTCGATCGTTTCTCTGGAGCTAAACAGTTCCTCGTTTTGCATCTCCAACTCGACCTGATGCACCTGTAATTCGTGTAGGATGCGTTGAGTATCGGTTTCAGTTTTTATTAAGGCGTCTGTTGGCGGCTTTGTTTTTGCTAGTCGCTTTTCAGCGGCTCTGCGCATTGGGGTGTCGGCTGTTTTCTTATCTGTAGGCTTCATGGAGTATGATTAATTGAAGTGTTTAAATCTAATATTTGGGGTAATGATTGGCGGCTGCGAATTCGGTGGCGACTGCTTGAGCATGGCCTTGTTTAAGCCCTGAGGGGTACTATTGCTATCGTTGGACGTGGTGCTGCTCCTGCGTGGGCCAGCGTGGTTGATTTTACTTTGATGCGACTAAAGGCTGAGTGGTTGTTCAGTGGAGTCTATCTGTTGCGTTCTTTTATGTATTCGCTTCACCCTCCTTTCGTAGCGTTGCCTCTAAGTTCTTCGCCGTTGTTATATCTGTGAAGGTGATGACCACGCCGTCGATCTTATCGTCCACTGTGCGGTAGGGGATAATACGCATATTGAACCAGCGCTTGTCGCTAGACATCAGTTGCTTTTCTTGTGAGACCAGTGTCCTAATGACCTCGTTTGCGTCGTTGATTAATTCTGGAAATTTGAGAGTGGAGACCAAATCAGTGATCGGCCGGCCGATGTCGCTTTGAATCAGTTTGATGATATGTGTGGTCTGTGGAGTAAATCGACGGATGTTGAGGGTTTTATCCAAAAAAAGTATGGCGATGTCGGTGCTATTGAGGAGATTTCTCATGTCGTTACTGGCGCGCGAAAGCTCGTCCAGCTTGCTCTGTAGTTCCGCATTGAGTGTGTGTAATTCTTCGTTGAGCGATTGCATCTCCTCCTTCGAGGTGGTGAGTTCCTCGTTGGCGGATTGCAGTTCCTCATTGGTGGATTGCAGTTCCTCATTGGCGGAGCGATATTCCTGCTTTAGCGTTTGCATCGCTTCGTGGCTGATCTGTGCTTCAGATCTGACTCGCTGCAACTCATCCTCTAAGCTTGCTAGCGAAGTATCATGAGCGTCTTTACCGCGCCGAGTGCGCTGCTTTTTTGATGGGTCGACAATGGGTGCCGGCAACTCGTGGAACACCACCATAACCAAGTCCTTCAGTGGCGGCGGTTGATCTAATTGCTGAACGACGATGTCTGCAAAATGCTCGTTTTCGCCCGGTTCGATTCTGACGTTTTTGAGAGTGATGCTTTCTTTTTTGTGGACTGCTTCATGGAACGCGGCGGCGAGTTCATAGCGGAGGCCTGCTCGGGCCATGGCGAATAGGTTCCAGTCTGCTTTGCCGGCGGCTGGCTCCAAATATTTACCGGTGTGACCGCTGACATATAAAATGTCGCCCTGCCCGTTGACGAGTGTCGCTGCTGGAGCGAATTGCTTGAGGATCAAATGATTCGCCAGATCCTCAAGGCTGGATGGTATTGCTTGCGGCAGATGTGCGTTCTTTAGGATCGGAGTTGAGTTGAAGGATAGCGGGAAATTGACCAACAGTGCAGAGTGGTCGGCATCCAAGCGCTGGTAGAGACGCGCTTTGTTGTTTAACGAGGTGAACAGATTGGTGTAACTGCCGATGGTTTCAGAGTTTCCGAGGAGTAATATACCGT
>DJBY01000104.1 GCA_002430605.1 Opitutia bacterium UBA5964 | reverse complement strand
TGGGCACATTTGCGCAGTCGCTCGACTATAGCGCAGCGCTGGCGGCGGGGGCGGAGCGACTGGAGCAGTTGCAGTCCACCGAGCTGGCGATTGAATTGGAGTCGAAGGGCACGGTCTTTCGCGCGGTGACTTGTGAGGCGGGCAACCGACAGGTCGCGAATCACTTGCAAAAAGCGTGGCTTTGGGAGTCGGGTAGGCTGGCGCAGCATTATGAGCTGCATGGTTTGCGCTTTGAGGACGCACAGGGGCGCCAATTGGGCGTGGATGGCTCGTTGAGTCTGGTCGCTTGGCCGCAGTCGTTGAGTCTGTCTGCCGACCTCGCGCCGAGCCTGATTTACACTGAGGGCTGGCACCAGGGCGTCGTAAAAAATGGTCTGTGCGTGCTCGAAAAGCCGTGGCAGGTACCGCATGACGCGCGCTTAGAGAATGCGGAGATGACGGTCGAGTGCTGGGTGAAAATACCAGAAAGCATGCAGTCGACTGGGGATAGCTATTTACTGGCGAAGAATGGACATGAGGGCAGCCATGGGCACTATAGTTTCAAAATCCGACAGGGCAAAGTGTCGGCTAACATGAATATCGCAGAGGGGCCGACGGCGCGACGTACGATCGGTCAGCGCGGGGCTAGTTTTAAGGAGCATGCTTGGAATCATCTGGCGATGACCTATGATGGCCGCGAGATGCGTTTCTACGTCAATGGTGCGCTGCAAGGCACAGAAGCGTTGGTAGCGACTCGCCGTCCCGGCCAGGGGCAGTTGGTGCTGGGGCAACGGGCGGATGGTAACGGTGGGGTCACTAAGGCGGTGTTTGATCAAGTGCGCATTTGGGATCGGTCGCTGTCTGCGCAGGAGTTACTGGCACATGCGCAGGCGCCGGCAAGTCTGCCGAATGCGACTGGCTTAAAATATAATGAAACCTTTGATGGCTATGGTGCCGCCGAAGTAGTCGTGCCAGAGTGGAGTGACGTCACGGTGCGTTTGCGTCTGGGCGAGGCTCTGGCCGAACAGCAGGTCGCTGGTGTGTGGCCGCTCGGCAAAAAAAAGCAGTTCAATTTAACCTGTCCGTTCGGGCAGGATGGCGCTATCCCGCAGCAGGCATTATCGATCAAAGTCAGTGCGCCGCAGGATCCGCCGTATCCGGTTAAGTTTGATCCGGCATTCAATTGCTACGTCGCTGAGGTGCACCGAAAAAACCGAGGATGGAAGACTGGTTACACTGATATCCGCGACTACGATGATTTTGACATCGTGGTAGAAAACACCGGTGAAACTGCGGTGAATGTGCCGTTGATGTTCTACCTGCGCAATCCGGCGAACATCACCGGCTTGTTGCCAATGCTGTGCGATGCCGACGGCGTGCCGACTGGCATCCCGGTGCAGTTGAGCAAGAACTGGCACGACGATAAGTTGGGGGCGTATTTGCGCAGCACCATGCAGTTACCCGCCAAGCTCGGCAGTACGACTTATAAGCTGCGGATCGCTTACGGCTTTTACGGCGCGCTGCCGGCGGCCAGCCATGCGCAACTGTCGTTAGTCGGCTACGGCGGCCTCGGACGCTGGGATCAGCTGGCGATCGGTTGCTGGGGTGAGACGATCTGTTTCGATATGGATATGAGTCTGGTGGATGTGGCGATTACCGATGTGCGGATGTTGATGGCGCGTAATGGCAAGGACGGTAATAAGTGGAGTTGGACCGATGCCGGCTGGGGCGGGGACTGGTTGTACGTGAAAGACGCCAAAAAGCAGAAACTGTATTTCAGCGAAATGAAGACCGCGTATCTAGCGCATGGGCCGTGCTTGAGTGAGGTGCGCTACGACGGCAACTACGGCAGTCAACGCGAAGTGGAGCTGCAGGCCAAGGTACAGACCCTGCGCACCGATGATTTTGCCCGCACTTTTCAAACCTTCAAATACAGCTTTGATCAAACGGTGTCCGTGGAGCAGGGCTGGCTGTATAAAATGGGGCGCACCGGCGGCTATGTGACGCCAAAGATCGCCTACGGCAATCGGGAGGGCCTACTGCAAGAACACGAAGTGCCGAACGGCTTGAAGAATGGATCACAGTTCCTCGGCAAAACCACTTTGACCGGAGGCGGTCCGTGGTGGGTGGCGTTTCCGGGGGCCTATCATAATAATGATCGCGATTGGGGTACGGGTTCCCGTGCATTGGTGATTCGCTCCTATCAAGCGGTGATCGCTGGCAAAGAATATAGTAATCCGACGGTTTCCTTCCCAGCGCACCATCCCTCCGGAGGTAGATTATCGAATCTCGATTGCCTACTAACAGCACCGGAAGGCGTGACCGCCTTTAACGCTGGGGACAGTTTGGAGTTTGAGGTGGAATGGATTACCTTGCCCCGCATTGCAGATGATTATTACGGCCCGAATGAAACCTTCAGGCAGCATATGGCTGAAAATCCCTCTTCTTGGAAGACCACCTACCGCGAAGCGATCGGCAACGACTTGAAGGTCGTCGTCAATGGCGGCACGCTGCTGCACAATTATCCGATCATCATTCAGGCCGAGCAAGGCGAGGTGAGGGTGGCAATCGAGGGCGGCGTTGGCACTGTGCCGATTCGCTTCGAGGGCCTGAAATCAGCCACCGGTTATACCCTGTATCAACTCGTCGATGGTCAGCTGGTCGCACTCGATCAGGCGGTGCATGGTAACGATTTTTGGCAGACCGATTACGATGCGAAATCGAACAGCTTTAAAATGACCTTCAATCTGCCACTCGAT
>DJBY01000069.1:35626-47029 GCA_002430605.1 Opitutia bacterium UBA5964 | reverse complement strand
CTTCGCCCTGTCTGTCGCTAGTAGTGCTTAGAGCGCAGGCCGCTGCTTAGGTGCTTGCCGCTAGTGCGGCTTGTCCGCTGGGTGTGTTCCAGGGCAATGCTTGATAGAGGAAATTAGGGAGTTCGATTTTCGGTTCAAAACTTCGTAAAAATATAGGGGTAGACGCGCTAGACATCGGGGGAATGAGCCAAGGCCAATCACCATGCACGATGCGCTGGCTTCGATCTTCTTTGTTACAAAAATTCGCGAATTCTGAACTGACTGTATGGTGATCCACTATTCGATATCCCGCATGCTCAAATGACCAGAGCACGGCTTCATTCAATGCCACCAATGAGCGATCGATCCAAAACTGAGCGTGTTTGCTTGGGTCGAGCCCGATCGCCGAGGCGACCTGCGGTAATTGATTGTAGCGTTTCAGGTCTGAAAGATTTCGAGCGGCGATCTCAGTCGACACGTAATGGCCACTGAAAGGAGCCGCTGGATATATGGCTTGCTCGGAAGCAAATAGCATGTCGGAGACCACTGGTATAGTATACCAGCGTAGCCCTAAAGACTCGATGCCAGGATGCTCGGGGTGACGGATCGTGACCTCGGCGACGTACTCTTTTGGAATGGGTCGTAGATGTAGCTTGCCGCGAAATTGCAAAATGATCGGCAAAATATCGAATCGGCTACGCTGATGAGGGGGTTGCCAGCCCAGATCAATCGCGATTTGAGTCAAATGTACGTTCATCGGATCGCCCAGTACTGAGCCATTGTTCGCTTGGTAGCCCGCATAACGAATGAGCTGGTGGTTCCAAATGCGAGTCTCGGCTTGGTCCGGATCAAATTCTGGGAAGACTGTGATGAATGATTCTGCGCTCCGATTAGCGTCTGCGCGTTTCAAATGCTCAAACAGCGCATCGAAGCTCTCCTCGACTGAACTGGCACTCCTCGCATCGATCACTCGTAGCGAACGCCAACGTGCGCGTCCGCTGCAGCGCACAGAATTGCGCCAGGCCACCTGCGCATTTTTTTGCAAATCAATTGCCGTTGCGCTCGACACTGGATGCTTGAGTTGTTGGCTGAGTTCATCGGCGCACCAGCGCTTCTCAAGCGGAAGCCCTGGCTGATCAGTGCCGCTTGTTTGAGTGGAGTATGGGCAAACAGTTGGTTTATCTAGATTCATCGACATGCATTTATTAAAATGCAGTAGGCAACACGAAATGCCACTGTGCGCAAGCGTAGGCGGACGTATTATGCCGAATGGTGGCCTAGTTGTGTTGTGGCTTAATCCTTGAGGTTAATTCAAAGTTGAATTCGCCGTATCCAAGCAGTATCTAATAATTGATGCATAGACTGCGCGCTATTTTGGCGACCATCGCTGCTTGTTACTTAATAACAAGTGTGGGCTACGCTTTGCTGGATGAGAACGCCAACGGCTTGAGTGATGTGTGGGAGCAGCGTTTTAATGCGCACGGTTTACAGTTGGCTGCCGACAGTGATGGCGATGGCTTCACCAACCTCGAAGAAT
This sequence comes from Opitutia bacterium UBA5964, assembly GCA_002430605.1. GTDB lineage: Bacteria > Verrucomicrobiota > Verrucomicrobiia > Opitutales > Coraliomargaritaceae > Lentimonas. The sequence goes on along the minus strand of DJBY01000069.1, from coordinate 45,513 downwards.
GCGTGGCTGGGACGGATCCTCATGATTCGGCGAGTCGTCCCTCGGTGAATCTATCGGTGATTCAAAATGACCTTAATCAAGTACAGGTATCTTTCCCCACTTTATTGGGTAAGCGCTATTTTCTGTTCGCTTCAAATGATCTGCAGAGTTTCGAATCGCTACAGCCAGACGGCTGGATCGGCGATGGTGCGACTAGGGAGCTTTTTATACGTAGTGGCGGCAACTCAGAGACTGTAAGTTCGGTGCGGGCCGAGTTCTGGGCAGACGTGGCGACCAACGCGGTCACTGATTTGACGGGACGTCCCTCGTTTCCCCTGACTCCGGATGGAGTGACCAGTTTGTCCGAGCCGCGGGCGCCATCGTTTTCAGCAGCTGGATACGGCGCGCGGGTCAGGATGTTGATCAAGGCACCGGCAACGGGAAACTATCAGTTCTTTCTCAGCTCGGGCGGCCCTGCCGAGCTCCACTTCGGCAGTGCGCCACCCGTGTCAAACGTCACCAAGATCGCCGAGGTTTTACCGGTGCAGACAGGTCTAGGTGTCGCGGAGTGGCAAACCTATCCGAACCAGCAGTCCGCGGAGATCGCGATGACCGCCGGGCAGGCATACCGTCTCGAGCTGCGCTATGTGGCGTCCGTGGCATCCCAGCAGGTTGGGATCGGCTGGTCAGGCCCCGGATTGAGTGGCATTGAAACGCTGGATCGCGATGACCTATTCGAAGCGTTTTTCTCAGGGATCCAGCCGCCAACAGCCACCAACTACTATCATGACTATGACTCGGGTGGACAAACCGGCCTGCTCTGGCCCGCCAACTCCGCCCTGGAATCGGACATCACTGGCATGTCCGGAAACGCGGAGCGAATCAGCCTGGTGGGAAACCAGAGTAACACCACACTCATGAGGCTCGTCTTCCCGAAGGTGGGCAAGAATCTCTACGCGACTTGGCTTTTCAATATGAGCAATGTTGGCACCCCTCACGGACTGACCGGTTTGTTCTTTGGTAACACCGGAACGGGCAATAACCAGGAAGGTCCACGGATCAATCTGGAAGCGCTGGACTCCGGTGCCAGTGCCAGCGTTCGTGGCGGAGGCTCTGCAGGCACTACCGCCACGATCAATGTCGCCTTCAACCGGACCTTCCGGGTGGAGCTGGTGGCCACCATTGAGCCTCTCGGATTTCAATACATCACACCCGCCGGTCCCGTGACCGTCGCAGACGACAAGTTCGATCTCTACGTATCGGACTTGTCCGGAAATCTGGTAGGCTCCGCCACCGGTTTGACCTTTCGGGATAGTAATCTCGTACAAGGCTTTGGAGAAGTAGCCGTCAAGCTAACCACCAACCCAAACATTGCTTTCGACTCCTGGGAAATCACCGACGGACCTATCGCGGGCAGCGGCTATCTGGTTTCCAATCAGGAGGCAGTGGCAAAGGATTCGGGCTTCTTCCGGTTGGCGGTCACCGATAGCGATCAAGACGTCGATGACATTACGGATTGGGAAGAACTCGCGCTCGCGAAATTACATCCCTTTCTATTCTTCGATCTCGAAACCACCAACGGCACCGCCGATGCCACCGCCCTCACGTCTCTTCTCGCGCAGTCCCTGGGTAAACCGGAGATCGCACTCTACTGCACCGATGCGGCCGCCTTCGAGAACAACTATCCGAGAACCACCCGGGACAACGCCGAAATCACCATCACCCGCAGCGGCACCCTCGAGCCGCTCACCGTGCATCTCTGCATCGCCCCGCTCGAGGCAATCGGCAGCACCGAGACCGTATGCGATGGAATCTGCTGCCTACTCATCGGCAGCGCGGGCGATGAGGAGGCGGAAATCACGGACTACATCCTCACCGACGAGCAAGGCAACATCATCACCGACACGGTGGACTTCGCCTTCGGTGAAACCACCAAGGTGCTCACTCTCATCGCCGTCAACGATGCGATCAACGAGTATCCCGAATCCGTCACTCTCGCCGTCAAGACCTCCGCCGACTATGACATCTCCACGACTCAAAATGGCGCCTCCATTCAGATCTTTGACCTCCCGGAGGATCCTTTTAACACCACCATTTTCACCGGCACCTTCAGCCAGGATGGCAGGGCCGTGGTTGCCACCAGCGGCTCCGGTTTCGCCACCGCCACCATCAACGGCCCCCGCACAGAGATCCGCATCTGGGACGAGTTTTCTGGGCTGACCTCCGCCCAACAGGATTCACATGTCCATAAATCCAATCCGGGCAACGATCCCGGAAACATCATTTATGCCATCACTGAGACGCCCGGTGACAACGAAACAGATCCTCTCAATGGCCCACTGACAAGCTACCTCTGGGACCTGACAACCACCTCCGGAGCCGTCCCTACCGCCGGCGGAGCGGCGTCCAAGCAGGTCATCATCGACTCCCTCTTCTCTCAAAATTCTGAGTCTCCGCTCTACCTGAATGTCCACACGGTGAACAATCCGGCTGGCGAAATATGGGCGTTCTTCGCTCAGTCAGGCGGCTCCTTCACCGACCCAGGTGACGCGGACCCGTCGGCGGTTCCCGGATCCGCCGGGTATCCGCAACTCACGGGTGAGCTTCTCGAAGTCGACGTGCGGCGCTTCCTCAATCAGGCGACATTCGGAGCCACCGACACAAGCGTAGCCGCCCTACTTGGCAAGATCGAGACCGAGCGTCTCACGGATCCGAACTACCATCGCCATCAAGCCTTCTCCGAATGGATCGATGATCAGACAGACCCGCTGATCACGCCTCAGACTTTCCTTTTGGACTTCGCCTTGGCGAGCCATTTTCAGCACCTCAAAATTTCCGGTATTTATGATCCTGCTCGTAACCCCACCGACGGCATCACAGCGACTCCGACCATTCCTGTGCCCTGGCCCTCGATCGATCGGAGTGACCCCAATCCAAATTATTGGATCCTGAGCGCAAACTTTCCACTTACTCGAGCGGAGGACCGCCTAGCGTATAACCAGTCAAACAGCATCAACCTGAATCACTTCGGTTTCGAAGACGTGCTGTGTGCCGACTGGCAACTCAAGCTAAACGGGCACGATCAGCTACGCCACAAAATGGGCTTTGCGCTCCAGCAAATCGTCGTCACCAGCGAGGTAGATATTTTTATTAGAGGCAACCCCTATGCCTCCGCCAACTATAGGGACATGTTGAACCACGGTGCATTCGACCATTACCGGGACATTCTCGGATTCGTCAATTGGAGTCCAGTAATGGGACAGTGGCTCTCCAGTATCAAGAACCAGAAGGCGATTGATTTCGACGGTGATGGCAATTTCGATGCTTTTCCCGACGAAAATCTCGCACGAGAAAACATGCAGTTGTTTTCGATCGGACTGTTCGAAACCTGGAGTAACGGCGACCTCAAGCTCACATCTGAAGGCATTCCAAAATCGACCTACACCAATGCGGACATCCAAGAATTTGCCAAAGTCATCACCGGTCAGGGCGTGAGTTATTCCGCCACCAACAGCGCGCTGCCCACCTGGGGCGGTGTGCCGTTCTCTCCGAGCAACAACAACTTTTCCGCCAGCCCCATCACACGCGGGCTGCGCTCAACGGCCCAACTCTATCCCATGAAGATGTTCGGCGACTACCACAGCACGGGCCCAAAGACCTTTGCCGGCACCACCATCGACAACACCGACATCACCGATGCTGATCTCTTCGGCGAGGCGGATTTCGAGAGCGCGCTCGACTGGCTGTCGGGGAAGCCGGGCGACGGTCAGCCCGACTTCGACATGGTGCACAGTCACGTCAGCACTCCAGCTTTCATCTCCAAGCGCCTCATCCAACGCTTCACCACCTCCAATCCATCGAAAGATTACCTTCACCGGGTGGCTACTGTTTTTAAGAACTCGGAAGGTGATCTCGGCCTCGCACTCAAGCAAATCCTGCTCGACCCAGAGGCTCGTAATCTGGACCTCAGCGAATCCACCCTTGGCATGAAAAAATCGCCACTGGAGGCCTATCAACAAATGGTTCGCACCCTCGGCGCCCACACCTACTTCCCTCTGGAAGAACCGGCGCCTAGCGAAACGCCCTATGACGCGCTGGCCATTAATTACGCCAACCCCGATCTCTACCTAGAGAATTTCGGCTATCCAGCCACCCAGCTCAGCGGGCATGAGCGCAACGTGCGCGTCCGCAACACCTCGACCAAAACCGGAACCACCAGCGGGCTGCAAATGGACCCAGCGTATCAGGAAACCGTTTTCAACTACTACCTGCCGGACTACACCAAAGGCGGCGCGATCAGTAACGCCGGACTCGTCGCACCGGAAATGCAACTAGCCACCGAACCGGACATCATTCGCAACATTAACTACTTCCAAACAATCATCTATGGATCCAACGGTCAGGCCGGAAGATACCTAGGAGAAAAAGAGAACGATCAGACGACCCTGTTCGGAAATCCCGCATCCGTTGCGAATTTTGATCACCTGCGTCTGCCGCTTCAGGCTCTGGCAGATGCCTTCTATCCGGCCACCGCACCTGTGGCGGCGGGCGGACGCAGCAGCGAGTCCCTCGCGGATGAGGCCCTGCTCGACGCACTCGACAAGCGCCTGACCAACGGGCTGCTGAAATTGCGCTACCCCTACGATTCGGCCGACAACGACGATCCGGCTGTCGCCGGTGTCGATGATCTCCTCAAGAATCCACGGGAATTGATCATCGATACGATCACCGACAGCTACGACGACGCCCACGATGGTTCCAGCGACTCCAGCGACCGGCTCAACAAGCTCAAGGACGCCCTCTACCTGTTGACGCTCACCTCCGAATACCAAATCAGAAAGTAACCCATGCCCCGGAACCTAAACTCTATTTCACGCCGCCAGTTCATCAAGGCGGGCACCTGCGGGGCCATGACCATAGGTCCGCTGGTGAACACCATTGCCCAGCTTTCACTCGTGAACTCGGCGGTAGCGAGCACCAGCGATCCGGCATACGATCCCAGCAACTACAAGGCACTGGTATGTATTTTCCTCAGCGGCGGCTGTGATGCCAATAACATCCTGATCCCGCGCACCACTAATCCTTACGCTGAGGTATATGCGGCTGATCGCGGTGCGGTCGCAGTGCCCAATGGAGTGGTGAATGCGACTTACAATACCGCTGGAGACGATGAAACATTACCGATTGAGGTGCCTGGGATGGGACCGATGGGGCTGCATCCAAAATTGCCTAGATTGGCTGCCATGTATGGAGCCAACGAAGCTGCCTTCATCACCAACGTGGGCACACTTGCGGAGCCCACTACCCAAGCAGACTATGGCCGCGTCAGCCTGCCCAAGCAGCTCTTCTCCCACTCCGACCAGGTCACCGAATGGATGTCCTCCATCGCGGACAAACCCTACACCTCGGGCTGGGGTGCCCGCGTAGCGGATCTTTACAACGATACCTGGAACGAGTTCAGCCAGACCTCCATGCTAATCACCGCTGCTGGCAGCAATCGTTTCCAGGGTGGAGGGCAGAACAGTCAGTATGCCGTCAGCTCCACTGGTGCGATCAGCCTAGCAGGATTCGGGACGAACTATGCCAACGCGGTAGACGCGAGCGGAAACTATCTCAACACCGCCACGGGAAACCGCTTCAAGGCGTTCGAGCGCATCATGCAATACAGCCAAGGCCATATCATCGAGGAAGGCTACAACGAGGTCATCCGCAGCGCCCGCAAGAATGAGGCGCTCATCAATGAGGCCATGGCCGTCGAAACTGCGCTCGGCATCGATTTCAATGCGATCTGGACTAGCTTCGGTGCCACCGGCGAAGTAGCGGATGAACTCAAGGCCGTCGCCCGCCTGATCGCTGGTAGGTCCTGTCTCGGCAACAATCGGCAGATCTTCTTCGTGCAAATGGGTGGTTACGACAACCACTCTTCCATCAATACCTCACTGCCTAACCTTCTGGAAGGCTTGGATAACGCGATAGGCGCGTTCAACGCGGCGATGAAGGAACTCGATCTCAAGGACACCAATTTCTCCTACGACAAGGTGACCACGTTCCAGGCATCCGATTTTAACCGCACCTGGACGCCGAACAAGACCGATGTGGCATCCGCTGGCACCGACCACGCCTGGGGCACCCACACCCTCGTCTTCGGCGGCGCGGTCAAAGGCGGGAACTTCTACGGCACTTTCCCGGAACTGGGCATTGGCAGCAACAGCGACGTTCCCTCCGGCGCGCGCGGTCGCTGGATTCCGACCACATCGGTAGATCAGCTTTCCGCAGTGCTCGCGAACTGGTTCGGCGTGCCCGCGGGCAGCAGTGAAATGCAGACCATCTTCCCAAATCTCAATCGATTTGAAGATCCATTTGATCTATCCGGCAGTGCGAATCTTGGCTTTATTTAAAATGCAGCTCAGAAACCTTACACTTGCGGGCAGCTTGATTGTGTTGGGCCTGTGCGTCTACTGGCTGCTGCAACCAGATGCAGCCCAGGATACTAAGCAATCAAGCGACGAGGTCGCTAGCCAGAACGAGGGGATTGATCAGCGCTTGGCTCCTTCCAAGCTCACGCGGGTGGTGGAGGTGCCCGAACCGAATGATCCCCGAGTCAATCGGCTACCCGATGGACGAGTTGAATACTTGATCGCATTTGATACCAGTATGCAGATCAATCAAAACGCAGATCCTTTGCAATCGATCTATGCCGTCGAACAGCTGTTCGCAGATTATCGCTATGCGTATAAAGAAAATCCAGTCGGCAGCGAAAATGCCGAAATTACACAGCAATTGCTCGGCAAAAACCCCAAACGAATCGTCTTTATCGATCCTCGCTGCGCTGCACTGCGCGGCAATCAGCTCGTCGACCAGTGGGGGTCCCCATTTTTCTTCCACGCAGTGTCGGGGCAACAGATGCAGGTGCGCTCAGCCGGTCCGGATCGACAACTCTGGACGGCAGATGATGTTTTGGTCGAAGATAGCTAGCCTCGGGCTCGGTTATGTTAGCCGCCGGTGCCCTTTTTTTTGCGCTTTGTTGGCTGCACCTTTTTGCCTCTCTTTGCGCTGCCTGTACTTGTTTGCTGGTCGCCCAGATTCCAGCGCTTAGCCTCTGATAGCCGCTGATTTATTTTCTTATGATTACATGTATCCCAATCCATTGATTACCTTCTGTTTCATTTTTCCGACAAACGACATAATGTGCGCATTTTCGGAGTGGCGCGAAGTTGCACGCCTTATTCTGCCTTGTCCATCCTGTTTCGCGGTGACCTTCGGCGAGCAGCTTGGCTCTCAGGTGGTTGCCCCTGCTTGCGCTCTGCACGGCCGCGCATCTTTGCGATCAATCATTAAGTCGCAGTCCTTTCCGGTGCCGCCCGCCATGGCGGACACGCTCTTTTTGTCTCATCTCAGTAAGTTTTTTACGAGGCAGGCGATTAAATTGCGTGTTTAAAAAGCTGAATTTAGTCGTGGTCGGACAGCTGAAGCAGGGGCTTGGGCAACAGGCGTGTTGTCATGCGATTGCAGCATCGTTGATGATTGGACTCTTTCCGATCATGGGATTTTCGACTTTAATGAATACTTTTAGCGCGGCGTTTTTTCGACTGAATCAGCCAGTGGTACAGGTTTGTAACTGGATCATTGCCCCAGTTAAAATTGCCCTCATTTTCCCCTTTCTACGCTTAGGTGAGTGGCTATTTCAAGCGAAACCTTTTCACCTCAGTCTTGCCGAATTCAGTGCACGCTTTTTTAGTGAGATTGCTACCACGACTGCCGAATTTGCGTGGACCTTCGCGCACGCGATCGTGGGTTGGCTAATCTGTGCGCCTTTGATTTATTGTGTTATCTTTCGAGTCTCGAAGGCACTGGTTCCCAAAAGATTGGCGAGCGATCTAAGCCGAGTCGCTGAGTAAGTGATCTGCAAATATATCTAGTGCTGCGGCTGTTCCCCTTGCCCTACTTGAAGTGTTTGGGTTAAATCAGTGGCCGATTATTTCGATTGGTACGTGCTGTAAGGTACGGTGCAATCGCACGATACTTTTCAAATGTTGCTGCCAACTGACTATTCTTCTTCAATTCATAGCAAATAGAGTTTACTGGTTCATCATTACTTTATGTTCACGTTCTTCTGTTTACTGACGATTGTATCGTTCTTCTGCTATGGTGCCAGTTGTGTCTTTTCCGCCCACATGGTTGTCGAGTTTCAGCGCTATGGCTTAGCGCCTTTTCGATTGCTCACTGGATATTTGCAAATCCTTGGAGCGACTGGTCTTTTGTTGGGCTTACTAGCGAGTCCCGCCATCGGGCTGATTGCTTCGATTGGACTTAGCGTGCAGATGCTGCTTGGCTTCTGCGTGCGTATCAGGATTCGAGATAATATTGGGCAATGCTTGCCCTCGTTTATCTATATGTGGATCAACGCAGGACTCGCGTTGGAATTCCTCAGTCGCTACCCTTAAGCAGCTAATGCGATGATGCCGATGCACAGCACTAGCATCGCCAACGCAGGAATCGATTTTTTAACCGGATCCTTCACTTTGAGGTGCATTAACAGCGCGCCCACCATGAGCAGCGCGAGTAGACTAGCAAACGGGACAATCAGCGAGTCGAAGTGTAACCCTAGAATTAGGGCAAGCGCAGCGGTGATTTTTAAGCAGCCGATCAAGTAAACGCTCCAATTAGGCAGGCCATAATTGGCAAATTCGGCCTTCATGTCGGCTGCTGTTCCGCCGCGGTAGGGGGTGCCTTGATTGAAACGAAGGAGCCAGACATTAAGAATCCCGAGGCCAGCGATCAGCTGTAATAGATGTTGAATAGTGTCCATTAGCGAAATGTGGCTGATCTCTAGGTTATAGTCAAATACAGTAACTGCTCTGAGTGAGATTCGGCGGAGGGCTGGTAATCGACTGTTGGGTCGATGCCGAATCGCTGCTGAAAGTCGTCTGCTTAGCAGCTTGTGGCGTTGAATTAATTGCTGGGGCGCTTGGCTTAGGGTGTTCTTAGCATCGCGTCGACACGCTGCATATAGATGGCGTGTTGCTCTGGGTTATGGTAGGAGCCCGCTGCGTGCGGCTCTGGTTCTGTGGTTGGCTGCTTGTTAGGGATAATGTGGGTCTTGCGCCCCGTGCCTAGTTCGTAGGTGAGTTGCAGGCATTCGCCACTGGGCTGCTGCTTGACTTGTAGATTTTTCTTCCGAATGTGCATTTCAATGTATCGTACCGTCGCGATTCACCCTACAAAAAACAGTGAATTCTTCATCGTGTATTTTGGCACCACTTGACGGCAGGGTTTTCGACCCAGACTCTTGCGTATATGACACACTTGGGCAATTTCTGCAGGAATGAAGATGACTTCGGGATTAATCGTCAGTATAATCGCCAGCAGTCTGTGCGCCGCATCGCTCTTGGCAAACCCGCACCGGACAGCAGAGATGAACACACTTTTTAAATTTACTGGTGAACACGCCGACCAGCCTTGGCTGAGCAGCAACGATGGTGTCATGGGCGGCCGCTCTGCTGGCAGTGCGACGATTGGTGACGATGGCATGCGTTTCAGTGGCACTCTGTCGCTGGAGAACAATGGTGGCTTTTCTTCAGTATACACCCCTGGCAATTTCGATCTTTCCGATGCCGAAGGTATCCGCCTTAGAGTGCTTGGTGATGGCCGAACTTATCAGCTACGCTTTCACAGTGACGCAATCTTTCGTGAGGGTTGGGCGGTTAATTTTGCGGCGGATTTTCAAACCACCGCAGGTGAGTGGATCGAGGTGTTTGTGCCTTTTAGCAAACTAGAGCAAAGTTGGCGAGGACGCCAGCTCTCGGGTTATACCTTTAATGCTAAAGACATTCGCCGCATGGCGCTGATGCTCGCAGATAAACAAGCTGGGCCCTTTTCTCTGCGGGTCGCTTGGATCGCGGCTGAAT
>DJBY01000069.1:34617-35316 GCA_002430605.1 Opitutia bacterium UBA5964 | reverse complement strand
TGCTTAATCGTTGAAATCGAGTTCTGTTTGAGCGCTGGCAGCTTTTGCAGAGTTCGAATGGCCTCGTACTGTTTTGCGACTGCCGTGTTGCTTGACGATGGCTTGTGCCTCATTGAAAAAACCGTCGCCACGCCGAAGTGCGTAAATTTGCTGCATGGCTTGTTTGCGGGCATGCTTTTCATCGACGATTGGTAGTGGGTAGCCATTTAGTTTATGCGGCAGTATCCATGGCTGATGAATGCTTTGAGCGGAATAATCGGCGAGTTCTGGGATCCATTTACGGATGAACTGCCCTTCGGGATCATGATCCATGCTCTGTTTGATCGGGTTATAGGCGCGGATGGTATTAATACCAGTGGTGCCCGATTGCATTTGACACTGACTGTAGTGAATGCCGGGTTCGTAGTCGGTGAATAGCCGTGCGAGGTGGAGCGCGGGCGCTTTCCAATCAAGCCAGAGGTGGTAACTGGCGAAGCTCATCAGCATCGCACGCATGCGGAAATTAATCCATCCCGTAGCACTCAGCGCACGCATGCAGGCATCGATCATGGGGTAGCCAGTGCGTCCGTTTTGCCATGCCTCGAAACGGTCGGTGTCGGGCGTCTTTTCGCGCAGCGAATCATACGCAGTGTGAAAGTTTTCGAATTCGATGCGTGGTGCGTCTTCGATTTTTTGGATGAAGTGACAGTGCCAGTGCAG
>DJBY01000069.1:28589-34457 GCA_002430605.1 Opitutia bacterium UBA5964 | reverse complement strand
TGCGTTGTTGGCAGGCGTCAACAATTTCGCGCAATGAAAGGGTGCCGAACGCGATGTGGGCGGAGAGTCGCGAACAACTGTCAAAGGCAGTCACGGGCGAAGACATTTCACTGCTGTAATATTCGCCGCGCGTATGCAGGAAACTTTCGAGCAGCGCAAGTGCATGGCTGCGGCCGCCGGGCTGAGTGGCTTGCTGGAGCGTCGGGTGTAGGTTCAAGTCGCTGGCCGAAGGCATCGATTCTGAAGTCGTGGTGACTGACTGTAATGTCTGTGGCGCGTCGAGGCAGACTTGGTTCATCAGCGCTTGCCATTGACGACTCCAGCCATCTCGATTGTGCCGCCCGCGAACCACTGCAAATTGCCGCGGTTGATGCCATGGAATGTTCTGCTGGCGTGCCCATCGTTGAACGCTCTGATCTCTACGGTAAGTCCAGTCGTTCCAAGTTTCCTGATGCGACCAGAGTGCTTCGATCGAGTGTTCGTCGTGCAGGGCCTGCAGAATATCGCTGGCGTTGCCACAGCGAACCACCAGTGGGATGCCGTAGTGCTCAATCAGCTGTGCATTGAGTTCGGCGAGGCTATCATTGAGAAAGCAATAGTGGCGATGACTGAGGTCGGGTTGTTGCCAGAGCTCGGGCTCCAAGATATACAGCGGCACTATCGGGCCGTGGCGAGCCGCTTCGCTGAATGCCTGGTGGTCGGCAATTCTCAGATCTCGCTTGAACCAAACTACGTGTGCCATCGTCGATTAGTCAGTGCTTATACGATCTCACCTGCGTCAAGTGCCTGTAAGAACCGGGTGCTGTCTGCGCGGATTAGGTCTACCTTCGCGGCATCCATCTTGCCCAAGGTTCGGTAGGGCATGCCCATTCGCGGGTTCGCTCCAAGCTTGTCTTGCTGGCGGATTAGAAAATCCCAATAGAGATAATTAAACGGGCAGGCGTCCGGCCCGTTCTTTTTCGAAACCTTGTAAGAACAGCCTTTGCAATAGTCTGACATGCGGTTGATGTAGGCGCCACTAGCTGCGTAGGGCTTCGATGCGAGCACGCCACCGTCGGCGAACAGCACCATGCCACTCACATTGGGCAGCTCGACCCATTCGTACGCATCCGCGTAGACGATCCAGAACCATTGGTTGACCTCTTTGGGATTAAGGCCAGCCAACAGCGCGAAATTGCCCAGCACCATTAGCCGTTGGATATGGTGCGCATGCGCATTTGCTTTGGTTTCGACCACACATTGCCGCAGGCAGTTCATCTTAGTGGTGGCGCTCCAGTAAAACTCTGGCAACGGCCGCTCTGCCTCTAGGAAATTTTCCGATACGTAATCCGGCATCTTTAGCCAGTAGAGCCCACGCACATATTCGCGCCAGCCAAGTATCTGACGGATAAAGCCCTCGGCGGCATTGAGTGGGGCCAGTCCGTCGCGATAAGCTTGCTCCACTTTTTGGATACATTCGAGCGGGCTGAGTAGCCCGCAATTGATGTAGAAGCTGAGATGCGAATGATACATCCAGGGCTCGCCTTGCAGCATCGCGTCTTGATACTCACCAAAATGGCTCAGTCGCTCTCGGATGAATTGCTCTAGAGCCTGCTGGGCCTGCGCTGCAGTTACAGCAAAATGAAACGGCTCCAAGTCGCCAAAATGCTCACTAAACTCGCGACCGACTAATTCGAGCACTTCCTGAGTGATGCTGTCTGGCTCACTCAGATAGGTCGCCGGTATGTCCAGCCCACGCTTCGGTGGCTTGCGGTTCTCGGCGTCATAGTTCCACTGCCCGCCGACCGGCTGGTCGTCGTCCATCAGGATCCCATAGGTACGCCGCATCTCGCGGTAGAAAAATTCCATGCGCAATTGCTTGCGACCCTTGGCCCATGTTGCGAACGCATCCTTGGTGCAAAGAAAGCGATTGTCGTCACGAATTTCCAGCGGAATAGGGAAGTGCGTTTTCCAGCTCTCAATCTCTTTGAGCACGGCATATTCGCTCGGCTCGGTGACGACGATTTGCTCTGGACTGAGCGCTTCAATCGCCCGCTCCAGCTCACCAGTCAAACTGCCCGCATTGTCGGGGGCATCGTATTGGATGTATCGGGTGCGGTAGCCAGCTGTTTCTAGTTCCGCTGCAAAATGCCGCATGGCGGAAAAAATGAAGACGATCTTTTTTTTGTGGTGCGGTACCCGCGTCGCTTCGTTGCGCACTTCGCACAGCAGCACCACATCGCGCGCCGCATCGATCTCCGACAGGCTGGAAATGTGGTGACTGAGTTGATCACCTAAAATAACACGCAAAATCATAACCATATAAACGTGCAGCGAGCCATCGAACTTACATGCTGTAGAAAATTAGCCTTAAAGTGAGTCGGGTTCAACTAGGGCAGCCCGTGTTTTCATTGCATTGCGCCACCACGTGTCGCTCAGGACAGTTTCCTTTCATGCTATAAGTAGCAACTTTTAGTGTGACCGATGTTCTCGGATTCGAGCACTCAATCCTGTCGCCATTCCGCTTGCTGCACACCGTCCGTTCCTCATCTTTGGTGTATGGCATCCGAACCGACTCCTGAACCACACCAGCGCCGAGTGCGTTACAAGGGCAAAAATCCGCAGCGCTTTGAGGACAAATATAAAGAGCTCAATCCTGAGCGCTACGCGGACACCGTGGCCCATGTGCTCGCGGGTGGTAAAACGCCCGCTGGGCAACATGTGCCAATCATGCTGGACGAGATCATACAGGTACTCTCAGTCCAGCCTGGTGAACGGGTGGTCGACTGCACGCTCGGGTATGGAGGTCACGCTGCAGAACTGTTGCAAGCCGTACAGCCCAGCGGCTGCTTGCTTGCAGTCGATCAAGATCCCATCGAGTTACCAAAAACGGAGACGCGTCTGCGCTCAGCCGGCTTTCCGGCAGAATCCCTGCAGTGCGAACGCACCAACTTTGTCGCCCTGTGCGGGGTGCTGGGTAAAATCGGCTGGCACGAGGGAGCCGATGCCATTCTCGCCGACTTGGGCGTCTCTTCGATGCAGATCGACAATCCAGCACGCGGGTTCAGCTTTAAACATCAAGGGCCGCTCGATATGCGAATGAATCCGAACAAGGGGGTGTCAGCCAGCGCCTGGATCAAACAATTAAACGAACTGGAACTCGCCAATCTGTTGCGCGAAAACGCAGATGAGCCCAACGCCGCACTCCTAGCCAGCGCCTTGGCCAATCAGGAATTGCTGACCACTGGAGAACTCGCTCACGCCATTCAGCAGGCGCTACCAAAATCGTTTGACGAAGATCGGATCAAACTCAGTCAGCGTCGTGTTTTTCAGGCGCTCCGTATTGCGGTCAACGATGAGTTCAAAGTCCTCGATGGCTGGCTGCGCGGCCTCCCTGACTGCCTGAGGGCCGGTGGCCGCGTCGCTGTGCTGACCTTTCATAGTGGCGAGGATCGCCGGGTAAAAAAGGCCTTCCAGACGGGGCTGGCAGATGGACGCTACAGTGCGATCAGCGAGAGCGTCATCCGCGCCTCGTTCAGTGAGCAGCGCGACAACCCTCGGGCAAGCTCTGCAAAACTGCGCTGGGCGGTGAGGGCGCCGTCTGCTTCGCCGCTCTAGCGTTTGGTGCGCCCTTGATGCGGCGCGCCAGCCCATCTCGCTGTCGGAGTATTTCTTTGAAACGGATGCCCCGAGCGATGGAACGACTTATGCCTAATCATTTAATTGTTTAAAAAATGGCTAAGTTACTTCCGAAATCTGACTGCCTCAGCACGTAAGCCGCCTGATAGTTCTGCTCTGCCAGAAAGACCGCGGCAACAGTTAACGCGAGCATATGCCGCCTCTTAAGCGGCTCATACCTTAGATGAACCGATAGACGATTTTTTGCCAGAGATCGCCAATCACTGAGGTGCCCCAAAGCCGATCGTGGTAATCTTCTCGCACCAGATACATGTGGTCTTCGAAATCCCAGAAGATGATGGTTTTTCCCTCCGGTTTGAGAGCCAATAAGCCCTCGATATTGCGAAGATTTGCGACGTGCAGCATCAGGTAGTCCGCGTTCGATTCGTTAAATTCGTGATACAAGCGTTTGGTCAGAAGATCGAAATGAAGGTAAGTGGAGGAGGTGAGCCAATAGATTTGACCTGTCGGCACCGAGGGGTGCGTTTCATGAATGTAGCGGATCACATCGCTGGAGATCGAGCTGATCATAATATCTTTCTCCCGGCCGCGGGCTTGAATGTCTTGGATGATTGCATCCGCGAGGCGGCAGTCTTCTTCATTATCGCCCTGTGATTTGATCTCAATATTTAGCTTTTTATTGACGGTACCGATGATGTCTTGATAGCGCGCGATCTGACCGTCTGTGGCCATTATAAGTTCAGCGTAGGTCGAGTTGTTGATCGTGGCGAGCTTGCCGAATAGGCGCAGGAGTCGCTTGTCATGAAAGACCACAATCTGTCCGTCTTTGGTGTATTGAACATCGAACTCGATGAACGCATACTGGGGGTCTTGGTTTGCCGCGAGCAGAGCTGAATAGCTGTTCTCCAAGTGATCGATGGACGCGCCGCGGTGTGCGCCCACGGTACAAGGATAGTCTGGCAGCGTCTCTGCGGATCGGCCAATGTGGGTCTCCATCACCTCACTCAAGCTGGTCATGTGGCGCAGGAATGCTCGATCTGTTAGCAGCCAGGTGAGTAGCACTACGCCGGCCAAAGCGAATGGCTTTAGAATTTTGATAGCTGCGTTCTGTTGCCTGTCTTTAATGGCCTGACCGTGGTTCCTTTGAGGGTGGACTGAGATTCGACTATTGGGCGCCTAACCACGGTTCGGCATCAAGCAAGGCGCTTAGTTCCGGCCAGCCGCCTTCTTTCTGCTCCTGAAGCACGTAGAGGTACAAGGCAACTTCGCTCGCTGGATACGTTTCACGCATTGCGCTAAGAGCATTGCCGAGCAGCGTCGAATCCATGACGTCAGGAAATTTTTCGACCATGCCTGTGCCGTCATGCTTGATGTTCATCCGATCCAGAAAGTCGATTAACATTTCTTGGCGCCCACGCATCAGCCATATTTCCAAAACTTGCATGGCAATCGGCTCGGCTGGCTTACGACCACAGGCAGCAGTCAACAACGTGACCTGCTTCTCGGGCGATTGCTTGGTAATAAAAACTGGGCGCATTTTTTGCTGCTCAGCGAGCTGCTGGACCACGCCCTTGTAGGACTCACGCTCCTCTTTGCGGAGATAAGTAAACAGTGTTGCTGCCAGGGCAGTCGGGATTGTTTGAAAGATTTGATAAGCAAGCATATGCAGACAACAGTTCATCTCGCAGCCTCGCGGCAATGCTAAAATTCAGCCGCCAGTGGTTAAATCCGATTATACTAAAAAGATGACTGGGGTGAGGTGGCACTGTTAGTTATGACTCGCCGCTTGCTGCTGCTCCTTTGTTGCCTTTTGTTAGGTACGTCATTTTTTGTAGCCCGGGTGATTGCTAGACGCTATGAGATGGTTATAATCAAATCATGAATCATATATTACCGGAGACTCAGGGTGACTTCGTCGCGATTGAATGCGTCGACAAATTGACGGAGTTGGATTTTGAAATTATCACGCCTTTGCTGGAGTCACAGATCGAGGAGTATCACAAAATTGCGCTCTTCGTAGAGATGAAGGATTTTCACGGATGGGCGCACGGAGGGCTCTGGGCAGATACCAAGTTCGAACTCAAACATCACGGCGACTTCACTCGGATCGCGATCGTGGGCGATCAGAAGTGGGAGGAATGGATGGCGATGCTCTTCAAACCTTTTACATCAGCCAAGGTCCGCTATTACCCGATGGAGCAGCGCGACAGTGCCATGAATTGGGCCTCCGGTGGTCGGTTGTAATGCTAC
>DJBY01000069.1:24996-28300 GCA_002430605.1 Opitutia bacterium UBA5964 | reverse complement strand
TTAGGTCTTTGGCTTGCATACTTGGTTTAGAAGTTAGGACTTACATCGTATGGGCGTCTGGCTTAATTGGGCAATTGACTCGTTTTGCAGGTCATTCCCAGCAACTGGCTGTGACTTCTGACTGCGGCAGGATTTTGAGCAGTAGCGCACTGCATCCCAGCAATTGGCCCAACGCTTGCGCCAGGTGAATGGCCGCGCGCAGCGAGCACACATTTTCTCGGGCAGATTCTCTTTGCGGACTGTCTTATTGTTACGACGCACATTAAACAAACGTGTCAGCCGCGAAGTCCTTTCAGTTTTTTTTAAGAGAGTTTAAAAAGTCCCTGTTTCTGAAAAATGGCTTGTCGGCACGCTCGCATCTACGTCTGCCCCTTGTTGCCTGCTCTCAGGCATCGCTGCGTCGTTGCCATGGTGTGGAACAGGCGTGTGGAAACGACAGAGCGTGGTTTTATTGTGGCCATGTCGCTTTCCGATGGGATACCCCCAGACGAATACCTCGGAGCTTGCTCCGTCAGCTCTACCCGTTGGGATATTGCATACAGTATGCCAGCACACAGATACTGGTGGCGGTTGCGACATTGTAGCTGTACGGGAGGCCCCAGATTGGTATCTCGACGACGGCATCTAGTATCTCTAGGCATTCAGGCGAGAGTCCATCGCGCTCCGCTCCGATCACCAACACGCACTTGTGAGGGAATGCATATTCACCTAGGGCGCTTGAATTCGTCGTTTGCTCTAGGCCTACGAGTTTATAGCCGTCGAGTTTGAGCTTTTTAAGGACAGGAACCAAGCTGCGCTTCACTGTCAGTTTGACGTTCTCGGCGCCGTCTCGAGCGATCTTAGGGTCGACCTTGCCATTACCGGTGGCAATCACCTCGCTGACTCCGCAGCATCCCGCAGTTCGCATGATTGTCGATAGGTTAACCTTACTGTGCAAAGGGGAGCAAGCAATGATCAATGGCCGTTCCTGAGTCAGCTCTGCTGGTGGCTTGTGCCTTAGGTGTTCAAATTTTAGATCACTCATGAGTGCTGATCATTTGTAGTAGGATTTTGAGAGTAGATTTTGAGAGTTAGCAATTTGAAAATGCTAGCCGGAGTGTCATTTCAAGCAAGGGAATTGACTTCCGCTAAAAGGGGGCAAAAGCAAAATATAAAGATTTAGCTCTGGTTGACCAAATTGCTGACGTAGTGCGGGTGTCCCATATGTAATCTTTCTGCGATCCATGGATTTTTTGCTGTGCTCTACTTGCGCAGGAGGTATGTCGCCGAATCATACTAAAGACTGTCGGTAGCGATGCGTGGACGATCTTTGTCAAAGCGATCTTCGCCAACTTTTTTATTAACGTTGCGAGCATCATCGCGATGCAGCTGGGCGAAGATTACAGCGCCAAATTTTTGCCTTACTCACAGGGGTCTCGGTGTTTGCTTATATGGGCTTTGAACACCTCGTAGCGAACTCAGCACTCTTTGTGCTGGCGCTCTTTCTGGAGCCTCAATCGGTTGACCTCATGCATACGGGTAAGAATTTTTTCTCTCGTTGCTTGGCAATGATGTCGGGGGCGGGCTCATTATCGGCCTATTTTACGCATTCCTAAACGACGATCGGAAGATTCAGTAAATCTTGGGCTGATGGCAGAGGTTCCTCCTTACGTTAGTCAGCTAATAGATCATTGATCTATTAGACTTCGCGTTTCTTGGCGTGGCTTAGCGGGTTATTATGCTCGTAGAGTGCAAATCAGATTCCTAGCTCCATGGAGGGTGACTGTTCTAGCCCAAGCCTGAGAATTGACCAGCGCCTTCCCTTGTAATCGCCGATGAACCCCTTTTTTGCCTACTCCTTTATCCGCCACACCTTGACGGGCTTCCCCTTCCAGGTCTCCGTCGCGATTTTCTTGACAGCTGCAGCCACCGCGTCGCGGGCCACCGCAGCATACGTCCAACTATCACACACATTAATTTGCCCGACCTGATTGCCCCGCAACCCGGTCTTACCCGTCAGAAGACCGAGGATATTTCCTGCCCCGACCTTCTGGCGCTTGCCCAGCGGGATATGCAACGTGGCCATTGGTGCCATCGCAATCGGTGAAGACAACACCTTGCGAGACGGCAAGGCCGACGTCTTGAAGGTCTTGCCGAAATGCGATTCCAGCGCGTCCATGGCTAAGCTATCCCGCGAGCCGAATAACGTATGGGCAACCCCTTTACACCCCGCGCGACCCGTCCTTCCAATCCGGTGCACATGCACTTCCACGTCCCGAGCCATCCGGTAGTTGATCACTGCATCCACAGAATCGATATCCAGCCCACGCGCCGCTACATCCGTAGCCACCAAAACGGACACGCTCTTATTCGAAAATAGCACCAGCGTTTCGTCGCGCTCGCCTTGATCCAAGTCGCCATGCAGAGCCATTGCGCTGAAGCCGAATCCAAGTAACTCGTCGCGCAGCTCCTGCGCTTCTACTTTCGTGCTACAAAAAACCACAGCCGTCTCCGCACGCTGCTCCTGCAGCAAAAGGCGCAACGCCATCGGACGTTCTCCTTCGCCACACTTATAAAAGAACTGCTCAATGCTCCCGTTATCAGGGCTCGCTTCGACCTGAATCATCATCGGCGCATTCATCACCTTCTCCGCGATCGACTGAATCGCCTGCGGATAAGTCGCGCTGAACAATAAGGTCTGCCGACCCGCTGGCGTCTTCGCGATGACCGCGTCCACCTCTTCCTGAAAGCCCATCTCGAGCATGCGATCCCCTTCGTCGAGAACCAGGGTGCGCAGCGCTTCCAAGCGTAGGGCATTCGTGCGCAAGTGCTTGCCGATACGCCCCGGCGTTCCCACTACGATGTGGGCGCCATGCTCCAAAGACTTCACCTGAGGCCGCGACGGCATGCCCCCGCAAAGTGTCAGCACTTTCACGTTCGGACTCATTCGCGCGAACTGTCGGATCGCCTTCGAAACCTGATCCGCCAACTCGCGCGTCGGGCACAAGACTAGAGCCTGCACCTGCAAGCTGCTCGTATCGATACGCGCCAATATGCCCAAGCCAAACGCCGCCGTCTTACCGGAGCCCGTCTTGGCCTGACCGATCACATCCTTGCCCAGCAATATCGGCGGCAAGCTCTGCGCCTGTATCGGAGTCATCTCCGCATAGCCCAATGATTCGATGTTTTTCAGCAGCGCTTGCGGCAGACTGAGAGAGGAGAAGTTTTTCGCGTTCAAAATAGTGTCCGTAGCCGACAACAGATAGCATCCGTCACCACACATCAACCCCCATCCGATCTCAAAACCCAAACGCTTCAGCTGTCT
>DJBY01000069.1:23722-24773 GCA_002430605.1 Opitutia bacterium UBA5964 | reverse complement strand
CTTAGACGCCGATCTTCCAGACGCCGCGTTCCCAGAAAGCTTCGATGGTTTGGCGTTTCGCCTTATTTAATAGGTTGGAGTGCGATTGCTTGCTGCTTTTTGCATAATCCGCCAGGGAGAGGATCTGTTTGCCTTCGAGGTAGGCGAGTCGTTTGTGGTAGGAACTCGTGAGTGCCTTACCCACGATTTGCTCCATCAGCGATAGGTCGCTTTTTTTGTCGAAAGCAGCAAATGCATCGTAGTATTCACTGCGGTCGATGAATTTAATGTTGATCGGCACATGCCCTTCACGGACCAGCAGGTAGTTGTTCAACACGCGCCCGATACGGCCATTCCCATCGACGAAGGGGTGGATATGCTCAAAGCTTAAATGGAAGCGGGCGATACGTGTGATGATACTCTCCTGAGAGCCTGTCTGATAGGCGATCATCATGTTCTCAAGCTGCTCGACTACCAGCGAGGGATCGGTCGCAATGTGGTTGCCGACACGAACCCATTCGTCCGACTTCCTAAATCGTCCCGCTATATCATCACGTATATTGCTGATGAGCATTTTGTGTAGCAAAAGCATCATATCCAAAGTCAGCGCTTCTTGCCCCGCTTTTTGAGCAATATACTCCACGACCCGTGCTAGGTTTTTCGCTTCGAACAGTTCGCGCTCATTTATAAAACGATCCAGATCGATCCGGTTTAAGATCTTATCTGTTTCTTCCAGAGACAGCGTGCTGTTCTCAATCGCGTTCGAATTATAGACCTGCTCGGTTACTTCAGATTCGTAGATCAGACGCAACAAAGACTCTTTGCCTAATCCAGCCTTCAGGGTGCGAGCCTGTAAATCCTGTATACGACGGAAGACTTGGAAGGTGTTGGCCATTAGCGATAAGTTGTCATATTTTAACGATTATGCAATGAATATCGTGAATGAGTGGCCGTTTTGGCCCATTATTCACGATAATGGGCCGCCATTAGTTGGATATATGTAGATAATCCAAACCGCCTGCAACTCCTCCCATGTCACCTTTTGTCGCCCGTTGCGGTTGCCCCCTTTTTT
>DJBY01000069.1:21942-23552 GCA_002430605.1 Opitutia bacterium UBA5964 | reverse complement strand
TTAACCGCGGGCGGATTCTCCAAATAGAGGCTATACCATTGGTCCCCCAATCCTGCATTAGAGAAACTCTTTACACTATCATTGGTCAGGTGTTCCCAGTTCTGGATGAAGGTATCGACTCCAGTGGCCTCTTTGGCCTTCAACAGGACCCGACGGGCTTCATCAGGCTCGCCCACCTGAACATAGATCCACGACATCAAGCCGTAAAGCAAAGTGCCGCGGTCGCCCCGAAACCACATCATCTTGCGCTTGAAGACCTTTTTCGCGCCCGCCAAATCATCGTTCTTATAACAGCGCGCCATCCTCATGGCCACCGCCATGGGTTCCATCATCATCGGGCCCCTTAAGAATCCGCAGCTGGCAAGGATCTCGTCAGCCTTGTCGAACTCCTTGAGCTGGTAGTGAAACTGCAGGCGCATGGTAGCAATCTGGCGTCCCATGAGTAAGGACCACTTCCGGAAGGGGTCGAGTCCCTTGGTGAGCTCTAATCCCTGCTTAAGCATGGCCTTTTGATCCGTTTCGATCTGGCGTTGCATCTGCTTAATGTTGCCGCCGGGCTTATTCTGGAACTGCTGCACCTTCCGCTGTATGCGCCTCTGACCGGCTTCCATGCTCTCCTGCAGCGCGCCTTGAGCCGTGGACATCTTTTTCCGAACCAGGAATCCGACCAAGAAAAACGTGCCAACAAATCCGGCGATACTAAAGAAGACCGTCGTCCCCGGATTAAACTGCGAAGCGATCGAGGCACTAGCCAATGAGAGTGCGACCAGCGCTGAAATGATAAGTGAAAGCATACTTTGAGACTTTTTGTCTAATAAATTTAATCCGTAATTTGATTTTTCCAAAGTTGATATGAGCACCAGAAAGGCGTCAAAGACCAATTTCACGACCTATCTTAAAAGCACCAGTCCAATTTTCTTGTTCCCAAGACATGTGACACTTCTTGCAGCTGTAGGCAGAACACCACGCCCCAATTTCAAGCGTAGAATCTTTATATGAGGGTTGTCGCTTCGCTCGGATTTGCGTTCGACCCCTTTTTTCACCTTATCTGACTTGCTGAATTTATCAAACTAACAATGGTAAGGCTATTGAAATTGTATTCCTTTCAAGCTCAACACAACTACCCCCTAAACCCTAAAAATGACCATTAAATCCATTCTACTCTCATTATCCCTCTTATTCGGAATCGTCAGCGTTCCCACTCAACTTATGGCAGATGATCGGCCACAGACAAATAACCAAAAGCAAGTCGAAGCGGCCGTTGCTCAATTTTATGTCGCACTCAACGCACTGTTCAAGGGCGAGGTCGAACCAATGCTTGAGGTCTGGTCACACGATGACGACATCACCTATATGGGGCCAGGGGGTGGACTACATTTCGGCTGGGAGCAAATACGCTCGGATTGGGAGCATGCCGCATCCTTAAAACTCGGCGGCAAGATCGAAGCGAGTGACATTCATATCTTTACTGGCGAGCAACTGGCGATCGTACAGAACCACGAAATTGGCAAGAATATCGACGACCAAGGCAACACCATTCAGGTCAAAATTCGCGCGACAAATATCTTTCGCCTGCAAGACGGACAATGGCTGATGATCAGCCATCATAC
>DJBY01000069.1:20880-21777 GCA_002430605.1 Opitutia bacterium UBA5964 | reverse complement strand
GGTTCAGTTACTGAGAGGAATTTGCTTTTTGGCGGCGTTAGCCGCCGCAGTGAGGGACGTTTCAGTGTTACCCAACGTATGCCCGCGCATTCTGGAACATCTTGAGCCATGGGCCGGCTTCGCCGGTGAACTGGTCGTCTGGCTTGTAGGACATCTGTACGGAGCGGAACAGGCGCTCGGGATGCGGCATCATGATGGTGGCTCGGCCGTCGGCGGTAGTGAATCCTGTCGCGCCGGCGGGGGAGCCGTTCGGGTTGGCTGGATACTGCTCAGTTGGTTCGCCGTTGAAGTCGATGTAGCGGGCGCTGATCTGATCACCTGTGAGGCACTTCTCGAAGTCGCCTGTTGCGCTGAAGTCGGCGCGGCCTTCGCCGTGGGCGACGGGAATTGGTAGCAGGCTGCCTTCCATCCCCTTGAAGAAGATGCTTGGGCTCTCCATGACTTCGACGTTGGCGTAGCGTGCTTCGAATTGCTCGGAGCGGTTACGGACGAATTGTGGCCAGTGCTCTGCACCTGGAATGATGTCCTTAAGTTGAGAGATCATTTGGCAACCGTTGCAGACGCCTAAGGTGAAGCTGTCTTCACGCGCAAAGAAGGTGGTAAACATTGCTTTGAGCTTCGGGTTGTAGAGCACGCTCTTGGCCCAACCAGAACCGGCACCGAGCACGTCTCCGTAGGAGAAGCCGCCGCAGGCGACGAGGCCTGCGAAGTCTGCGAGGTCGACGCTGCCGCCGAGGAGGTCGGTCATGTGGACGTCGACGGATTCGAAGCCTGCGCGGTCGAAGGCGAAGGCCATTTCGTTTTGGCCGTTGATACCTTGCTCTCTGAAGATCGCGACTTTGGGACGGGCTGTGTCGTGTGGAAGCGACACTCCTGTCGCTTTGTCTTGGCTGGAGG
>DJBY01000069.1:16685-20658 GCA_002430605.1 Opitutia bacterium UBA5964 | reverse complement strand
CGACAAGAGTGTCGCTTCTACTTCAGCTACGTCGAAGGCTGGCTTGATAATGATGCCGTTGTTCTCTTCTAAGATCGAATCGTATTCCTCTTGCGCGCACTTTGGGTTGTCGCGTCTGGTTTGCATCTGGTAGCTGAGCTCGCACCATGCTCTATTCAGATTCGTTACACTCTCTGAGTATAGTTGTTGGTTGTTAAGTTGAATATTGAGCGTTGGTTCTACCGATGTGTTACCAATGAGGTGAGTAATATCCGAGACACCGTGCTTGGCTAGGACGGTCATGATTTCGGCTAGCTTGGTCTTGTCGGTTTCGATGACGGCGCCTAGCTCTTCAGAGAAGAGCGGGGCTAGGGCGGATGACTGGTCCGATGGGGTGGCAACGACGGCGTGTTGCCCTCCAGTAGTTACCTTATCCAATACTACGTTCATCCCTTTGCGGCCAGCGATGGCCATTTCGGCTAGGGTTGCTAGCAGGCCGCCGTCTCCGCGGTCGTGGTAGGAGAGGATGAGATCGTTGGCTAGGAGTTCTTGAATAGCATTGAAGAAGCCTAGGAATTTTGTTGGATCGTCGAGGTCGGGGGTGGCGTTGCCGATTTGATTGTAAACTTGGGCGAGTGTGCTGCCGCCTAGGCGGTTTTTGCCGGCTCCTAAGTCTAGAAGCAGTAGTGCGCTGTCGGTTGACTTAAGATCTGGTGTGGCGGTCTTGCGGATGTCGACTACGCTGGAGAACCCTGAGACCATCAGGCTGAGCGGAGAGACTTGCTTCTGGTCTTTACCCGCGCTGTCTTTCCAGCTGGTGCGCATGGACATAGAGTCTTTACCGACGGGGATGCAAATGCCGAGTGCGGGGCAGAGCTCCATGCCGACGGCTTTGACGGTGTCGTAAAGGTTGGCGTCTTCGCCGGGCTCGCCTGCGGCGACCATCCAGTTGGCGGAGAGCTTGATGTTGCCGATCTTGCCGACGTAGGCAGAGGCGATATTGGTCAAACACTCGCCGATAGAAATGCGGCCAGATGCGGCGGCGTTGAGGATCGCAATCGGTGTGCGTTCGCCAATGGCCATCGCTTCGCCGGTGTAGCTGTCCATACTGGTCGCGGTGACCGCGACGTCAGCGACGGGTGTTTGCCAAGGGCCGACCATTTGATCGCGGGCGACCATGCCGGTGATACTGCGATCGGCGATGGTGATGAGGAAATTCTTATTCGCGACGGCTGGGAAGCGGAGCACGCGGTCGACGGCGTCGCGTAGTTGAATATCGGATACGTCGAGTTCGGCGTGGTCTTCGACCAAGCGGGTGACGTCTTTGAGCATCTTCGGTGTTTTGCCGAGCAGGACGCCCATTTTCATGTCGATCGGGTTGTTTTCGAAGTGGGAGTCTTCGAGCACGAGTTGTCCGTCGTCGGTGGCTTCGCCAACGATGGCGACGGGGCAACGCTCACGGGTGCAGAGTGCTTGGAAGTCGGCGATGCGGTCTGGCATGACGGCCATGACGTAGCGCTCTTGGGATTCGTTGCACCAGATCTCCATCGGGCTCATGGAGGAGTCTTCGTTGTGAATGTTGCGCAGGTGGAAGCGTCCACCGGTGGCTTCGACCAGTTCGGGCAGGCCGTTGGAAAGGCCGCCGGCGCCGATGTCGTGGATCGAGAGCATGGGGTTGTCCGCGCCGAGGGCGATGCAGCCGTCGATTACTTGTTGGCAGCGGCGTTCCATCTCCGGGTTGCCGCGCTGGACGGAGTCAAAGTCGAGGGCTTCGGATTGAGAGCCTGCGCCAATCGAGGAGGCTGCGCCGCCGCCGAGACCGATCTTCATGGCTGGACCGCCGAGCTGGAGAATGAGTGCGGTCGGTGGGATTGGTTTTTTGTCGACGTGCTCGCGCTTCATGTTGCCCATGCCGCCAGCGACCATGATTGGTTTGTGATAGCCGCGGTGTTGGCCGTTGTGCTCGAGTTGAAGGGTGCGAAACATACCGCACAGTTGTGGGCGGCCGAACTCATTGCCAAAGGCTGCGCCACCGATCGGGCCTTCGAGCATGATGTCGAGCGGCGAGGCCATGCGGGTGGGGTGCTCGGCGATGGGCTTTTCCCATGGTTGGGTGTAGCCGGGCACTTCAAGATTAGAAACCATGAAGGCAGAGATGCCTGCTTTGGGGCGACCGCCGATGCCGGTGGCACCTTCGTCGCGGATTTCACCACCAACGCCCGTTGCTGCGCCTGGGAATGGGGAGATCGCGGTGGGGTGATTGTGGGTCTCTACTTTGCATAGAATGTCGAGCTGGCTCGGAGTCTTGCGATACGTCTTCGTCGGGCCCTTTTGGTCGACTTCCCACCAGTCGGCGGGGGAGCCTGGAATGACGCCGCAGTTATCGGAGTAGGCGGAGAGAGTGCCTTCTGGGTTTAACTTGTGGGTGTTGCGGATCATGCTGAACAGCGACAGTTCGCTCTTTTCGCCGTCGACGATCCAGTCGGCGTTGAAAATCTTGTGGCGGCAGTGCTCGGAGTTGACCTGCGAGAACATGACCAGCTCGGCATCAGTCGGGTCGCGCTCCATCTTCTGGTAGGCTTTGACCAAGTAGTCGATCTCGGGGGGCGACATTGCGAGGCCCCAGTCGATGTTGGCCTTGTCAAAGGCAGCAGGGCCTTCGGCCATGAGTGGCACGGTGCGTAGCTCGGACGGTTCGAAGTGGCGGAAGAAGTCGGATACGTCGTCGTAAACGGCTTCGGTCATACGGTCGTGCAGCGCGAGCACGGCGAGACCGAGGTCTTCGATGCCGAGCACGATGCCGTCCTTCGAGGTGATGCGGAAGTGGATGCCACGCTCGACGCGGGCGATGCCTTGGATGGCGCAGTTCTGGAAAATGTCGGTCGCCTTGGAGGACCACGGAGAGATGGTGCCCTTGCGCGGGGTGACAAAGAAGCCGCCTTCACGCTCGAAATGGTGGTTGGCAGCGAGCAGGGCAAAGGCGCGCTCGGTGGTCTGATCGTCGAGCACGTTGGCCGACTCGATAAAATAGACTTCGACGGCGTCGATGTGGGTGATCTCGGAGGCCGTGGCAAGCGACGACGCCACGGTTACGTTGGCTTCGTTGAGGGCGTTTTGAAGCGCGGTGAGACGGAAATCTGAAAATGCGGGACGGCCCTGAAGAATGATCGGTTGCATAGCTGTAAAAGTGGGAAAAGGAGTAAGTTGGCGATGGATTTACAGAGGAACAATGCTGAAAACTCTAAAAATGAGAGTTGGCTTGGTTTTTTTGCTCACGACGTAGGTCTGCCGAAGATGGCGCAGCAATTCTTACAAATGCTGGATAGTTTCTACTCTGATGTCGCTGTCATCCTTGAGGTCGCGGAGTGCGCAGAGGTTAATTTTGGCAGACTCTGTTGTAATTTAAGCCACAGATGAACGCGGATGAGCTCAAGGTGGCGAGTGATGATTGAGGTATTTGAGCGTTCAGAAAGGGCTATCGGCGGTTCGGAGGTCCGCCGCTAGCCGCTGATTTTTTTGTCAAAAATAAAGCGACATCAGTGTCGCATCTAGGGATTTATTTTTTAGCTTCTGAGCTATGACACCAAAAACACCTGTTCGTTGGGGCATTCTTGCCTGTGGAAAAATCGCCCATGAATTTGCTGCGGCATTGAAGGATTGCCCTGATAGTGTGCTGCATGCGGTATCGAGTCGTGAGATCAAACGAGCGCAGGCCTTTGCGGATCAGTATGAAGCGCCGCGGGCTTACGGCAGCTACGTGGCGATGCTGGCCGACTCCGAGGTGGATGCGGTTTATATTGCGACGTTGCATCCGTTTCATCTGGAGTGGATCGCGCACTGTGTGCAGGCGGGTAAGCATGTGTTGTGTGAAAAGCCGCTGACAATGAATTTGCGACAGGCGAAGCAGGCCAAGAAGCTCGCGGACGACAATCGCTGCTTGTTGCGGGAGGCGTTCATGTATCGGCACCATCCACAGACGCAGCGCGTGGTGGAG
>DJBY01000069.1:15991-16422 GCA_002430605.1 Opitutia bacterium UBA5964 | reverse complement strand
CAACCGGATTCACGGCTACAGTCAAAAGCGCTCGGTGGTGGCGCGATTCTGGATATCGGTTGTTATACGATGTCATTTGCCCGCTTAATTGCGGGTCGTGCGCACGGTCGGTTGTTTGCGGAGCCGCTCGAGCTCAAGGCGGTGGGACATCTTGATCCGAAGACTAGGACAGATATGTGGACGACGGCGGTGATGCGCTTCGAAGGCGATATTTTGGCGAAGACGACCTGTGCGCTGCGTATGAATCGCGAAAATGTGGCAGTAATTTTGGGCGACAAGGGCCGTATTACGGTGGAGATGCCATGGCGTTGCCCTGGCACCATTCGGCTTGAATTGGACGAGAAAAAATCGGTGCAAGAAATTGCGATGCCGAAACAGCGCCCTTTGTTTGCATATGAGATTGATTCGTTTACCAACGAGATGCGCGGTCG
>DJBY01000069.1:12534-15793 GCA_002430605.1 Opitutia bacterium UBA5964 | reverse complement strand
TATTGTAGGGGTTGATTGGTTGTAGCGACTGGGTTTATCCCAGGATCACGACGCTGTTAGATTGCCATTTATGTGTGGACACAATCGCGGGGTAAGCCCGCTCACGACAAAAATTAGTTTGGCCCACTGTCCTCGACTTATTACTGCGCGGTAGGCTTGAAGTGGGCGTTCGGGGCCAGTGGTGTGTGCCAGAGTGTTGTGACGTAGCCTCTTCGCGGCGCTTTGAGGAAGAGCAGGATCGCAGCGGTACTTGTATGAGTTGAGGATGGGGACATAACTCAGTTAGCTTTGCTCTTGGAGTACGTAACGAGAGTAAAATTCTCTTGTCTGGCGGTCGATTTGGTATACCTAAATCTACTATGAAAATTTGTTGTATTGGAGCAGGATATGTTGGTGGACCCACGATGGCTATGATTGCCCATAAGTGCCAAGACATCAGGGTAACAGTTGTAGATATTAATCAGGCGCGAATCGATGCGTGGAATTCCGCTGAGCTGCCGATCTTCGAGCCTGGTTTGGATGACATCGTTAAAGGCTGCCGTGGTAAAACGCTATTTTTCTCGACTGATGTCGATAGCGCGATTCGTGAGGCGGACATCATCTTTATAAGTGTCAACACACCGACCAAGACTTATGGCGTCGGCGCTGGGCGTGCGGCGGATCTGCGCTATATCGAGAAGTGTGCTCGTAAAATCGCTGAAGTCGCGGAGAGCGACAAGATCGTGGTCGAGAAATCCACTTTGCCGGTGCGTACTGCTGAGTCGATTAAGCGCATCCTCGAGTCCAACTCCAAGGGGCGAAAATTCCAAATCCTTTCTAATCCCGAATTCCTAGCTGAGGGTACCGCTGTGACTGACCTTGAGGATCCAGACCGAGTGTTGATCGGTGGTGATCAGACGCCAGATGGCCTCGCCGCGATTCAAACTTTGGTCGATGTCTATGCGCAATGGGTGCCAGCCGAGAAAATTTTGACTACCAACGTCTGGTCGTCCGAGCTGTCGAAGCTCACCGCCAATGCTTTCCTTGCGCAGCGTATTTCTTCGATTAATGCGATCTCAGCGCTTTGCGAAGCGACTGGTGCCAATGTCGACGAAGTCGCACACGCGATCGGTACCGATAGCCGTATCGGTCCGAAATTCCTCAAATCCTCCGTCGGTTTTGGTGGCTCTTGCTTCCAGAAAGATATCCTGAATTTAGTCTACCTTTGTGATCATTTCGGTATTCCCGAGGCTGCGAGCTACTGGAATAGTGTGATCGAGATGAACGACTTTCAAAAGCATCGGTTTGCGCGTCGTATCATTTCCACGATGTTTAACACCGTCTCGGACAAGAAAATTGCTGTGCTCGGTTTCGCTTTTAAGAAGGACACCAACGACACCCGTGAGTCCGCGGCCATCTACATTTGTAAGGATCTGCTCGAGGAACAGGCAAATGTTAGCATCTACGATCCGAAAGTGAAGGAGGCACAAATTCGTCGCGATCTGGGTGTTGCAGGCGACGATTGTTCTGTGACCGTTTGTGCAGATGCCTACCAAGCGACTAAGGACGCGCATGCAGTGTTAGTTCTAACTGAGTGGGATGAGTTCAACGCGCTTGATTTTAAAAAGATCTACGATCACATGAATTTACCGGCCTTCCTGTTCGATGGTCGTAACCTGCTCGATCTCGAAGCGCTCCGCCTAATCGGCTTTGAGGCTTCCGGAATCGGTCGTGGAGAGCCTTAGACTCTACCTGTAACAGTTTATTTTTAACAGGCGTGGGCGGGGCGAACCTCACTCGCGTCTTTTTGTATACATCTAAATTACCAGTTGCCTCAGAGGAAGGAGTCTCTTTCACTGCGTCCTTACTAATTTCATTCAACTACTAAAGTATTACCATGATAGTTAAACCGCGCATCCGAGGATATGTTTGTATTACCGCACACCCAAAGGGTTGTGAGGCTAAAGTGCGCGAGGAAATCGAAGTCGCCAAGGCCACGAAAAGAAGTGATGGCCCAAAGCGGGTTCTAGTCCTCGGTTCCTCGACTGGCTATGGCCTCTCCTCCCGTATTGCCACCGCGTTTGGTTATGATGCGGCTACATTTGGCATCTTTTTTGAGCGTCCATCGACCAATGGCAAGCCAGCCAGTGCTGGGTGGTATAACTCCGTTGCATTTGAAAAAGCCGCTCACGAGGCTGGTCTTTACGCCAAGAGCATCAACGGTGACGCATTTTCCAACGAAGTCAAAGCGCAGGCAATCGCACAGATCAAAGAAGACCTCGGTCAAATCGATCTCGTCGTGTATAGCCTCGCTTCGCCGCGGCGCACCGATCCAGAGACCGGCGAAGTTTACAAGTCAGTCCTCAAGCCAATCGGCGACCAAGCATTCACCAACCGCACGATGGATACGGATCGTGACGAGGTCAAAGACGTCACCATTGAGCCAGCGACTGAAGAAGAGATTCAACACACCATCAATGTGATGGGTGGTCAGGACTGGGAGCTTTGGATGAAGGCGCTTAACGATGCTGGCGTGCTGGCACCTGGAGCAAAGAGTGTCGCTTATTCCTACATCGGCCCTGAAGCCACATGGCCCGTTTACACCAACGGCACCATCGGTCAGGCCAAGAAAGATGTCGAGCGCGCTGCTGCTGCCATCACAAAGGCTTACGATTGTGCGGCTTACGTCGCGGTCAACAAAGCCGTCGTCACTCAGGCCAGCTCCGCAATTCCTGTCGTGCCACTTTATATTTCCATCATCATCAAGCTGATGAAAGAGAAGGGTACGCACGAAGATTGCATCGAGCAAATGGTGCGCCTCTTCGATGATCGTCTCTATGGTAAGGATTTGCAGCTCGATGAGCTCGGTCGTATCCGTGTCGACGATTGGGAGATGCAACCCGACATTCAGGCGAAAGTCATTGAAATTTGGCCATCGATTACGTCCGAGACGCTCGACGTGCTCGGCGATTATACTGGCTACCAGCACAACTTCCTGACCCTGTTTGGTTTTGGACTCGACGGCGTTGATTACGACGAAGATGTTGAAGTCGATCTACCATTGCCGAGCAGCTTGTAGAAACAGCTTTCAAAGCCGAGGCCTTGCGCCTTGAACAAAACCGCCATCGCAGCATGGCGGTTTTTTTTGTGCTTAGAGATCTAGTCGGAGGGACGAGCTCCTCCTCCTCCGCGTTGGCCCTGCGCGAACCAAATGTGGAAGCGACACTCTTGTCGCTTTATTCAGTGGAGGTTGCGATAAATAAAGCGACAAGAGTGTCGC
>DJBY01000069.1:3577-12193 GCA_002430605.1 Opitutia bacterium UBA5964 | reverse complement strand
CAGACCTCGCAGTCGTAGTCCCATTCCGTTGGCGTCTCTGAAGGTGCTGGACCTGTGACTGAGAATACCTCAAAGCAACTCGGACAGGTGACGTGGCAGTATTGTGAAGCCTTCATGTTATAGTTGCACGAGCTGCGGGACACTGGTGAAAAGTAGTTTTATTTCGATCACTGCGTCCTCAATGCCGACGATCTTTGCGAGCGCCTTACGATAGGCTTCGAGTTGTGGACGGTGATGCTCGATAGCTTGCTCCAGCGTATTGCCTGGATGGATACGGTCGCTTTTAAAGTCGATGATCTCGGCGCGGCTGATGGTGCTGTCTTCCGCTTGATAAATGACGACCCGGTCGAAGATCCCATTCGTGAATTGATCGCCTTCGACGTAACTGAATGCGCGCTCGCGCCAGACGACGGCTGCTGTTTCCGGCTTGGTAAAGAGTGTGCGAATTTCGGGATTATCGAAGCAGAGGGTGAGCGCGTCTCTCACTTCTGGAGGGAAATGCTCCGTCATTTCCGTATGCGGCAACGACGGAGCGTTGCCCTGCACGGGTTGTTTAAAGAGGTCGAGTGTGAGGTTATTGTCTTCGGCTGATGGCTGCTGGTCTCTGATGGCTTCTAACCATTCAATTTGCTCGAAGGCGTCGTGCAGCGCGGTGCCAAAGATGCTGGCGTGCTCATCGAGGTCGAAGCATTTGGCGGCGTCGAGTGGACGTGCCTTGCCAGTCGATGGCCGTGCCAACTGTAGCCGCGGATGTGCCGGATCGAAGGCGGGCGCTGATGGTTGTGGGCTATTGGTTGTTGGTTGCGCGGTCGATTTAAAAGAGTTGTGCCATTGCGGATCGCCCGTGCTCCAGAGAAGCGGGTAGTTGGATTTTGGGAAGAGCTCGATTGTTTTAGCCTCGGTGCCGAGGCGTTCTTTGAGGTAATTTACAGTCGTGCCTTTGTGTGCGCCCTTGAGGTCGCTGATCATATAGAGCCCTTGTTTGGCGCGTGTCATCGCGACGTAAAGAGTGCAGAGATTGCCGAACCCGCGTTGACTGATACTTTGTTCCAAGAGTTGGTTGAGTATCGGGTCGGCCTGCATCAGGTCTTTTTTAATCGGCTCCATGATCCAATCCGCTTTGCCTTGCGAATCAAGTAGCGGATTGATCCGCGTTTCGCTGCGCGCGGTCTTGTCTTCGTTGACGAGGATCACCACGTCGTATTCCAGACCTTTGGATTTATGGATCGTCTCGATGATCACGGCATCTCCAGCATGGCACTCGCCGCTGCGACACTTTCTAAGGAAGTGAATCAGACCATCGATGTCGCGGCGCTCCTCACTGTCGAAGGCACGTGCTTTCTCAATCAGTTGATTGAGGCGTTCGCGGTGACGTGTGTCGCCAGCGGGTAGGTGAGCGGAGATCCGCTCGGTCGCCCAGCGCACGGCACTTTCATTACTATCTGAGAGTAGGCGTGTGCGTAGTTCCTCGGCGGCACTGGCGAGTGCTGGGCCGTCGGTGGAGACATCGATCAGAGTGAGGTAGCCTAGCGCATGGGCATCGCCAGGGTGGGCGGCTAGATTGAGCAATGCGAGTAGCGCAGCGCCCGCGGCGTTGTCGACCGCGGGTTTGATGGCTGATCCGGTATGGATCGGTAGTGAGCAGTTCTCGCGTAGGTAGTCGGCGACTTCGTTGGCATCGGCATTCTTACGCACTAACACGCCAACACTCATGCCGCGTTCGATCGGGTTGAGGTCTTGAAGTAGTTTGAGGATCAGTTCGTTGCGTGTGGGGCTGTCGCTTTTCTGCGCTTCAATCCAGCAACTGAAGCCACTAAAGTCTTTGGTGGCGGGGGATGCTTCGTGCGTTTGCCATGCGTGTGCCCAGCGGATGGCGGCATCAGCAGAGAAGGTTTCGGCTATTAGGGCGTTGTCTTCAAAAACCTCGTTGACCGCGTCGAGGATTGGAGGAGCTGAGCGCCAAGACATCGAAAGCGGTTGTTTGACGATACGATTTGCGCCGCCGGCGTTGTAGTGCGCTTGGATATCGTGAAACAGGCGGTCGTCGCTGTTGCGCCAGAGGTAGAGACATTGCTTGGTGTCGCCGACGTAGAAAAAGGATCGCTCGCCAGAGTCGTCTTGCACGATCTCGTCGATCAGGTTGGCCACGACTTCCCACTGCGGGCGGCTGGTATCTTGGAATTCATCGAATAGCCAGTGGTCGAATTGTCCGTCGAGGCGGAAGTCCATCAGTTGCCGCGTCATCGGATCGACTTCGGCCATCGGCGAACCTGCGGAGTCGGGCGCGAGTAAATGGGTGAGATCGGCGAAGGCGAGGCGTCCGGGGCGGCGCACGATACGGTCGTAGTTATCGTGATAGGCCTGCAGGATGCGGTGCACGCCTTGGGTGTTTTCAAGCGCGCGCTTCAGGTGGTGCCATACGATCGCGCGTAAGCAGTCGGCGAGGGCGTTGCAGAGTGGACCGCTGATGCTGATGTCTTTGCTGACTTTAAAGACTGCGTTGCCGGCGAACACATCGGCTGCGACGGCGAGTGCGTTCTTTAATAATGCATTGAGCGTTTCGTCGCCAACGTAGTTGCGAATGCAATTGGCTGCGGAGTTAAAGCCATTGACCTGCGCTTTGCCTAAATCGTCGGGGAGGGCGGCGAGTAGATTGTTGGCCAGCTGCTCCCAGTCGGGCGCGGCGCTGGTCTGCCACGGGCAACCCTGTGGCCAAATCGTGGCGGCTTGTCCCCAGCGATCGGCAGCTGGGGTGTCGAGGTAGAGGGTGTACAGCTGCTCAATGAAGTCAGAGACGACTTTCTCAATGCTGCGTGCCTCTTGTCCATAAGTGGCTTGTTTGAAGGCGTGCCAAAATTCGTTGAGCTCGGTGGTGAGTTCGCCAGGGCGGTGCACGATGCTGTCGCGCACTTCGTTGCGCATGCGTGGTTCGCTGCTTTCGTCGAGGAGCTTGAGGCTGCCAGAGAGGCCGAGTTCGAGTGCGAAGCTGGAAACGACACGGAAGAAAAAGCTGTCGAGCGTCTGTAGGTTGAGCTTGTGCATGCTGTTGATCAGCAAGTGTAGCAGGTGGTGGTAGCGCGCACAGTCGGCAGTGATCACTAGCTCTTTGGAGAGTCTTCCAGCCTCGGCGGAGTCCTCGGCCGCGTCGCAAAGCTTCTCGATGATCTTATGAAAGAACTCACCGGCGGCGGTGCGTGTGAAGGTCAGGGCGATAATACGCTCTGGTTGCTCAAAGGCATGCAGCAGATAGATGAAGCGATTGGTGAGGGTATAGGTCTTACCCGAACCGGCGGAAGCAGAGATCGCAATATTCTGAAGTGAGTTCAATGGCTCAAATGCTAGGACGCAGGTGATGCTTGTCCATCTACAATACCGATTTCACTGTCGAGAATCGCGTCTGCTGGTGATTTCATTTGCAGGGGCGAACCTTGGCACGCTCGAGCATAGCCTCAGAGTGTTGCTTGCACCTGCACCACGAGCGGATCGACACAAAAAAAACGCCACTCTCGAAGGAGTGGCGTTGATTGAAAAAGTGCGTCGACTTATTTGAATGCAGCTTCGGCTTCCGTAACTGTCTTGGAGACACGGGAAACGATCTGGTAAGGGTCGCCCTGTGAATTTGGACGGCGGTCTTCGAGGTAGCCTCGGTATGCATCGCCGGCGACGAAGCTGTGTGGGACGCGGATCGAAGCACCACGGTCAGCAACACCCCAAGAGAACTTGTCGATCGACTGTGTTTCGTGGAGACCTGTGAGGCGCATGTGATTGTCCGGGCCGTATGCAGCGATGTGCTCGTCCTTGTATTCGTCGAACTTGTCCATGAGCTTGAGGAAGTAATCCTTACCGCCGGTGTCGCGCATGTAGTCTGTGGAGAAGTTGCAGTGCATCCCGGAACCATTCCAGTCACCTGCGTAAGGCTTGCAGTGGTATTCTACATCGACGCCATACTTTTCGCAGAGGCGCTGGAGGATGTAGCGAGCCACCCAAATTTGGTCGCAGGCTTTGTGTGCACCCTTACCGAATATCTGGAATTCCCATTGGCCCTTTGCCACTTCGGCATTGATACCTTCGTGGTTGATGCCTGCATCGAGGCAGATGTCGAGGTGCTCTTCAACGATTGCACGAGAGATCTCGCCAACAGAAGAGTAGCCTGCGCCACAGTAGTAGTCACCTTGTGGTGCTGGGTAACCATCTTGTGGCCAGCCGAGTGCGCGACCGTCTTGGATGAGGAAGTATTCTTGCTCAAGACCGACCCAGAGGCCGTTGTCTTCGGCGATAGTCGCGCGAGCATTGGATGGGTGTGGAGTGCCATCTGGGTTCATGACTTCACACATTACCAGGAAGGCGTTCTTACGAGTGCTGTCAGGGTAGCATGCAACTGGCTTTAGGATACAGTCAGAGCTGCTGCCTTCGGCTTGTTTAGTGGAGCTGCCGTCGAAGCCCCAAAGAGGGCAGTCGTCGAGCGACCATGTGCTGATATCGCCGTCTTTGACGCATGTCTTGCCGCGAATGTTAGCGACGGGTGTATAACCGTCGAGCCAGAGGTATTCTAGTTTGATTTTAGCCATAATAATTTGTGAATAAGTTATCGTTGAATTGTCTATTAAGCAGTTTTTAAAATGAATGAACAGATCGAACTCATTTTTAAAGACAAACAAATTTAGCAAAATGCGTGCCAACGAAGGCATCGCAAGTTTTTTTGGCCACGATTTAATAAATCTGACCAGAATCCCGACGAGTTCTTGCCAAATAGAAGGCGGCAGGCTCAAATTGACCATTTATATATGCATGAGGCTAAAAATACTGCGCGGGCAGTCGTTCATATTGGTTATGATGGCCGTGTGCATAAGAGGTTTAAGGGGCCGCAGGCGCGTGAGCGTTATGAGAACGAAGTGCGAGTGTTGGACTTTCTGCAGAAGCATGGCTGCGCCTTTGTGCCTCAAGTCATAGAGAAGGAAGATGATGGGCTGTATTTGGTGACGAGTAACTGCGGTAAGCTCGTCGATCATGTGAGTGATGATAAGAAAAAGCTGATCTTTGCGGAGCTGGAGCAATACGGCGTCCGTCATGATGACGCGGAGGTGCGTAATATCACCTATAATGCGCAGCTTGGCCGGTTTTGTGTGATTGATTTCGAGTTTGCGACCATTTTGGAGCCGGGCTATCCGCCTTCGCCTAAAATGCAGTCGAATCCGAACCGAGATGAGTGGAAAGCATAGTTATGACAGACGAGACAGCAGATTCAGCTAAGATAGTGCGTTGGTTTGGACAAACAGATGTCGGGCGTTTTCGTAAGGATAACCAAGATTCCTTTCTGTTGCTTGCAGTGGACGGTGAGGGCCTGAAGCGCCTCGGTAAATACGGCGAAGCGGAACTCGAGGCGAATGACTTTATTTTTGCGGTCAGCGACGGCATGGGCGGTGCCAAGGCGGGCGATTTTGCGAGTCGTATCGCGATCGATAAGATCACTCGGCTATTTCCGCAGAGTTTTCGCTCCGCGGCTGCGGGCATCGACATCGGCTTTCAGGATATTTTAAGTGAGTTATTCGATCAGATCCACGCCGAACTTACGCACCTAGGATTCAGTTATGAAGAGCTGCAAGGTATGGGTGCTACCTTGAGTCTTTGCTGGGTGCGCCCCGATTGGCTTTATTTTGCGCATGTCGGGGATAGTCGTATTTATCATCTGCCCAAAGAGGGCGGTATCAATCAAGTCAGCCACGATCACACGCATGTAGGCTGGTTGCAGCGTGATGGCCAATTGACTGAGAAGGCAGCGCGTAGCCATGCTGGGCGCAATGCCCTGCAACAAGTACTTGGCGGGAAGAACCAGAACCTCAGTCCGCAGTTTGGTGCGATCGGCTATGAGTCAGGTGATCGTTTTTTAATTTGCTCCGATGGTTTGGTCGGAGGTCTTTTTGACCGTGGAATGGAGCGAATCATTCGTAACCCGGCGCCACATCTAAAGGGCACGCCAGCCGAGATGCTGGTAACCGAAGCCGTGCAGACTGATGGTAAGGATAACACCACTGCCGTGGTGTTTGAGATGGTCTGAGAGGGGGGGGCGTGCCCTTACAAATTCAAAAGTAGCTGTGTAGCGACTGGGTTTATCCCAGGATGGCAGAGTTCTAGATCTATTCCAGCGAGGGCATTCCAGATGCGGAGTAAACCCGCTCACTACAAACTTCGCTATTTTCGGCGTTACGTAGCGATGGAAGTAGGCGGGTGTTATCCCTGACCAACGCGCTACGCGATCTCAACCCCCGTCGCACCGCTGTTGCGGTCTTTGGCGATGAGCATATAGATCGACGGTAGAAAGAGCAGCGTGAACAGCGTGCCGATTGCCATGCCGCCGACGAGGACGAGGCCGATCGAGTTACGTGCTTCAGCACCCGCACCAGTGACCAGTGTGAGCGGAAAGTGACCCGCTACGGTGGCGACGGTGGTCATTAAAATCGGCCGTAAGCGCACTTCGCTGGCTTCTTGAATCGCATCGAGCTTTGCTTTGCCTTCGCGTTGTAGTTGATTGGCGAATTCGACGATTAAAATACCGTTCTTGGCGACCAGGCCGACGAGTGTGACCAGACCGACTTGTGAGTAGATATTCAGTGTGGTCGTCCAACCGTCCGTCCAGAAGGGCACGCTCGGGCTGAGCATTTTTAAGAAGGTAAAGATCAATGCGCCAAACATCGCCAGTGGCACCGAGCCGAGCAGGATGATGAAGGGGTCGCGGAAACTATTGAACTGCGCCGCGAGCACCATAAAGATTAGCACCAGCGCGAGACAGAACGCGGGCAGGAATTTATTGCCCTCAGTGCGGAGTTGGCGTGATTCGCCGTCGTAGTCGACCCGATAGCCGTCGGGCAAGATTTCGGCGGCGGCGTCTTCGAGAAACTTGAGACCTTGGTCGAGTGGACCCATATAGACGCCGCTCATTTTTACGGCGTTGAATTGCTGGAAACGATTGAGCGAGCGTGGCTGCACACTGTCTTCGAGCGTGGCGACGGTGCTGAGTTGGATTAGCTTGTCTTCTGGGCCTTTGATGTAGATGTCCTGGAGCTGATCGGCATTCAGGCGGCCGGCCCGTTTGATTTGAGGAATCACTTTATAGCTGCGCCCGTCGATGTTGAAGCGATTCACATAACCGCCGCCGATGAGTGCGCCGAGGTCGGCACCGATGGCGCGTTGGTCGAGCCCGAGCGAGCTGACCATATCATGATCAATTACGAATTGAGTCTGTGGTTGGTCGATCTTGGTGTCGATAATCGGCGGAAAGGCGAAGCGACCGCTGGCAATTGCTTTGTCGTGGATTTGCCGCACAAATTTGAGGATCTCTTCGGGCTCAGCAGTGGAGGCGACGATGAAGTCCACCGGAAAGTCGCTGCCGCCAGGCAGTGCGGCAGGGGTGACGGGGAAGATTCGAACTCCAGAAATCGCGCCGAGTCCCATTTGAGCTTCGGGTATGATGTCGAAGACAGTGCGTTGGCGCTCACTCCACGGAGCGAGAATCATGCCGCTGAAACCACCATTCGGGTAAGTCAACTGAAAGCTGTAGGCGGTTTCTGGAAAGCTGAAAAATACGTCGTTGGCTTTTTCGGTGAAACGAGAGGTTTCTTCGATCGCATAGTTGGCAGGTGCATCGACGATGCCAAAAATCACACCTTGGTCTTCGGTCGGTGCCAGTTCCTTGGGCGAGAGCACGAACATCGGCAGGCACATGAGAGTGAGCACGCCCCAACAGCAGTAAATGACCCAACGAGTTTGCAGGCTGGTTCGTAAAATGCCGCCGTAAGTTTTTCTCAAACGGTCAAAGCCATTGTTGATGAGCAGTGCAAGCCCAGTATGTTCACCGCTCTTGAGGAGCTTGGAC
This sequence comes from Opitutia bacterium UBA5964, assembly GCA_002430605.1. Classification (GTDB taxonomy): domain Bacteria; phylum Verrucomicrobiota; class Verrucomicrobiia; order Opitutales; family Coraliomargaritaceae; genus Lentimonas. The sequence continues at coordinate 4,323 of DJBY01000069.1, read as the reverse complement.
GAAATCATCGGACTGAGGGTGAGTGCCACGATGGTTGATATGATCACAGCGCCGCACAGCGTGAGCGCAAACTCGCGAAACAGCGATCCGGTGAGTCCGCCTTGGAAGGCGATCGGTAGGTAAACCGCAACCAGCACGAGTGTGGTGGCAATGACCGGTCCGATCAGTTCGCGCACGCCAAGGAGTGCCGATTCGATCGGTTTCATGCCGGCTTCGAGGTGGCGTTCGATGTTTTCCACCACAATAATCGCATCGTCCACGACGATGCCGACCGAGAGCACGACTGCCAGTAATGTGAGCAAATTGATCGAGAAGCCGAACAACTGCATCAGAAAGACCGCGCCGATGAGTGAGATTGGAATGGTGATGATCGGCACGAGCACGGTGCGGATCCGACCCATAAAGCAGAAGATGACCACCATCACGATGATCAAGGTCTCGGTGAGTGTTTTGACTACTTCAAAGATCGACTCTTCGATATAGATGGTCGAGTCATAGCCGATATTGGCTTCGATGCCCTCTGGGAGCTCGCCTTTGATTACGTCGAGTTCGGCGCGCACGGCTTTGATCACGTCGACGGTGTTGGCGTTGGGCAGCACGTGCATGCCGATGAAGACCGCCTGCTTGCCGGAGAAGCGCACCTCGGAGCTATAGTCATCGCCGCCGAGTTCGACTTCGGCGATGTCTTTGATCCGCACGATGGTGTCACCTTGATTCAAGATCGCGAGTTGCTCAAATTCTTCGAC
>DJBY01000069.1:596-3366 GCA_002430605.1 Opitutia bacterium UBA5964 | reverse complement strand
ATGCCGAGCGCGGCCATGCGTGCTGGGTCGAGCCAGATACGCATTGCAAAAGTACGCCCGCCAAGGATCTCAGCTTCTTGCACGCCTTTGATCGATGTGAGGCGAGGCTGGATAACGCGCACTAGATAGTCGGTAATTTCGTTGGCTTCGAGTATGTCGGATACGAAGGAAAGGTAGGCGGAGGCGCGTTCGCTTTCAGCAGATTCGACGGTGATGATTGGCACTTCCGCTTCGGGAGGCAAATCGCCGCGGACTTGGTCGACCTTTGAGCTGATTTCGGCGAGGGCTTTGGTCGAATCAAAGTTGAGTTCTAGGCGCACCGTGATGGTGGACATGCCGAGCAAACTTTGTGAGGCGATGTAATTGATACCGTCGGCAGAGGCGATGGCTCGCTCCAGCGGGGTGGTGATGAAGCCACGTACGAGGTCGGCATCGGCACCAGTATAAACCGTCGTGATCGTGACCTTGGCGTTTTCGTTACGCGGGTATTGTCGCACCGTGAGCGAGGAAATCGCCTGCAGACCCGCAATCACGATCACCATGCTGACCACAATCGCGAGCACGGGGCGCTTGATGAATATATCGGTAAAGGCTGTCTTCATATGTGACTCGAAATTGGTTGGGCGTTGCGGCAACGAAGCCGCTTAAGAATTCTTCGGACTCGGTGCGAGTTCCGGAGTGGGAGCCAACTCGTTATGAATGGTGATAGGTATTCCGTTGTTCAGTTTGAAGGCGCCGGCCGAGACGATCTCGTCGCCTTCTTGGAGCCCTTCTAGTATGCTGACAAAATCACCCATGTGCTTGCCGATCCGAATAAACGACTGCTTCACGATGGTCGTCTCTAGGCCAGATACTTGGTCGGTGACGGTGGTCACTTTGAAAATTGAATTCCCATACGGCGCATAGACGATCGAAGTTGCCGGCACGACCAGCACGTCATTTGTATTAGGTAAGGTAACGGTGACTTTGACGAATAAGCCAGGGCGAAGACGTTCATCTTCGTTTTCTAGCGTCCCTTGGAGTTGGACTGTGCGAGTGACTGGGTCGATCTGCGGGCTAATTGCCGTGACACTGCCTTCGAACGTTTGCTCGGGATAGACGTCGCTCTGAAGTGTAACTTTCATGCCAGTAGCAACCCGAGCAATGGCCTTCTGCGGGAGAGTGAAGTTGACGAACACCTTATCGTAGGATTGCAGCGTAACGATGGGATCGCCCTGTGAGAGATACTGACCTAGGTTGATCTGGCGTATGCCAACTCGACCGCTGAAAGGAGCACGGATGGTCTTACGCTCGATAATCGCTTCTAGGTTTTTCATCTGTGCGGCTGCTTTGTCAAAGTCCGCCTGTGCGCGATCTAGCTGTGATTGGGCGATCGAGTCTGTGCCGCGCAAGCGTTTGGCACGAACCAACTCAACTTCGGCGAGGTGCGCGGTGGCCTGATTGGAGTTCAGTAGTGCCGATTCGACTGTAACATCCAGTTGAACTAGAACCGTGCCCGCGTCGACATCTTGGCCGTTTTTGAAATTGATCGCACTCACCACGCCTGCGACTTCTGTATCGAGGCGCACGCCCTTGTCGGGCTCGATTGAGCCGATCGCTTGGACGCTATCGACCCAAGATTGGCGTTCCGCGATGAAGGTCGAAACGCTTTCGGGGATCGGCCCCTGCAGTTGACCAGCCGCTGCCATTGCTTCGAATGAGAGCTTCTTGGTGCCGACGAGGAACAGGAGGACGAGTGCGAGGCCCCCAAATATGCAAATTACAAAGAGTTTTTTCTTAATCATGATACGCAGTTTTTCAGTGTGGTGCCGCTATCTACAGCATTTTGTGCTGTATTAGGAAGTCAATTAAGGGAAAGACAAACACTTGTTTGAATTTTGCTTAAAACAGGTTTTTTTTTGGAAAAATGCAGTGGAAGTGAGAAAATGGAAAAAACCGGTTGACGAGTACCGAACGCGAACACTTAATGCCGCCTTTCTAAGTGAGGCCGGATAGCTCAGTCGGTAGAGCAGAGGACTGAAAATCCTTGTGTCCCCAGTTCGATTCTGGGTCCGGCCACCACTTTGAAAGCCCACCGCGTAGTGGGCTTTTTTTGTTTTTAAAGAAGGGGTAAAGTAATCTTAAATTTCCTTAATCCAGAAGGTAAGTGAGTTAGATGACTCTAGCGTTTGCCCGACCTCTCTCCAGTCAAAAGTCGTCTTAATTTCGGGATGTCTGACATAACCGCGTTGTATCCAAAAGGGCTCAAGCGTGCGAGCGTTCGCTGGGCGACGCGGGTCGTTGCGGGCACGATCTACTGCGCAGAAAGCGCTGTACCGCAAGCCCAGCGAGCGAGCGTGAGCCTCGCGGGCATCGAAGAAATGATGCCCCATGCCTAGGCCGCGGTATTGAGGCTGCAGCACGGACTCGCCGAGGTATAAAACTTCGTCGGCGGAATAGCCACTGCCTTGGAAAGCATCCCTAAAGTCATTTTCCGCAGCCACCAATGGTAGCGCTGTGGAAGCGCCGACGATTTGCTCCTTGGCGATGGCTAATGCGACAATACTATCCGGGCAGCGCGCATATTTTTCTAAATACACACGCTCGTATTTCAAGGATCCCTGATAGAGATATGGCCATTCTTTGAAAATAGCGATGCGCAGATTTGCAAGCGGTTCGATGTAAGGTCGAATTTCCGCTCCGAGGATGCTGGCTACTTTGATGGTAGTTTCCATTTAAGAAATAAGGAGCAAAAAAGGAGTAAAAAGGGGAGCAAAAGGGGTCAAACGCA
>DJBY01000069.1:0-445 GCA_002430605.1 Opitutia bacterium UBA5964 | reverse complement strand
CAAAATATAAATATTTCTGTTAGTTCCATTACTCCGCGATAGACTTCAATTCCAGTGGCACGATTTTGACGATGCTGTTTTCTTTGGCTCCGGTGATGGAGAGGCTGAAGATAATTTGGAAGTCGTTGAGCTCCTCGGGGTCGACTAGGGTTTGTTCGATGAGCCAAGTCGTGCGGTCTTCGGATTCGGTGATCTTAGTGTTGATCTTATTGCGGGCGGCGGGATCTAAGCGGATCCATTCGTGCGTCGCGTAGTAGGCGTCCATCGCGTTACCGAGCTCGGTGTATTTCCACTTGGCGTCGGGGAACATCTGCTCGAGTGGGAAGCTCTCGTCGATCTCCTGATATTCTTTATTGGCCAACATGCGAAGGAAGCGGAACACCTCATTGCGGACGAGGCGAGTGAAGGCTTCGCGGTCGCGGGTGATGTCGGTCGGGCCTTTCGG
>DJBY01000005.1:34189-35355 GCA_002430605.1 Opitutia bacterium UBA5964 | reverse complement strand
AATCTGATCCGCAATCTTCAGCGTGCCTCCAAATGGATTGGGCATTATCACACCGCCGGAGTGCCGGGGCGTCATGACCTCGACGAGACTCAGGAGATCAATTACCGCGGCGTGGCAAAGGCAATCGCTGCGACCGGCGACGACCAATACGTTGGCCACGAGTTCATGCCTAAGGGCGACGCCATCGTTGCCCTACAGCAGGCCTATGCTGTGATGGATGTGTAGTCTGAATCGTGTGGTTGTAGGATGTGCCTCTCGCAGCGGATTGCTCGGGTCCCGTGCGTCGATGCCTTATTGGTTGCGCACAAAAAAAGGCCCGCATCGTTGGATACGGGCCTTTGTCGTTGAAATTTGAATACGTGGCTTACTTGCCGTAGACTTCCACTTCGATGTAGTGGTTCATGTCGTTGGCGGTGTTGCCGTTACTGTAGAGGCGGACGTATTGTGCCTTGGTGCCTTTGGCATCGATCAGCTTGCCGTAGCGTGTGTCGACGTAGGGCTTGTCGGAGCCTTTACCTTGCTCGGCTGAGTTATCGTAGTCGTTATTGAACAACGTGGTGACACCAGTTGCGAACTCAGGGTCGTTGGAGACTTGCACGACGACGTCGTGATAAGCGCGCTTCTGAGAGTGGTAGTGCCATACCCAAACCGCTGCGAGCTCAGCTGGCGCTTCGAGGTCGATCTGCACCCATTGTGCGCCGTCCATTAGCTCGACGAAGTAACCTTCACCAGCTTCTTTGTCGCCGTCAGTGATGTATTCGAGCTCGCCGATGATTGGGAAGTCGTCGCTACCGGTGACGGTCTTGCCAGCAGAGAGCAGCACGGTGCCTTCAGGAACCATCATTACGGGCGCGCTGTTGGGCGCCTTTTCGAGGTTATCGACTTTGATCGGCTGCGGTGTGCCTTCGATTAATTCCGGTGGAATCTCTGTGCTGAGTAGCATGTTGTTGCCGCTAGTAACTGCTTCAGGAGTCGTTGCAGCTGCTTCAGAAGTGGTTGCAACTGCGCTGTCGTCGGATGCGGCTTTGTCGCCACAGGCAGTGAAGATCAATGCGCTAGAGGCAAGGGAAAGAAGTAGTAGATTTTTCATGGTATTGTTGTTGGTTGGAAGTGGTTGATTGAAAGTGCAGTGAAATCACTGCTCTCTATTCTCAAGTTTCAGCTCT
>DJBY01000005.1:18701-34042 GCA_002430605.1 Opitutia bacterium UBA5964 | reverse complement strand
TCAAGTTTCAGCTCTCAAGTTTCTCTAAGTGTGTAGATGTTCGTCGGTGAAATGAATGGTTTCTCGGGTGTTGGCTGCGTGATTGACCCAATAGATGGGCGCCTCGGACTCGAGGGCATGGCGTGCATCACAGGTCAGCTTGGCATTACCACGAATGGTGTCCAAGAAATTCTCGATATGCGGCTGGTGCGGTGCTTTGCTCAGGCCGCCAGGCAGTGCATATTCGTCAGGTGGTGCCGACTCGTAAGAGGCGATGGCATCAGCGCCACCAGCGGCTTTGCCGGCGGCTTCTTTTTTGAGGAGACCGCGGCTCACCAGATTATCCCATTTAGCGCTATCGGCTCCCGACTCTTTGTAAATCTTGGTGTAGGCTTCGCGCTCAGAAATGTTGATGGTACCTTCGGCGCCCATGAAGGACTCGTAATAACCACCGCCAGAACTAGTGGTGGTCAATACTTGGTAAAATGCGCGCACATTACCTTGTGGGGTATCATAGTCGAAGATGCACATTACGTTGTCGAAGTGCTCACGATCTTTGAAGTAGCTGCGACCTCCGGATGCCATTAGCGAAGTTGGCTGGCAGCCAAGGTACCAATTGAAAATGTCGATTTGGTGGGCGCCTAGGTCGGAGATTGGTCCACCCGAGAGCGCGGTGTAAAAGCGCCAATTCAAAAAGCGATGGCGCAGTTCGTCGAGTGACAGTTCGTGATCCGCGCCCAGATTGAAGCCGGCCATCCGCAGTGTTTCAGCGTCTGGCAGGATTGATGGTTTGGATACGATGTCTTGAGATGAGCTGAGCGCGCGATTCCACTGGCCGTTGATATTGACGATTTGGCCACAAATTTTCTCCTTTTGAATGAGCTGCTCCAGTGTGTAGCGGTAGCGCGGATTACTGCGGCGCTGGTGGCCGATTTGACAAAGTTTACCAGTGCGATCCATTGCGGCGACCATACTGCGCGCGCCTTCCAGGGTGTTGGACATCATCTTTTCGCAATACACATCACAACCGGCTTCGAGTGCCATGATGGTGTGTGGTGCGTGCCAAAAGTCAGGAGTGGCGACAAACACCGCATCGAGCTCTTCTTTTTCGAGCATCTCCTCGGCATCGAGGTAGCGGTTGATGTTGGTGTCGAAGCGTGACTTGATAGTCGAAAAGGTACGGCCGACGCGGGCTTTCATAATATCGCAGGCAGCGACATAGCGGATCCCCGGGATGTTGACCATCGCGTTGAACAGCACTTCGTGTTGCTTGCCGCAACCGATGAAGCCGACGCGAATGTCGTCGGCGGGTGCGCCAGCTTGTTTGGCGCGTAGAATCGAGGGCGCGCCTAGCACGAGGCCCGCGCCGAGGGTGGACTTGGCTAGGAAGTCGCGTCGGGAAAGAGCTGGGAGTTTTAAGTTCATGACTGTTCGTTGGCTGGGGTTACCATTTTTTGAGGACTGCGAAGCGATTGTGCTTTGCGAGTGCCAGTGCCATGACGACTATGATGATGTGGACGGCTAGCCATGCGATACCCGCGTCTTGCTTAATCAGGATCAGACCGAAAGTCAGGCTGGTGTAAAGCAGGCCCATTGCGAAGAGCGAGATACGCTGTGCAATGCCGAGTAGAACGGTCAGACCCAAGATGATGAGTGCTGGTCCGAGGATGCTGTCGTAGAGGTTGAGTCCCCATGTTGGGATGAGTGGCTCACTGCTGAATTTTTCGTACAGTGGTGCTGGCACGCCGCGGTAATTGCTGAGCGAGTAGACCTTGCCGATGACGGTATCCGTGAGGCCGTAGCTATTGGGTACCCCATCAATGAGGACATCCTTGTCGCTGCTGTGCGTGCCGGCATATTTCTCGATGCCGGTTAAGAGCGCGCGGCAGCCGAGCCAAATGCGGAGCGTGAGCATGCCGAGCGTGAGCCCGAGGTCGTTGGAGTATTTATCTTTGGAGGCCATAAATTGTAATTTGTTTAACGAGATAGCTGACACTGAATCGGTGGAATGGTTTTTTATTTATGCGAAAAACTTCAATGGATCAATTTTTTTTTTGGTGGCAGCCATTTTTCAATTTATATAATATGCCAATTAAATGCGTTAGTATATACTTTAACCCATTGTTAATTAAAAATTTGTGCATTATTTTTATATCTCCTGCCGTACCTAATGTAAGTCATTAGGGCTTTTAATACATCGCATTATTGGCAAATATCGTCATAAAATTGAAGGATTTTAGGCTGATTGTGAGGCATGGTTTGGGTGACTTTAAAAGGTGTATCATTTTTACCAAGACACTTGCGTGGCACTGTATACAAAATTGCGGTCGTTGTTCACGGCTGTTATTTTTTATACATTGTCTAGCTGCTGTCGCTGGTTGATTATTTAGTAGATGGCGCCATTCACCGGTTATATTTATAAATGTAAAACAGCTTAAGTTGTTTGTATTGAACGTCATTTCGCTTTTTATTTGTATATATTTTGCTTACTTGCTCAGGTGGTGTTGGGGAAAATAAGATTATTTTCTTGTCATATCGCGTCAATTTTTTCTACTTCATCTCACCCGATGGTACAACTTCCCCAATATAGGTACATTCCCCAAGCCTTGCAGGAGTCTTTTCGTCAGGCTTTGCGCCCAGGCCAGTTACTGGAATCGTTATTTGACTGCGTGCCTGATTCATTTTTCTTTGTTAAAGATTGCGAGTCCCGTTTCATGGGGGGCAGTCGCAGTTTTGCTAAGATATTAGGCGAGAGTTCTATCGAGAATCTGCTCGGCAAAACTGACTATGATTATAGTCCAGACTTCTTGGCAGATGGATTTTATGCGGATGACCAACGCGTCATTCGTACGGGGCAGGCGATTTGCAATCAAATCGAGCTGGTGCCCTCTGCGGATGGTTCGCTGGACTGGTTGTGCACGACTAAGGTTCCGCTGTTTGATAACGACGGTGCGGTGATTGGTTTGGCTGGTGTCGCTCGTATTATTCGGGATTCGGATTCGGTCTATGCGGCGCATCCAGAGATGCGTAAGATCGTAGATTTCGTGCGGGCACATTATCGCGAGAAGTTATCAGTGGGCGACATGGCCAAAGTGGGCGGGATTTCGGTCAGCTCGCAAGAACGCTTGTTCAAAAAAACCTTCGGCCTCACTCCCTTGATGTACCTGCGCCGGACGCGTCTGAATGCTGCCTGTAAGCTGCTGCGCGATACAGCTTTCGGGCTGGCGGGAATTGCAGTGCAATGCGGCTTCAATGATCAAACCAATATGACCCGCGCTTTCCGCATCGAACTCAAAATTACCCCTCTCAAATATCGTCGTCGCTTCAGCGAACAGACTTCCCCTCGTAATCTGCGTAAGGCTTCGATGGTTTTACGCGCTCAAATCTAATGCTCAATTACCTTACCCAAACCCAAACCCAAAACATATGAAACATAGTAAAAACGACAACACCGTATTCTGGGGATCTTTTATCGCCCTGATCACCACCTCGATGGCCTTTATTATCAGGGCAATCTTGATTAACAGCGGCATCTGGCCGGAGCAGTTCGGTCTCGATAAGGTGCAGTCCGGCGTGCTGTTTGGCGCGGGCATCTGGCCCTTTGCAATCAGTATCATCTTGTTCAGCTTGATTATTGACCGGGTCGGTTACAAATTTGCGATGTATTTCAGTTTCGTATGTTATGCGATTTTTGGTGCGCTAGCGGTGATGGCCTATGGCATCGTCAACGGTGAAGTTGCTGACCTCGCCATCGCGCAGGCCAAGGCTTGGAATTATCTTTACTGGGGCTCGGTGATTCTTGGGCTTGGTAACGGCACGGTTGAGGCCTTTATAAATCCGGTGGTCGCGACACTTTTTAAGGATGAAAAATCGAAGTGGTTAAATATCCTGCACGCGGGCTGGCCCGGTGGTTTGGTGCTCGGTGGTGTGCTGGCAATCGGCCTCAGTGGTGTGGTGGCGAATGATTGGCGTATCTTGATCGGCATTATGTTTCTGCCTGCGTTCGTCTACTTGGTGATGCTTGCCAAGGTCGAATTTCCTGTGAATGAGCGTGTGGCTGCAGGTTCGAGCTACCGCGAAATGTTGGCTGAGCTCGGCACTGCCGGTGCGTTCATCGCATTCTATCTGATCTTCTCGCAGTTGGGCAGCGTGTTTGCCTGGTCCGCTGGTATGACATGGGGCTTGATCGCTGTGTCGGTTCTTGGCTATGCATTCTATAGCCGTTCTTTGGGTAACCCGCTGCTGCTGGTGCTGGTGGTGATTATGATGCCATTGGCGACGACGGAGCTTGGCACCGACGGCTGGATTTCCGCTCTGATGGAAAAACCAATGCACGCCGCTGGTTGGGATCCGACCTGGGTGCTGGTTTACACTTCGGTGATTATGATGGTGCTGCGCTTTAATGCGGGTCCAGTCATCAATAAGTTTGGTCCGCTTGGCCTATTGGCGATGTGCTCTGCGCTCGCCATCGTTGGTTTGTACCTGCTTTCCTTTGCGACTGCGGTTGGTTTTATCTTCTTTGCTGCAACTATCTACGGTGTCTCTAAAACATACTTCTGGCCAACCATGCTCGGTGTGGTCGCCGAGCAAACACCAAAGGGTGGGGCGCTGACGCTGAATGCGATTGCTGGCATCGGTATGCTCAGTGTCGGTATCTTGGGTGGTCCCTTTATCGGTTACTTGCAGGAAAGTTCGGTCACTTCGGCGATTCAAGTCGAACTACCAGTTGCCTACGAACAAGTCACGCAAGAGAGCGATTACTTGCTCGGACAATACATCGCGCTCAATGGTCCTGCGCTTGCTGAGTTGACAGTAGAAGAGCAGGCGCTGGTCACTAATATTCAAGAGCGCGAGACGCAGGGTGCGCTCGCCAAAATGTGCATGTTCCCAGCCTTCATGTTGGTCTGCTATGTCGGTCTGATTTTCTACTTCAAGAGCCAAGGGGGCTATAAGCCGAAGGTCCTCGCTAGCACCCTGTCTGACGAAGAAACAGCATTTTAAATACGTTTCCTTATGTCATCTCCAAGAACACTCAATGTCGGTCTCATCGGCGGCGGCGGTGGTGCCTTCTTTGCGCATCCGCACCAAAAAGCCATTCATTTTGATGGCACGCGTCGCGTGGTGGCAGCTGCCCTGCGAAGTAATCCACAAGCGGCACTCGAAGATGCCGCGATCTGGCCGTATCCAATCAAGGGATACGCGAGCTACGATGCGATGATCGACGCGCAGCAGCACCTGCCGCAGTCGGAACGTCTCGATTATGTGGTGGTGGTGACGCCCAATCATGCGCACTTTGCGCCAGCGTTAAAAGCGATTGAGGCTGGCATTCCGGTGTTCTGTGAAAAGCCGCTGACGCTAAACTTGAAAGAGGCCGAGCAGCTAGCTGCGGCGGTTGAAAAGTCAAAGGTGCCGTTTGCGGTCGCTCACACCTATCTTGGTCACTGGAGTACACGTCTGGCACGTCACATCGTGCAGAGTGGGCTGATCGGTGATGTGCGTTGGGTGGACTCCTCTTACATACAGGGCTGGCTCGCGGGTAAGACCGAAGACGCGGGCGTGCAGCAAGCCGAATGGCGCACCGATCCGAAAAAGACCGGTGCTTCCAATTGCGGTGGCGACATTGGCACACATGCGCTGATGCAGTTGCGCTATGTGACTGGCTTGGAGATCTCCAAGCTGTCCGCACGTCTGGAAGCCTTAGTGGCGGGTCGCTCGCTGGATGATCATTTTACTACGTATTGTGAGCTGTCGAATGGCGCAAAAGCGCTGGTGCGGGCCTCGCAGGTTTGCATCGGCCACAAGAATGATCTGAGCATCGAAGTGAATGGTAGCTTGGGCACTTTGGTCTGGCGTCAGGAAGAGTCAGAAGCGGTTAAGATCATGCTGCCCGGGCAACCGGACCGTGTTTATTGGCGCGGTGAAGTTGCGAGCAACGACGGCTTCCTTGGCGACTTGCCGGAGGATTTGATGAGTCAGCCGACGTTGCCATCTGGCCACGTCGAAGGCTTTCATGATGCGCTGGCTCGCTTGCACCGTGATTTTGAAGTCGATGTACGTGCTTTCAATTCGGGCGAGGCTGTAAACTGTGATGGTTCCAAATATGCCAACGTCGAAGATGGTCGTGTCGGTTTGGCCTTTATTGAAGCAGCGGTTGCATCCAGTGCCAATGACGGCGCCTGGACGCAATTGGGTTAACTCGAATTGATCCGATGTCATCGTTATGTAATTGTATCGTTTTCTTATTCGTCAGTGCCTGTATGGCACTGGCGAATCTGTCTGCTGAAGATGCTAAGTATGCCACGATTGACGAAGCGATTGCGCGAGGCGATCTGGCGGATGTGCAAGTGCAACTCTCTGCGCATTCAGAGCGATTGAATCAAGGCAAGAACCCGAAGCTCTCGCCACTCAATCAAGCGATTTTGCGTAAAAAGGAAGCGATCGCGTTGCTGCTGATCGAGTCAGGGGCAGATGTGAATGCGCCGGATGGGAGCAAGCGCACGCCGCTGCATCTTTGTGTTGATCGCGACTTGTCAAAGGTCGCGGCTGCATTGTTGCAAGCCAAGGCCATGCCCAACGAATGGGACAAAGCCGGTTGGACGCCGTTGCATAACGCGGCGGCGAAAGATCGGGTGGCGTTGGCAACGGTCTTAATCAAAGGTGGCGCGAATCCCAAAGCGCTGAGCGAGCGCGGTGGCACACCTTTACACGAAGCTGCCGCCAGCGGTAGTGCCGCGATGGTGCAACTTTTACTCGATCACGGTGTCGATCTCTTCATCGCTTCAACAAATGGCGATACCGCACTCTCGATCGCGCAAGCCAGCAACAATACAGCGGCGATAGTGCTATTAAACCAATGATTTGCATCCGTATGTCTACTCAATCCATCTCTAAGTTTTTTGTTTTCTTCGCCAGTGTCGTTCTATGCTCCGTGTCTGCTGATTCGTTTGTTGGAGACCCACCTGATATGTATCATCCATGGGCGGTGCATGATTCCAATCGCCCGCAGCCTCCGCGCGTTGAACCGGGTAAGCGTTGTGGCGAAGCGCCGTCGGATGCAGTAATTTTATTTGATGGTTCGGAAGCCTCTTTTAGTAATTGGAAGCACGAGAGGCCAGACAGCATGCGTAAACAAGACTGGCTGGTGAAAGACGGTGCACTTCAGTGCGCGCCCAGTTCCGGCTTTATCGCGACGAAAGAGGAGTTCGGCGACTGCCAATTACATATAGAGTGGGCCGCGCCGACGCCTGTGCATGGCGATGGTCAGGCGCGCGGTAATAGTGGTGTCTTCCTAATGGGGATGGTCGAGGTGCAGGTACTGGATAACTATCAGAACCCGACTTACGCGGATGGCACCGCAGGGGCCGTTTACGGAGTGATGCCGCCGGCGGCCAACGCCTTACGGGCACCGGGTGAGTGGCAGAGCTACGATATCATTTTTCGACGCCCCATTGTCCGTGGCGGAGAGGTTCTGGATGCGGGGTCAATGACAGTCTTGTGCAATGGTGTGGTGCTTCAAGATAGCACAGCACTAGAAGGCGGAGGTGGTTGGAAAAAGCGCAAGTCGCCTAACCGGGCATTTCCTGAACGGGGCAGCCTTAAGTTGCAGGATCATGGAAATCCCGTGCGATACCGTAATATTTGGATTCGTCCACTGCGTCCTCGCCAGTTTGATGGCGGCACGGATGGTCGCATCTCTCCCGAGGCGAGCTTGCAGGCACGTGCTGAAATTGCGGCTACGATTCGTCAAGATGCCGCCACTCAGCAGGGTGTCGTAAGGGCAATGCGTTTACTGGAGTCACTCCTGTATGAAGATAATGCAGCCGCTCGTGTTGAATCCAATCAGTTGATCGCAGATTACTTAGCGCCTCTTTTCGGCGCTGCTCCAGGCTCGATCTCCGCCCAGCAGGGCACCGTCAAATTGCTCGCTGGTGCGCTGCATTATATGCAACAACATACGCTGATTTCTGAGACGGATTCTGAATTGCTAAAGGTAAATGCCATCGCGATGGAGCAGGGCTGGAAGTTGCCGCGCTGAATCCATATTTTAAATACACTATTAACTATAAAGGAAAAAAATAATGCCACGTCCTGTTACACTTTTCACCGGCCAATGGGCTGATCTTTCACTCGCCGAACTGGCACCCAAAGTTAAAGAGATGGGCTTCGACGGTGTCGAACTCGCCTGCTGGGGCGATCATTTCAATGTGCAGGCCGCGCTCAACGAGCCGGACTATATCGCCAAGAAATGGGAGCTATTGGAGGCCAATGGCCTGACTTGCTATGCGATCAGTAGCCACCTCGTCGGCCAAGCGGTCTGCGATAACATCGATGCGCGTCATGCCGCGATTCTTTCGCCTGAAATCTACGGCGCCGGCGAGCCCGAAGGCGTGCGCCAACGCGCAGCCAAAGAAATGCAGGACACCGCCCGTGCGGCACGCAAGTTCTTCGACGCGAAACCAGGTGGTGCGCCGGAGCGTGTGGTGGTCAATGGCTTTACTGGTTCCTCTATTTGGCACCTGTTATATTCCTTTCCGCCAATTGTGCCTGGTCAAATCGAAGCAGGCTTTCAGGACTTTGCCGATCGTTGGACACCGATTCTCGATGTGTTTGAACAGGAGGATGTCTATTTTGCGCTCGAAGTGCACCCGACTGAAATCGCCTTTGATATCGCCAGTGCGGCGACTGCACTTGAAGCGATTAATCATCACCCGCGCTTTGGCTTCAACTACGACCCGAGTCACCTCGGTTATCAAGGTGTGGACTACGTGAAATTCATCCGCGATTTCGGCGCGTATATCTTCCATGCGCACGTCAAGGACGCATGGTGGGGCCACGGCAATGGCGACGTCGGTGTCTTCGGTGGTCATACCGACTTTGGTGATTCACGCCGCTATTGGGATTTCCGTTCACCGGGCCGTGGCGATATCAATTTCGAAGAAGTGATGGTTGCGCTCAATGACGTGGCCTATCAAGGCCCGCTTTCGATCGAATGGGAAGATTCTCGCATGGATCGCTTTCACGGTGGAGCTGAGGCATGCCGCTTCACACGCAGCCTCGACTTCGCGCCGAGCAACGTCGCCTTCGATGCCGCCTTCGATCAAGAAAAACAATAATCAATCGGAACATACTTTAATTTTTAATGAAAAAAAATACCCAGCCCTCCCGTCGTCGTTTCTTGAAGCAAGGTGCAGTTCTCGGCGCATCGTTGTATGCCGCTCCAATGATTCTTCGCGCGGAGACGCTCGGCCTAAATGGTCGGGTCGGGCCGAATGGTCGCATCAATATGGGCTTTATCGGTATGGGCGGCATGATGTCGGCGCATATAGGTATTGTCCACCAGCCCGATGTGCATCCGCTCTACGTCTGCGATCTGAAGCCGGACATGTTGGCAGCCGCCAAGCAAAAGATGTCGGCTTGGAACTTCAAGGATGTCGTCGCGACACCGGATTATGAGGACGTCATCAATGACCCCGCAGTGGATGCGGTATTTATTGTGACCCCGGACCACTGGCATGCGGCGATCGCGATTGCCGCGATGCGTGCGGGTAAGGATGTCTATGTCGAAAAGCCGATGACGCTGACGATTGAAGAGGGCAAAGCGATGGTAGCTGCGGAAGCGCGCTATGGCACGATTCTTCAGGTCGGCTCGCAGCAGCGTTCTAGTAGTGCATTCCGCAAGGCAGCTGAAATCGTGCGCAATGGCTGGATTGGCGAGGTCAAAGAAGTGTATGCTGGCCTGGGGGACTTCCCGCCCGCAGTGCTGGGTGCGGCTGAGCCGATTCCCGAAGGTTTTAATTACGACAAGTGGCTGGGGCCGACACCTTACGAACCTTACACCGCAGATCGTGTGCAAGGTAGATACAGTGGCGGTTGGCGCCGCTTCTGGGAATATGGTTCCCGTAAAAACGGCGACTGGGGTGCGCACCATTTCGATATCACTCAATGGGCACTCGGGCGCGATGATTCGGGGCCGGTGAAATTCACTCCTAAGGGTTACAATGGGGCGAAGTATGCATCGTATGAATACGTTGACGGCGTCAGAGTTATTCGCGACCACCCAGACCGCAAGGGATATATGATTCGTTTCATCGGCACCGAGGGCGAGGTTTGTGTGAGTCGTGATGAAAAGATCGAAAGCACAACTGCCGATTTGGTCAGTCGTCCGCTCAGTCCATCGGATGTGCAACTCTACCGGTCTGTCGATCACAAGCGCAATTGGCTCGATGGGATTCATTCCCGCAAAAAGACTATTTGCCCGGCGACGATCGGCCACAGGACGGCCACGATTTGCCAGTTGGCGGGTATCGCCGAGCGCTTAAACCGCCCGATTCAATGGGATCCGTTGGCGGAGCAAATCGTCGGCGATGCGGATGCGCAACGCTGGCAGGACCGTCCTCGCCGCGCAGGTTACGAACTCCCCGCATGAACCCGTTGAATTTACCAAAAATGAAAAAAACAATTTTATCTCTATTCGCTGCTTGCGCTGCGTCCTGCGTCTTAGCCGTGGATGTGCCGAGTGTCATCAACACGCTTGGGGGCGATAACTATGCGGCACGTCTGCAGGCACGTTTGGATCTCAAGCAAGCCTTTGCTCAAGCCACGGCTCCTGGTGCGGTTGCTGATGAGCGCTTGGCTCTAGAGGCAGACGTGATTGCGCAACTCGGTGCCGAAGGGCTGCCACTGACTGGGCGTCTGTATTTGATCCGTATGTTGGAACTTTTTGGCACCGATGCGGCTGCCGATGCGTCCAATGCGCTGCTTAGCGACGGTGACCCGGAAGTGCGTGACAGCGCCCGTCGCGCGCTTGTTGCCATTCCCGGTGCGAAGGCAGAAGCGTATCTCCTTGCAGCCCTGACTCAGGGGGCCGAGGCAGACCGTGCCGCTTACATCGATGCGCTCGCCACTCGTGGCGCGGTCGATGCCGCACCTGCGATCGCTGAACTATTGCAGTCTTCAAATCCCGCGCTGCAGGCTGCCTCAGCTTTGGCTTTGGGGAAACTCGGCAATGCAGCCGTGGCGCCTGCGCTTTTGAGCGCACGCAAAAATGCCACAGGCGAAACGAAGACGCTCATCGAAATCGCGCTACTGCAGATCGGGGCCGATGCCAACACGGCCTATAGCCTAGCGGGCACAGGTAGTAACGGCGTCATTCGTGCAGAGGCGTTTAAGCAGTTGACTGCCAGTGATCCGGAGCGTGCCAAGCAAGTGCTCGAAGTGGTCTTGGCTAAGCCTGATTTTTCCGGTCGTTTGTTATTTCTTCAGGCTGCTTTGGCTAGTGGTTCAGCACCACTGTGTGAAGCGGTGGTTTCCCAACTCCCTGATGCCAGCGTGAATGATCAGGTGGTGATTGTCACCGCGATCGGTGAACAAAGACTCGCATACGAAGCGCAATTGCTGGCCTTGTTGCCGAATTCGGAAGGGATTTTAAATGCGCGTATCATTCATGCGCTGGGCAATGTCGGCGGCAATGCGAGCTTCGAGCCGCTCTATCAGGCTTTTTCTGCCAATACCAAGGATAACAATGCGGCGAATGCCTTGGCACGTGTGCAGGCTCCCGCTGCCGATCAAAAAGCATTGGCGAGTGTGGAGCATGGATCCGATCCCGCCGCGCGCATGGCGTCCATCAAAGTGCTGGAGCTGCGTAATACGTCCGGAGCGGCTGCAATGCTCAACAGGATCATCTCCGAGCCTGCCGATGCAAAATTGAAAGAGGCGGCGTTTAAGTCGCTCGAATCGATTGGTAATGCTGAAAGCATCCATGCCTTATTGACGATAATCACAAGCGATGATGCGCAATCCAAAGCGGCACAGCGTAGCCTGAAGCGGTTTTCCATGAACTTTGGCGCTCCCGAATATCAATGGAATGAGCTCTATCATCCGGTGCTTGAATCCGCTGCAAATGACGCGGCCCGCCAAGCGGTCATTCAAATTCTCGATGGGGTGGCATGCCAGCCAGTGATTGCCTACTTGCAGGACATCCTACTGGATCCCGATTCATCGATGCATCCTGCAGCAATGAGCGCGTTGCAACGCTGGCCTCTGCAAGAGCAGCTCTATGATGGTGATTTGTGGGTCGCGATTGCGAGTGCTGAGTCCGCCACGGACAAGGAGCGCAGTGATGCGGCACGTAGCTTAAAAAAGCTGCTCACACACAGCTCGCACTCATTTTACCTAGCGCAAGCTGATTTGCTCGTAACGATTGTCCAGGCAGATCTACCGCTGGAGTATAAGCGTGACTTGTTGAGCGTATATGAAGATCCCACGAAGCATTTCTCGGTGGCACATAAGCGTCGATTGGTAACACAGCATCTGAAAGTGGTCGAAAATGATCCGCAGGTCGGCGATCTGGTGAAGCAGATTACTAGCAAGCTATAAGTATGCAATGCAGCCAATTACCAACAAACAATAAGTAAACTTTATCAATATGACACCACTCGCATTTATCCAAAATCTGAATACACCTGAGATCGTGATGATCGGCGCGGTCGTCTTGCTCTTTTTCGGGGCAAAACGTATGCCTGATTTATTTCGCTCAGCTGGCAAATCGATCCGCGAATTTAAGAAGGCCACTTCCGGCATCGAAGAAGACATTCGCTCCGCGATGGATGTCGATGTCAATGTCGAGGCCGAGGTGGCAAAGCGCAAGCGCGCAGCAGCGGCGTCGAAAGTCGCTTAATCTTTCATCGTTGCCGCGCCTTCCAGAGGGCGACGATTTTTTTCTCAAAATGCCATGCTCTGGCAGCGAACCGCAGCGAGGATGTCTCTTCCATATTCCAATGTTTAAAATGAAACTTCCTACTTCTCTGACTTATGCACTAGCGGTTGGCTCACTCAGTGCGGCATCCACTTGGGTGCCGACATTTAATGATCAGCCAGTTGCGCCGCATCATGTGACGGCGATCGAAGCGGCGCTTCCAGACACGTCGATTGTTGCTCCTGAGGCAGCGCGGCGTGTGCTGGTTTATAGTGCCACCGCAGGTTATCGCCATGACTCCATTCCAACCGGTAAGCTGGCCCTGCAAAAGCTCGGTGCCGCGAGCGGTGCCTACGCGGCCGTCGTCAGCGACGATCCCGCCAATTTCGAACCAGAGGAACTGCAGGAGTTCGATGCCGTGGTCTTGCTCAGTCCCACGCAGGATTTTTTCATGCCGTCTGGCAAGCAGCGGGCTGATTTCTCAAAGGAAGATTGGGCGTGGTTGCAGGCCCGGCACAATCGACTGGTGGATAATTTAGTTGAATACGTGCAGCAGGGCGGGGGACTGGTTGGCATACACTCCGCCACCGATTCCTGTTACAAGCACAAGGCCTACGGTGAAGCGATGGGCGCATACTTTAACGGCCACCCATGGATGGCCGGCCACACGGTCACTATCAATGTCGAAGAACCGGAGCATGCGCTGCTGCAGCCGGTATTTGGCGGACAAGCCGATTTTAGAATCAAAGATGAAATCTACCAGTTCAAGGACGAGCCGTATTCACGCGAGAAGTTGCGCATCTTGTTGAGCATCGATGTCGAACGCAGTGATACGCCGAAGAAGGCGCCCGGACGTGAAGACGGCGATTATGCGGTCTCCTGGGTGCAGGCACTTGGCAAGGGCCGCGTCTTCTACTCTAGCCTCGGGCATAACCATGAGATCTATTCCAACCCACTGATGTTGAAGCACTACCTCGCTGGTATTCAATTTGCTTGTGGCGACCTAAAGGCCGATGTCACCCCGAGCGCCAAGCTTGAGATGCCGAATGTTGCTGCTTGTTGCGATAGTGCTGAATGGCAGTCGCTGTTTGACGGTGAGACCTTGAGCGGTTGGACGCAGAAGAATGGCACCGCTACGTATGAAGTGCGCGACGGTGTGATCGTTGGCCGTTCGGTGTTGAAGAGCCCCAATTCTTTTCTTTGCACCAATGACAGCTACGGCGATTTTGAACTGGAATTTGAGGTGAAGTGCGGCGCGATTAACTCCGGCGTGCAGATCCGTTCCTTGCAGAACGATGAGATCGCGAAAGGCCACGTGCAAGGCCCGCAGGTTGAGATCGAGCACAGCCCTGGTCAGTCAGGTTATATTTATGGTGAAGCTTACAGCGGCTGGCGTTCGCCAGAGCCACAGTCGAAAGACTCCAAGGTCAATGCGCACAGCGTGTTTAAAAATGACGAGTGGAACCACTATCGTGTATTAGCAAAGGGAGCGATTATTCAAACATGGATCAACGGTAAACAAATTGCGGATTTGAATGACCCTGAAAGTTACCAACAATTCCCCAGCGGGTTGATTGGCCTACAGGTGCACTCGCACAAGGTGGCCGATGTCGAAATCGAATGGCGCAACATTCGTATCCGCGAAATTAAGTAACATTTTCACACCAAGTCAGAATACCGCATGCAACCCAGAAACTTCTTCAAGACCGCAGCGGCAGCCAGTGTGGTATCGTAATGTTTGATACCGTCTACGTTAGCCAGGTTGTTCGATGCTGTCCGCTGCAAAGCTCTTTTCGGCGAAACACTTATTGAGAGAGACTCGGACACCGCGGGCGACGCCGCACGTCTGCATGGGAGTGACGTCCGACTGGAAAATTCAGCGACGCAGCCAAGCACGCGTTGGTCGACTCAGTCGAATGCAGGATCCTGTTGGACTCGGAGTAGTCAATTGAGGGGCAGCCTTGCCTTGCTCATTCAAACATCCCAAGGGGCTCGGGAGTCTAGATCGATGTCTGCCAAGCATTTGCTGATCGTCTCTGCATACTGTTCGACGAGCTCAATCTCAGCTTTGGCGAAAGCTGGGCGGATCTTGGTAGCGGTGAAGTTGACCGTGCCCCAGACGCTGTCGTTGAAATGAATCGGCGCGCTAATATAGGCTTCAACTGGCAGGCTCACATAAAGAGGGTGGAGCTGCATGCCTAGAACATGATCGATTTCGGTGATCGCGATGGTTTTGTCGGTGCGATAGACATCCCGACAATAAGTGTTACTGAGTGGAAATACGGCTCCTTGGATAAACTCGTCCATCTCACTGTTAATCGTGACGATCTCGTATAGATCGTTATAGATGTGGCTGACGATCCCGACTGGCATGTCGAGTTGATCGACGCCTTGGTTGATGAGTTTGTGACAGAAAGCAATTAATTGTTTGGGGAACATCTGTCTTGGCTCTTTCTGGCTAGTTGTGGGTTTGCTTTTTGCTCGTCTCGATCGTTGCCTTCGGCACCTTGCAGTCAGAGGTGCCGCAGCCACAGCTGGAGCCACTTTTCTTTTTTAGAAAGAAGGTCTTGTGCAAATAGAAGACCGCGCCCAATAGGATGAGGCCGACAAGAATGATTTCGAGGTATTTCATGGGAGCTGACTCTATCTATATTTAATGTTCTATCCT